>DASUNU010000131.1:0-19014 GCA_036276995.1 Solirubrobacterales bacterium
CGCGAAGCGCGCGATATGCAATCTGATTCCTGCGCGCCATAGGCGCGCAGCAACATCCGGAGCTGCGCCCTTTAGGGCGCGCGACTGAATTCCCGCACAGGGGTACCGGCCCTTGGCGGCCTTCTGGAGTTCCACCCTGGCTATGGTTCGCCCGTGCCCCAACGCGATCTTTTCGCCGACTTCGCCCGCATGCGCCGCGAGATGGACCAGATGATGGGGGACGCCTGGGGGCGGGGGAGGTATGTGGCCCGCCGCAGCAGCGGCTTCTCGCCCAACGTCGATGTCTATTACTGCGGTGAACCGCAGCAGGCCGTGGTCAAGGTGGACCTGGCCGGGGTCGAGCTGAGCGAGGTCGGGATCGAGGTCAGCGGTCGGCACCTCGCGATCGTGGGGGAGCGGCCGGTGCAGGAGACCGAGGGCCGGGTGTACCAGCAGGTGGAGATCCCGAGCGGGCCGTTCCGCCGCGTGGTCGAGCTCCAGGTCGAGGTCGACGCCGAGCGGGCCAAGGCCACCTACGAAGACGGGATGCTGAAGATCGAGCTGCCGCTGCGCGATCCCACCGAGACCACCCGCCGGGTGCCGATAGGGCGGAAGTAGTGGAGGGCTCCTCGCCCGTCCTCGAGGTGGTCGACTCACCGCTCGACGCCGACGACGCAATCCTCGTCAACCAGCCGCTGCCGGAAGCGCTGCCGGTGCTGCCGCTGCGCGACACCGTCACCTTCCCCGACACGCTGACCCCGCTGGCGGTGGTGCAGGAGCGCTCGATCAAGCTGGTCGACGACGTGCTCGGCAGCAACCGGATGCTGGTCATGGTCGCCGCCCGCGACCCCGAGGATGAGCTGCCCGGCCCGGACGGGCTCTACGACGTCGGCGTGGTCGGGATCGTCGCCCGCATGATCAAAGTTCCGGACGGCTCGCTGCGGATCCTCGTCCAGGGCACGCAGCGGGTCCGGCTCGGCTCCTACCTAACCGAGCAGCCCTACCTGATGGCGCGGATCGAGGAGATGCCCGACGTCAGCGAGCCGAGCGCCGAGCTGGAGGCGCTGACCCGCAACGTGCAGACGACCTTCTCCTCGATCATCGAGCAGATCCCCTATCTGCCGGAGGAGCTGCAGATGGCGGTCGCCAACATCGAGGACCCGACCGCGCTCGGCCACCTGATCGCCGGCGCCCTGCGGATCGGCACCGAGGAGAAGCAGAAACTGCTGGAGGAGGCCGACGTCGCCAAACGGCTGCGCCACCTCTCGCGGATCCTCGCCCGCGAGCTCGAGGTGGTCCAGCTCGGCACCCAGATCCAGACCCAGGTGCAGTCGGAGATCGACAAAGGGCAGCGCGAGTTCTTCCTGCGCCAGCAGCTGAAAGCGATCCAGGACGAGCTCGGCGAGGAGGACGAGCAGCTCGCCGAAGCGAACGAACTGCGCGCCCGGATCGAGGAAGCGGAGCTGCCCGAGCACGCGCTGAAAGCGGCCGAACGCGAGCTATCCCGGCTGGAGAAGCTGCCGCCGGCGGCAGCCGAGCACGGCGTCATCCGCACCTACCTGGAGTGGATGGTGGAGCTGCCCTGGTCAGTGGAGACCGAGGACAACCTCAACATCAAGCACGCCCGCAAGGTTCTCGACGAGGACCACTACGACCTCGAAAAGATCAAGGAGCGCCTGCTCGAGTACCTGGCGGTGCGCAAGCTCAACCCCGACTCGCCCGGCCCGATCCTCTGCTTCGTCGGCCCGCCCGGGGTCGGCAAGACCAGCCTCGGCCGCTCGATCGCGAAGGCGCTGGGGCGTGAGTTCGAGCGGATCTCGGTTGGCGGCGTCCGCGACGAGGCCGAGATCCGCGGCCACCGGCGCACCTACATAGGGGCACTGCCGGGAACGATCATCCGCGCCCTGCGCGACGCCGGCACCCGCAACCCCGTCTTCATGATCGACGAGATCGACAAGATGGGCTCCGATTTCCGCGGCGATCCCGCCTCAGCGATGCTGGAGGTGCTCGACCCGGCCCAGAACGACACCTTCCGCGACCACTACCTCGACCTCGACTTCGACCTCTCCGACGTCGTCTTCATCGCCACCGCCAACGTGCTCGACACGATCCCGGGGCCGCTGCTCGACCGCATGGAGACGATCGAGCTCTCCGGCTACACGGTCGAGGAGAAGCGCCAGATCGCCCGCCGCTACCTGGTCCCGCGCCAGATCCGCGACAACGGCCTGAAGACCTCCCAGATCGAGTTCGCCGACGCGGCCCTGACCGCGATCATCGAGGAGTACACGCGCGAGGCCGGTGTCCGCAGCCTCGAGCGCCAGATCGGGACGATCTGCCGCAAAGTCGCCCGCGACGTCGCCGAAGGCAAGGCCAAGGGCAAGGTCAAGGTCTCCGGCAAGAAAGCGCGCGAGCTGCTCGGGCGCCGCCGTGTCTTCGCCGAGCAGCGCCGCCGCACCAAGTCACCCGGGGTCGCCACCGGCCTGGCCTGGACTCCGACCGGCGGTGACGTGCTGTTTATCGAGGCGACCGCGATGCCCGGCTCCGGCCGGTTGACGATCACCGGCCAGCTCGGCGATGTGATGAAGGAGTCGGCGCAGGCGGCGCTCTCCTGGATCCGCGGCCACTGGACCGAGGTCGCGCCGAAGCTGGAGGAGAGCTGGTTCGCCGAGCACGACATCCACATCCACGTCCCGGCCGGGGCGGTGCCCAAGGACGGGCCCTCGGCCGGGGTGGCGATGACCGTCGCGCTCGCCTCGCTGATCAGCGGCCGCCCGGTCCGCAACGATGTGGCGATGACCGGCGAGGTGACGCTGACCGGCCAGGTGCTGCCAATCGGCGGGCTGAAGGAGAAGTCGCTGGCCGCGCAGCGGGCCGGCATCAAGCGGGTGATCGTCCCTGGTCGCAACCAGGGCGATGTCGAGGAGATCCCCAAGCACGAGCTCGGCAAGCTCGAGTTCGCCTACGTCGACGAGGTCTCGGCAGCGCTCGACGTCGCGCTCTCCTAGCCGATGGAGGCGGCGACCATCGGCCGGGGAGGCCCTGCTTCGCTCGCGCAGTCGGTCCGCGCCGCCGCCCGCGCTCGCTCGCGCACCTTCTGGATTGTCGCCGGGCTGACCGCGTTCGCCGCCGTCCTCCGCTTCGCCACGCTCGGCGTCCAGGCCTACCACCACGACGAGATCGTCACCGCCAGCCGCGTCCTCCGCGGCAGCTTCTTCCACGCGATGGACGCGGTCGGGTTCAGCGAGTCGGCGCCGCCGCTCTACTACGCGCTGGCCTGGTTCTGGACCCAGCTAACTGGGACGGGGGAGTGGGGGCTGCGCTCGCTCTCGGCCGTGGCCGGGGTGGCGACCGTTCCGGTCGCCGTCCTCGTCGGGCGTGAGCTGCACGGGCGCCGTACCGGGCTCTGGGTCGCCGCCCTGGTCGCGGTCAGCCCGATGCTGCTCTGGTACTCGCAGGAGGCCCGCGCCTACGCCCTGCTGGTCCTGCTCTGCTCGCTCTCGCTGCTCTACTGCGCCCGCGCCCTGCGTCGCGGCGAGCGCCGCGACTTCGTCCTCTGGGGGCTCTTCTCCGGGCTCGCCCTCGCCACCCATTACTTCGCCTTCTTCCCGATCGCGGCCGAGATGGTCTGGCTGCTTGCCCGCCGCCGCCGCGCCAGCCTGCCGGGGCTGGGAGTGCTCGGCCTCTTCGCCCTCGCCCTGGCGCCGCTGGCCTACCACCAGACCTCGCTCGCCCACGCCGAATGGATCGGCAACTTCAGCCTCGGGCACCGGCTCTGGGAGACCGCGGCGACCTTCGTCACCGGCGAGACCACCGACATCATCGCCCGCCACCCGCACCCCGAGCACTCCTTCCTGCCGCTGGCGCTGGCCCTGGCGGCGCTGGCGCTGATCGCGATCCGCGGCACCCGGGCGGAGCGGCGGGCGGCGGCGCTGCCGCTCAGCCTGGCGGCGGCCGCGATCGGGATCCCGCTGGCGCTGGCGCTGATCCCGGGCGCCAAAGACTTCGTCCTCGCCCGCAACGTGATCCCGGCCCTGGTGCCGCTGCTGGTCGCGGTCGCGATCGGCGTCACCCTGCCGGCGGCGCGGCGGCTCGGGACCGCGATCGGCGCCGTCTTCCTCGTCTACTCGCTCGGATTCTCGGTCTGGGCCAGCGTTGACCCCGCCCTGCAGCGGCCCGACTGGCGCGCCGTCGCCGCCAGGGTCGGCGAGCCGGAGGCGCCGCGGGCCTCGGTCAGCTGGGTGCTGGGCTCGGCCTCGCTGCGTTACTACCTCTCGACCGGGGCCTTCCAGGCCTTCCCGGTCGAAGGCTACGACTGGCTGGTCCACGAAATCGACTTCATCTCCGACGGTGTGGTGCCGCCCCCGCCGCGGCGGCTGCTCGGGCCAGGTTTCCGGGAAACCTCGCGCGAGCGGGTCGGCCGCCTCTTCATCCGCCACTACGAGCTGCCCGGTCCCGGCCTGGCGCCGCTGCGGCTGCGCGAGGTGAGGGAGGCGCAGCTCGGGTTCCGCAGCGTCGGGGTCCTTCTGGACGGCATCGGCCCGGGGTAGGGCGTACCAAGTTCGGGTATAAGCTGCGCAAGGATCCGCAGACCAGCGAGGAGAAGGTATGAGCAAAACGACGGCCACCCGCGCCACCGACATCTATGACACCGCCCGTGAGAACCCCTACGTGCAGCGGTTGATCGAGGACGAAGAGCTGCGCGACAGCCTGCGCGACGCCTTCGAGGCCGCTAAGGGTGCCTATGGTCGCGCCACCGGCAACGGCAAGGGCACGGTCAAGGCCGTGACCAGCGACAAGAAGGTCCAGAAGGACCTGCGCAACGCGGCCGAGAGCCTCAAAGAGGCCTCTGATCGCCTGCGCAAGCCGCCGAAGAAGAAGCACGGGTTCGGCAAGGTGCTGCTGATCGCGCTGATCGGCGCCGTGGTCGCCCTGGCAGTCAGCGAGGGGGCCCGCAAGGCCGTGCTCGACGCCCTCTTCGGCGCCGAAGAGGAGTTCGAGTACACCTCCACCACCTCGATCAACGGTTCGTAGGCGGACGGGGACGGACGGCTCTGCCGCCCGTCCCTCTCCCTAGACTGGCTGTTACATGGAGGCTGCAACCAAAGAGCGCGAGCTGAGCGGCGACAAGGCGCAGCGCATCGTCGACGCGATGCGCGTCAGCGTTGCCCGCCGCGGCGCCGCCGGCTCGACCTTCGAGCACGTCGCCCGCGAGGCGGGGGTCAGCCGTGGCCTGCTCCACTACTACTTCGGGACCAAGGAGCGGCTGCTGGTCGAGGTGGTGCGCCGCGACACCGAGATCCGCGTCGCCCGCCTGGACGAGCGCCTGGCCCGGGCGCAGACGGTCGACGACGTCCTCGACGTGCTCGTCGCCAGCCTCACCGACATGATCGAGAACGAGCCGGGCTTCTTCCTCCTGCTCTACGAGCTGTTCAGCGCCGGCCGCCGCAACCCCGACATCCAGCGCGAGGTCGGGCAGCTGTTCGAGCGCACCCGCTCCCACGTCGCCGAGGTGCTGGAGGCGAAGCAGAGCGAGGGCGTGCTGAAGCTGCGCTTCGGGGGGGAGGCGATCGTCTCCTACCTGTTCGCGCTCGCCGACGGTTTCGCCCTGCAGGCGCTCTCCGACCCCGAGCGCGACAACTCCGCCGCCTTCGAGGCCGGCGCCGCCTCGGCTCGCTACCTGCTCGTCTCCGAGTAGCGCTGGCCGATTCCAGCCGTTTCGGGTCGAGCGTGATGGCACGCACAGACCAATAGTCGCCTTTCGGGAAGACTGGCCAACCAGCCAATGCGCGACGCAATGAACCGACTCGCGACAGTTCTCGGCCGGCGCCGCCGCTGGGTTCTCGCCGCTTGGGTCCTGATCGTTGCCCTCGCCCTTCCCTTCGCCGCCAAACAGACCGAGCACCTGACCGGCGGCGGCTTCGACGTCCCCGGCAGCCAGTCGAAGGCGGTCGTCGACTCGATGCAGGGCGTCTTCGCCGGCGAGTCGGGTGGGGTGGCGGTGCTGCTGCGGGCCGAGCCGGGCGCGAGCGCCGGCGAGCGCGCTGCCGCGGTCGAGCGCGTCCGCAGCGAGGTCGCCGAGATCGAGGGCATCGCCCTGCCGCCGCCGGTCGCCCGCCGCGGCGAGGCGCAGTTGCAGCGGCAGGACAGCACCGTGCTGCCGCTGGTCAGCTCGGTCTCGCCCGACGACCTGATCGACCCCGCCACCGAACTGCGCGAAGCGCTTGACCCCGGCACGGTCAGCGCCGGGGTGACGACCTACCTGGCTGGGCAGCCGACGGTTTGGGCCGGGATGCAGGAGCTCTCCAAGGAAGACCTGCAGAAAGCGGAGGCGAGCGGCTTCCCGCTCGTGGCGCTGATCCTCCTGGTCATCTTCGGCTCGCTCGCCGCCGCGGCGCTGCCGCTGACGCTCGGCTTCGTCAGCGTGATCGTCACCGGTGCCCTCATCTACTTCATCTCGCTGCAGATGACGACCTCGGTCTTCGTCACCAACATGGCCTCGATGATCGGGATCGGCGTCGCCGTCGACTACTCGCTCTTCATCCTCGCCCGCTACCGCGAGGAGCGCCAAGCCGGCCGCGACTGCGACGCCGCCCGGGCCGAGGCGCTCTCCACCTCCGGTCTTGCCGTCGCCTTCTCCGGCCTCGCCGTGATCGTCTCCCTCGCCGGCCTCTGGATGGTCGACAACCAGGCGCTGCGCTCGATGGCGCTGGGCGCGATGACCGTCGTCGCGGTCTCGATCCTCACCGCCACGACCCTGCTGCCGGCGCTGATCGCGATGCTCGGCGACCGGGTGATGCCGGGCGGCATCGTCGCCAGGGTCCTGCGCTTCACCAAGCACACGATTTTGCGGCGTCCGCGCCGCGCCGAGACTGCTGGCGCCACCGCCGCAGCCGCGGCGACGCCCGCGGGCCCCGGCTTCTGGGACAGGTGGGCGCGACGCGTGATGCAGCGCCCGGTCGCCGCCGCGGTCGGCTCCGCCGCGATCCTGCTGGTGCTCGCCTCGCCGGTGCTTTCGATGGACACCGGCACCACCGCGCTCGAGCAGTTCCCCAAGGACAGCGACGTCCGGGTCGGCAACGAACTCGCCTCCGCCCAGCTCGGCGGCGGCGCCGACCCGATCGAGATCGTCGCCTCCTTCGGCGCCGCCCCCGATCGCGCCGCGGTCGCCGAGTTCGCCCGCGAGCTGAACGGGCAGCCGGGCGTCAGCTCGGTCGCCGCGCCGGTCTACGCCGAGCGGGCCGTCCTGATCGAGGCGACCTCGAACGCCCCCAGCGACTCCGACGCGGCCACCGCTCTGGTCGAGCGGCTGCGCGAGTCCTTCATCCCGGCCACCGCCCTGGCGGCCAGCGCGAGCGTCGACGTCGGCGGCGAAACCGCCCGCACCGAGGACGTACGCGTCCAGATCTCCGGCTCCTTCTGGAAGATCGTCGGCTTCGTCCTCGCGCTCAGCTTCCTCGTCCTGATGGTGATGCTGCGCTCGCTCTTGCTGCCGCTGAAGGCGGTGCTGATGAACCTGCTCTCGATCGGGGCGGCCTTCGGTGTCCTCGTTGCCGTCTTCCAGTGGGGCTGGCTCGACAGCGTGCTCGGCTTCGAAAGCCTCGGCGCACTCGACACGATCAACGTGCCGCTGATCTTCGCGATCGTCTTCGGCCTCTCGATGGACTACGAGGTCTTCCTGATGTCGCGGATCCGCGAGCGCTACCTCGCCCACGGCGACAACGAACGGGCGGTGGCCGAGGGGCTCGCCTCCAGCGCTCGCACGATCTCCTCGGCGGCGCTGATCATGAGCTCGGTCTTCGCCGTCTTCGTCCTTACGGGAGTTCCCTCGATCAAGGAGCTGGGGCTCGGCTGCGCGATCGCGATCGCCCTCGACGCGACCCTGGTGCGGCTGATCCTGGTGCCGGCGGCGATGAAGCTGATGGGCAAGTGGAACTGGTGGATGCCCTCCTGGCTCGACCGCGCCCTGCCCGACCTCAGCTTCGAGAGCGGCAGCCCCGAGCCGAAGCCCGCCGAGGCTTGATCGCGCTCGCCCCGGCCGCGTAGGATCGGCCGATGGCTGACCAGGACATCGCTTTCGCCGGCGCGGCGCGGCAGGCGGAGATGGTGCGGGCGGGGGAGATCTCGCCGACCGAGCTGGTGCGGCTGCACCTGGAGCGGATCGAGCGCCTCGACCCGCAACTGAACTCGTTCCGGGTCGTGCTGGCCGAGCGGGCGCTGCTCGAAGCCGAGCAGGCCGAGGCGCGGCTCAAGGCCGGCGACGAGCGACCGCTGCTGGGCGTGCCGATCGCGCTCAAGGACTCGACCGACCTGGCCGGCGAGCAGACCACCCACGGCACCGACGGCTTCCCCGACCCGGCCACGGCCGACTCGGAGATGGTGCGGCGGCTGCGCGAGGCCGGCGCGATCGTGGTCGGCAAGACGCTGCTGCCGGAGCTGGCGATCTGCGGCTTCACCGAGTCCGCGACCTGGGGCGTCAGCCGCAACCCGTGGGACCCGCAGCGCACCCCCGCCGGCTCCAGCGGCGGCAGTGCCGCCGCGGTCGCCGCCGGTCTGGTCCCGATCGCCTCCGCCTCCGACGGCGCTGGCTCGATCCGCATCCCCGCCTCCAGCTGCGGCCTCTTCGGGCTGAAGCCGACCCGCGGCCGAATCTCGCTCGCCCCCGACCGCGAGCACTGGAACGGGCTCTCGGTCAACGGCTGCGTCAGCCGCAGCGTGCTCGACACCGCGCTCTGGCTCGATGTCACCAGTGGCGGCTCCGAGGAGCCGGGGGCCCCGCCCCCGCCGGAGCGGCCCTTCGTCGAGGCGGCGAGGACGGCGCCGGGCAAGCTCCGCGTCGCCTACTCGACCCTGGCGCCGCGCGCCGCCGCGCCGCCGACCGTCGACGCGGTCGCCAAAGGGGCGGTCGCCGAGACCGCCGAGCTGCTGCGCTCGCTCGGTCACGAGACCGTCCAGCGGGACCCGGAGTGGGGGATGCTTGGCAACAACTCGGTGCCCCGCTACCTGCGCGGCATCGCCGAAGACTTCGCCCGGGTGCCGGAGCCCGGCCGGCTGGAACGGCGCACCCGCGGCTTCGCCCAGCTCGGCCGCCTGATCCCCACCAAGGTGTTTGAGGCGGCGAAGCGCGGGCGCGAGGCCGACGCCGCCCGCGTCAACGCGATCTTCGACACCCACGACGTGCTGATGACGCCGGTGATGGGCGGCACGGCGCTGCCGGTGCGGCGCTGGGAGGGACACGGCGCCCTGTACACGGTGCTCGGGATGAGCCGCTTCTATCCGTACTGCATCCCCTGGAACCATCTCGGCAACCCGGCGATGGCGGTCCCGGCCGGCTTCGCCGCCGACGGCATGCCGCTCTCGGTCCAGATCATCGGCCGGCCCGGGGCTGAGGAGACCATGCTCTCGCTCGCCGCCCAGATCGAGGCCGAGCGCCCCTGGGCCGACAAGCGCCCGCCGATCTCCTGAGCTTCCCGTTCCGTGGTTCCTTTTGGACGCTATGTGTCCCTAAGGAACCACGCGATGCAGGAAGTCGCCGAGGCGGCGTTCGTAGAGCGGGGGATCGACGTTCCAGGCCTGGGTGTGGCCGGCGCGGGGGATGCGGAAGTAGGTGACCCAGCGCGGCAGCTCTTCCGCGAACTGGTCGCTGGTCGAGATCGGTACGAGGTCGTCCTCGGTGCCGTGGAAGAGCAGGACCGGGAGCTGGAAGTCTTCGGGGTGGCGGAGCGCGTCGAGGCTCTCCCAGTCGGCATCGATGCGGGTCCCGATTGCCCACTCGACCGGGAGTGAGGCGAAGGCCGGGAAGCCCATCTCGGTCGCGTTGAACTCGAGGATGTCCTGCCAATTCAGGGCCGGCGCTTCGAGCACGAGGCCGCTGACCCGCCCGGCCAGCGGCGAGCGCTGCATGAACTGGGAGACGATTGCGCCGCCCATCGAGTAGCCGACCAGGACCAGGCGGCGCGCCCCGTGGGCGAGCGCGTAGCGGGCAGCGGCGCCGAGGTCGCGCCACTCGGTCTGGCCCATGTGGTGGAAGCCGTCCGGGCTCGGGGGCGCGCCAAGGTCCTCGCGGTAGGTGATCAGCAGCGTCGGCAGCCCGACCTGGTGCAGGGTGGGCACGACCCGGAGGCCGGTCTGCGGCGTGCTGTTGATGCCGTGGACGACGATCGCCCAGGTGCGGCTGCGGCCGGGGACCAGCCAGGCCGGCATCGCCCCCAGCTCGTCGGGGACCGCGACGGTCGAGGAAGGTAGGCGGAGGCCTGCGTCGGGTGGGTGGCGTGGAGGAGTCGGGTGTCCCTCTACCTTCGCTGGGCTATTCGCCTGGCAGCGGCGCGGCCGTCCGAGTTGGAGCGCTGGTACGAATAGCTAACGCCGCTCGTACGAGGGACACCCGACTCCTCCCAAGCCAGACGCTCCGAAGATCCTCAGCTCACGAGCCGCGCCGTAGTCGTCAGCTTCGAGCACACCCCGAATCGTTAGGGAGGGTGCCCCACCCTCCGCAACGGCCCGAGGTCAAGCGAGAGCCGCAACCCTCCTAGCTGGGGAAGACCTTGCGCATCCGCGCGATCTCACGGATCGGGCCGCGTGGGCGCAGGCGCCGCTGCAGCAGCAGCTTCAGCGGGTTCGTTTCCGGTTTGGCGGTGGAGACGAAGTCGGCCCAGCTGGTCTCCATCACCAGCGTCGGGTTCGGCGCCTCGCCGGGCTCGGCCCGGGTCGAGCCGTTGTCGATCGTCAAGTGCCAGGGCTCGGCGTCGCTGAAGCGGTACTGGTAGACCAGCGGCGAGCCGTTCGCGGCTTTCGGGTCGACGACGCGGCTGACCACGTCGAAGTACATCCGCTGCATCTCCGGCGTCGAGCTGGGGGCGGGCCCGTCGGGCGGGCCGAGGATGCCGCCCATCATCATCTTCACCTGGTTCTCGGCGATCTGCTGCTCGCTGGCGTCGGGGTCGAAGGGGAAGACGCCGGGCGGCATCTCCTCGGTCGGGTAGCCGATCGTGCGCCAGCGCTGGCGGATCAGTTTGAGCGCGAAGGCGAAGATGTCCTCGATGCTGAAGCCGTAGCACTCGGTGTACTCGCGGTCGAGGTTGGGCGGGTAGAAGACGGCCGGGCCGTAGGGCAGGACTTCGCGCAGCAGCTCGGTCACCGCGGCCCGGTTCTCCTCCCAGCCGGGAGCGCCCTCGGCCAGCAGCTCGGAGAGGACCTTGACGCCGAAGCCGATGTGGCGCTGCTCGTCGCGGGAGACGTTGGCCATCCCCTCGCTGAAGCCGGGCATCGTTTCCTCCGAGGCGAAGAAGTCCTCGATGAAGTGCTGGCCGGGCTGGGCCAGGCTGCCCTCGACGATCAGGTGGTAGAGGGTGATCGCCTGCGCGTACTTGGGGACCGAGCGGTCCTTGCGCAGCTCCTCCGCCATCCGGTCGAGGCGGTCGAAGACGCCGCGGTAGCCCCAGCTCAGCTGCGGCAGGGTCGAGGCGAGGGTCTGCTCGATCGACTCGCCCCCGACCCCGATGATCTCCTTGAAGAAGCGGTGGAAGAAGACCGAGTGGCGGACCTCGTCGACCTGCTGGGTGGCGAGGAAGTAGGACTGCTCCTCGGTCGGGGCGGCGGTGATGTAGGGGGCGAGGGTGTCGGCGACCCGGTCCTCGCCGTAGAAGAACATCGAGTAGATCCACATCGCCGAGCGCCGCTGGATCTCGCTGAGCGAGTCCCAGCCGGCTTTGTCCTTCGACATGTCGATGTCGTAGGCACTCCAGTTACCCCCCTCCCAGCGGCGGTAGAGATCCTCGTAGGTGATGTTGGCCATCAGGCTCTGGGAGGCGACGCTCATCTCTGCTCCTTTTGGTGTCGAGAAACCCGGGAACGGGACCTTAGCGCGATCCTGGCTGGCTGGCCAAAAACGGCTCGGTGCGCTTGCTCACACCGCCGCCGGCGGCTCGATCTCGCGCTTCAGGATCTTGCCGGTCGGGCCTTTCGGCAGCTCCTCGAGGAACCAGACGACCCGCGGGTACTTGTAGGCGGCGATCCGCTCCTTGACGTAGGCGCTGACCTCTTCGGGGTCGAGCTGCTCGCCCTCGTGGAGGACGACCGCGGCGCCGATCTCCTCGCCCCACTCGTCGTGGGGGATGCCGACGACGGCCGCTTCGCGGATCCGCGGGTGCTCGTAGAGCACCTCCTCGACCTCGCGCGGGTAGACGTTGTAGCCGCCGCGAATGATCAGGTCCTTCTTGCGGTCGACGATGTAGAAGTAGCCCTCCTCGTCGACCCGGGCCATGTCGCCGGAGTGGAACCAGCCGCCGCGCATCGCCTCCTCGGTCGCGTCGGGACGCTGCCAGTAGCCCTTCATGATGTTGTGGCCGCGGATCACGATCTCGCCGACCTCGCCCTGAGCGACCTCCTCGTCGTTCTCGTCGACCACCTTCATCTCGACTCCCTGGATCGGGGTCCCGATCGAGCCCGGCTTGCGCTCCATGTCGGGGTGGTTGGAGGAGGAGACGGGGGAGGTCTCGGAGAGCCCGTAGCCCTCCAGCACGATCGCCTCGAAGGCGTCCTCGAAGCCGCGCAGGACCTCGACCGGCATCGAGGCGCCGCCGGTCACGCAACTGCGCAGGGTCGAGGTGTCGAAGCTCTCGCGCTCGGGGTGGTGCAGCAGCGCCCCGTACATCGTCGGCACCCCCTGGAAGTGGGTGACGCCGTCGCGCTGGATCGTCGCCAGGGCGTCGCCGGGGTCGAATTTGGGCAGCAGGGTGAGGCAGGCGCCCTGGCGCAGGGAGCCGTTCATGCTCACCGTCTGGCCGAAGGAGTGGAAGAGCGGCAGCGAACCGAGGACGACGTCGCCCTCGCGCACCTCGGTCATCGTCGAGCCCGAGATCTCGGCGTTGCGCAGCAGGTTGAGGTGGGTCAGCTCGGCCCCCTTCGGCTTGCCGGTGGTGCCGGAGGTGTAAAGGATCACCGCCGTGTCCTCCTCGTCGGTGTCGGCCAGGCCCGGGGTCGGCTCGTGCTCGGCCAGCAGCGCCGCGAAGCTCGCCGGCTCGACCTCGACCAGCTCGACCCCGGCATCGGCAGCACCGCCCTCGGCCTCCGCCGCGAACCCGTGCCAGGCGAGCAGCAGCTTCGCCCCGGAGTCCTCCAGGTAGAAGGCGATCTCGCGCCGTTTCAGCAGCACGTTCATCGGCACCACGACGCCGCCGGCGCGCAGCACGCCGTAGTAGGCGATCGGGAACTGGGGGACGTTCGGCAGCATCACCCCGACCCGGTCGCCCGCCTGCAGCCCCTTCTCGCGCATCAGGGTTGCGAGCCGGGCGCTGGCCTCGTCGAGCGCGGCGAAGCTGAGCTCGTGCTCGCCGAGCCGGATCGCCGGGCTATCCGGCAGCCGGGCGGCGGTCTCGGTCACGATCGATGCCAGGTTCAGTCCCATCCCATTCCTCCGTTCGAGTTTCCCGTCTCGATAGCTGCGAGGGGAGTCTAAGTCTCGGCCGGCTGCGCCCGGGCCGCGTCGGCCTCTGTCAGCGACGCCGCCTCGCGGTTGCGGCGGCCCATCGTCCAGGCGAAGGCGCCGCCGGTGAAGAGCATGAAGGAGCTGTAGACGGCGGCTGGGATCGTCACGTCGGGGGCGAGCGAGGCGCCGACGGCGATCGCCAGGGCGGAGTTGTGGACGCCGAGCTCGAGCGAGATCGCGGTCGCCTGGCGGTCGTCGAGCCGGGACAGCTTGGCGACCGCGAAGCTGATCGCCATCGCCGCCAGGTTGAGCCCGAGCGCGGCGCCGGCGACTTCGGCGATGTGGTCGGTGACGGTGTCGTGCTCGCTGGCGATCGCGCCGAGCACGACGATGGCGAAGAGGGCGAGGGAGATGCGCCGCACCCGGGCGTGAATCGACTCGACCAGCTCAGGCCGCCGCCGCCGCAGCTCCATCCCGATCGCGACCGGGACGATCGTGATCGCCAGCACCCGGGCGACCACCCCGAGCATGCTGACGTCGCCGACATCGGCGTCGAAGTAGCCGGTCGAGAGCGAGAGGAAGAGCGGCACCGTGATCACCGCGGCGACGCTGCTGATCGCGGTCATCGAGACCGAGAGCGCCGTGTCCCCACGCGAGAGGTGGGTCAGCATGTTGGCCATCATTCCCCCGGGCGAGGCCCCGAGCAGGACCAGCCCGACCGCCAGCTCGGGCGGCAGGGCGAACAGCTCCGCCATCGCGAAGGCGAGCAGGGGTGCGATCAGGGCGAGGTTGAGCATCCCGATCAGGACCCCGCGCGGCGCCGTGAAGACGCGCCGGAAATCGTCCCGGGTCAGCTCCATCCCGAGGCTGCACATGATCACCGCGATCGCGGCCGGCAGCAGGAAGGAGGTGAGCAGCGGGCTGTCGATGACCCGACCCTACCGCCCGTTTCGCTAGGCTCGGGCGATGGAGGATCTGGGCGAGCCGAGTTCCTATCTCGCGGTCAACAAAGGCGTGCCGGTGTACTCGAGCGACGGCCAGAAGCTCGGGCGCGTGGTGCGGGTGATGGCGGCGCCGGAGGCCGACATGTTCGACGGCATCGTCTTCGACACCACCGCCGGACCGGGCGGGCACCGCTTCGTCGACGCGCCCGAGGTCGGCCAGATCTACGAGCGCGGGGTGGTGCTGAAGATCGACGCGGCCGCCGCGGCGAACCTGCAGCCGCCGACCGCCAACCCCGGTGCGCTCAAGGTCAACCCCGCCGATCTCGCCGGCGGTAAGCGCAGCTCCCTCGGTCGCATGTGGGACCGCCTTTCCGGCAAGGGCTGATCGCTCAAGCAAACTTTTGCGGGAGCCGGTAGGATGCCCGCCGTGAGCAGGGGGAAGACTCTCATCGCGGCGTTTTGCCTGGTCCTGGCGTTGGCGATCGCCGGCTGCGGCAGCGACGACTCGTCCACTACGGACGCCGCCACGGACGACACCACCGCGAGCGCGGAAAGCTCCAGCACCTCCACCGACCTCAGCAAAAAGCCGGAAATCACGGTTCCCGACGGCCCGCCGCCGAAAGAGCTGGTGGAGAACGAAATCGTCGAAGGCGATGGCGAAGAAGTCATCCTCGGCAGCAAAGTGACGGTCCAGTACGTCGGCGCCGGCTACGAGACCGGCGAAGAGTTCGACGCCTCCTGGGACCGCGGCGAACCGTTCACCTTCTCGATCGGCGACCGCGAAGTGATCGAAGGCTGGGACCAGGGCCTGCGCGGGATGAAGGTGGGCGGCCGGCGCGAATTGATCGTCCCGCCCGAACTCGCCTACGGCCCGGCGGGAGCGCCGCCGGCGATCGGCCCGAACGAAACCCTGATCTTCGTCGTCGACCTCGTAAAAGTTGTCCAGCCGTAGCTAGGGCGTCCCGGGCGCGAGCAACTGCGTCGCTGCCGCCGCCGCGGCGCGGACGGCGCTGATCACCTCGGCCTCGCCGGCGCGGAAGCGCTGCACGGGCACCGGCACCGAGATCGCCGCCGCCGGCTCGCCGCCGACCGGAATCGCGGCCCCAACCGCGCAGATCCCCTCGGTGTGCTCCTCGCGGTCGATCGCGACGCCCGCCGCGCGGACCGACTCCAGCTCCGCCAGCAGCTCGTCGCGGGAGACGATCGTGTTGGCGGTGAGGCGGGGGAGGCGCCTGGGCAGCAGCGCCTGCGCCTGCTCCGGGGGGAGGGCGGCGAGCAGCGCCTTGCCGTTGGCGGTGCAGTGGAGGGGGAAGAGCTCGCCGACCGCCGACATCGCCCGCAGCCGGCGCGGCGCCGGCACCTGATCGACGAAGCGGACCGCGGCACCGTCGAGGACGGCGAGGTCGACGGTCTCGTCGAGCTCGCGGCGCAAGCCCAGCAGGACCGGCCGCAGCCGCTCCGCCGTCGCCTCGCGGGCGGCGGTCCCAAGCCGGGCCAGGGCCGGGCCGAGCCGGGCGCGGCCCACGGACTGGGCGACCAGGTCCTCGGCGGCGAGCGCGGCGACGATCCGGTGCGCGGTCGATTTCGGCAGCTCGACGGCGGTGGCGAGCTCGCCCAGAGCCAGGCCCTCCGGGGCGAGCTCGAGGGCGCGGAGGACGGCGGCGGCGCGGGCGATCGACTGGACCCCGGGCCGGCGCTCGCTGGCTGACTCTGAGTTCCGCATCGTGGAAATTCTAGCTTGTATAGTGGAACGCACTATGGACGGGCTTCAGGGCAGGGCTTTCCAGCAAGGCGGGGACGGCTACGAGCAGGCGCGCCGGGCGACGGTCTGGAACGCCCGCACGCCCGGGCGCTTCCCCGAGCTGGTCGTCCAGGCCGAGACCGAGGAAGACGTGGTGGGGGCGGTGCGGCAGGCCCGCGCGCGCGGGCTGAGGATCGGGATCCGCTCCGGCGGCCATAGCTGGGCCGGCAACCACGTTCGCGACGGCGGCCTGCTGCTCGACGTCTCCCGCCTCGACTCGGTCGCGATCGACGCCGAGGCGATGACCGCGACGGTCGGCCCCGGGGTCCGCGGCCACGAGCTGCTCGCGACCCTGGCTGAGCGCGACCTCTTCTTTCCCGCCGGCCACTGCCCGGGTGTCGCCCTCGGCGGCTACCTGCTGCAGGGCGGCTTCGGCTGGAACGGCCGCGTGCACGGGCCGGCCTGCATGAGCGTCGAGGCGATCGACGTCGTCACCGCCGCCGGCGAGCTGGTCCGCGCCGACGAGGAGAACCATCCCGACCTGTTCTGGGCCGCCCGCGGCTCCGGCCCCGGCTTCTTCGGCGCCGTCACCCGGTTCCATCTGCGCCTCTACCCGCGGCCGCGGCACGTCGCCAACGCCGTCTACCTCTACTCGCTCGACCTGCTCGAGGAGGTCTTCACCTGGCTCGGCGAGGTCGGGCCGCGGGTGGCGCGCGAGGTCGAGCTGATGGCGATCGTCCACCACGACTTCGAGGGCGAGCTGGAGATCGCGGTGACCGCGCCGGCCCTGGTCGACAGCCCCGAGCAGGCGGCCGCGGCACTGGCCGTGCTGGAGAGCTGCCCAGTGCGCGAGCAGGCCAAGCTCGCGGTGCCGAACGTCGAGGTCGCCCTGCCCGATCTCTACGCGGCCGTGCACCAGTCCTACCCCGACGAGCACCGCTACGCGGTCGACAACATGTGGACCCACGCCCCGACCGCGCAGCTGCTGCCGGGGCTGCGGCGGATTGCCGAGACGCTGCCAGGGGCGCCATCGCACATGCTCTGGATGAACTGGGGACCGAGCCCGCCGCGGCCGGAGATGGCCTACAGCGTCGAGGACGAGACCTACATCGCCCTCTACGGGGTCTGGAGCGACCCCGCCGAGGACGACGCCAACGTCGCCTGGGCGACCGAGCGGATGCGGGAGATGGAGGACCTCGCCAGCGGCATCCAGCTCGCCGACGAGAACCTCGGCCGGCGCCCGGCCCGCTTCGTCAGCGCCGAGAATTTGGCCCGGCTCGACGCGGTCCGGGCCGAGTACGACCCCGATGGTCTCTTCCACCCCTGGATGGGGCGTCCCTGAGCGCGGCGATGGACGCGGCTGAGCTCGACCCCTACCTCTCGCGACCGCTGAGTCCGCCCGACCCGGCGGTGCTGGCGGCGATCGCGGCGGGGCCGGTCGACCCCGCGCAGGCGCTGCCGCTGAGTGAGCTGGACCGACTGCGCGACCCGGCGCCGCTGCCGGTCGAGACGGGCTGGTGCACGCTGCCCGACGGGGTCCGCTTCGTCGCCGTGCGCACGCCGATGCCGGCGGTGAGCGCGGCGATGGTCGACTGGTGGTTCGAGTGGCACCCGCACGAGGACCGCCGCTACCGGCTCTGGCACCCGCTCGCGCACCGCGCCAACTCGGTCGAGCCGGCGGCGGCGCCCGGCGCGAAGGCGCACTGGGGCACCGTCCACCACCCGGTCGAGGATGTCGGCACCGGCGCCGTGCGCGCCCGCATCGCCTTCGTGCCGCCGAGCGAGCTCGGCTTCGCCGACGACGCCCTTGATGACCCGCGGGTGGGGACGGTGGTCTGCGGCTGGGTCGGCGACGACACCCGCCGCCTCCGTCACTCGGTCCTCGTCCACGTCTTCCTGCGCGAGGGCGACGGCCTGGTCCTGCGCAGCCACTTCTGGCTCGGTGCGGCGATCCGTCCCTACCTGCCGGCGCCACTGGCCGCGCCCGCGGCGGCGCTGCTGAACCGCCGCGCCGTCCGCAACCTGGCGCTGCCGCGCGACCTCGCCCCCTCGCTGGCCCGCCACTGCGCCGAGGAGTTCGCCAACCTGGCGGCGCTGCTGCCCGAGCTGTACGGCCGCTTCGCGCAGAGCTGAGCGCCAGCCGCCATCATCGTCGCGTGGCACGGGCGCCGATCGCCGAACGACTGACCGCGCAGGGGCTCTCCGGCCCGCCGCTGGGGCGGCCCGAGGACGTGGCCGGGCGCCTGCTCGCGGTGCAGGGCCAGGACCCGCGGGGAGCGCGGCTGGCGATCCGGGCGCGTACCGCCGGCCTCAGCGCCGCCGACGTCGACCGGGCCATGACCGAGGAGCGCTCGCTGCTGATCACCTGGCTCAACCGGGGGACCCTGCACCTGATCCGTAGCGAGGACTACCCGCTGCTGCAGACGCTGATGACCCCGCCGCTGCTGACCAGCGCCAGCCGGCGGCTGCGCCAGGAGGGCGTCTCCGAGGCGGAAGCGGAGCGGGCGCTGAAGAAGGTCGAGCGCACCCTGGCCGACGAGGGTCCGCTGTCCGGCAAGGAGCTGAAGGAGCGGCTCGAGGCGGCGAACCTGAAGACCGCCGGCTACGCCTTCAACCACCTGATGTTCCTCTCTGCCCTGCGCGGCAAGACGGTGCGTGGGCCGATGCTCGGCAAGCAGCACGCCTACGCCCTGGTCGAGGACTGGCTCGGCCCGCAGCAGCCGGTCGATCGCGACGCTGCCCTGGCCGAGCTGGCGCGCCGCTACCTGGCCGGGCACGGGCCGGCCGACGACCGCGACCTCGCCCGCTGGGCCGGGCTGCCGCTGCGCGATGCCCGCGCCGGGCTGGGGGCGATCGCCAAGGAGCTGCGCGAGCGCCCCGACGGCCTGGTCGAGCTCGCCAAGTCCCCGCCGCCCGAGCCGTTGCCG
>DASUNU010000132.1:0-3306 GCA_036276995.1 Solirubrobacterales bacterium
TCTCGCTGATCGAGCGTGGCGAAGGGAATCCGTCCTGGGTGACCCTGCGAGGGATCGCGTCTGCGCTCGGGGTCTCAGTCAGCGAGCTTGCAAAGCTGGCCGAGAAGAACCAATAGCCCTCGTTCTCCAGGCGGTTGGATGAGACCGAAATGAGACACCGAGGCGCCGGAACGCCTCGGAACCGCTCGGAAGGGCGCGGCACCCACTTTCAGCGAGCGACCGAGCAAACGGCTCTGGAGTGGGAAGGATCCGGCCACCACCGGAACACAGAGGAGCGCGCCAGACAGGATTCGAACCTGTGACCTTCGGTTTCGTAGACCGACGCTCTATCCGGCTGAGCTACTGGCGCGAGATGGGGCCGGGCGACCCCGAGGGGGCGATTCTAGGGGTTTCGGCTGGGGGCTAGGCCGCAGCCGGCTTGTTGAGGCGGACGTGCCAGGCGACGGTGGCGCTGGCGACCTGGGTGCCGTCGGCGTCGGTGAGGACGACGTGGCAGGGGAACTCGACCTTGCCCTCGCGGTCGAGGGTGGCGAGGGCCTCGTCTTTGTCGACGCCGAGGGTGGCCTGGGCGGTGATCGGGCCCTTGGCGATCTTCTCGTAGGAGATCTCGGCGCTGCGGGCGAGCGGGGTGACGTCGCCCATGCGCTCGGCAAAGGCGCCGACGAAGGCCGCGCCCGAGGCCGTCTCGGCGACGGTGAAGAGGGCGCCGGCGTGCTGGGAGCCGACGTGGTTCTTGAGCTCGTCGCGCTCGGGCAGGACGACGGTCGCCTCGCCCGCCGCCACCTTGGTGATCTCGACGCCGAGGTGGCCGGCGAACGGCACCGCCTGCGTCATCCCCTGCGCGATTGCCTCGAACGCATCCATCGGCGAGACCCTAGCGACAGGAAGATTGAAGGGTTGTACGTGCCATAGCCCGTAAAAGTCTTCAGCGACCTTCGAAGGTGGCGTGGCCGGGGCCGCCGTGCTCGAGGAAGGTCTTGACCGCGTTCTGCAGGTCCTCGGTGGCGAAGAGGTCCGCCGCCTCGGTGCGGACCGCCTCGTCGGCGGCCGGCATCCCGCCCTCGCGGAAGCGTTTGAGGATGTGCTTGGTCATCGCGTGCGCCTTGGTCGGCCCCGCTGCCAGGCCCTCGGCGAGCGCTCGTGCCTTCGCCTCGAACTCGTCCTCGGGGTAGATCGCGTTGACCACGCCCCAGCGCTCCATCTCCTCGGCGCCGAAGACGTCGCCGGTCATCACGAACCAGCGCGCCCGGCCGCTGCCGGCGCGCTCCGCCAGCCGCTGCGTCCCGCCCATCGAGGGCGTCAGCCCGACCACTTTCTCGACCAGGCCGAAGCCGGCCTTGGGGCCGGCGACGATCAGGTCGCAGGCGAGGGCGATCTCGAAGGCAGCGGTCAGGGTGAGGGCGTGGGCGGCGAAGACGATCGGCGCCGGCAGCGCCTCGAGCTGGTCGATCGTCCCCAGCAGCTCGTCCCAGAGCCGGCTGCCCTGCTCCGGAGTCAGCCCGTCGAAGACGTGGACGTCGACGCCGCCGGAGACGGCGCGGCCCTCGGCCCGGATCAGCAGCGCCCGCGGCGGCTCCGCCGCGAGCTCGGCGACCGCGGCCTGGAAGTCGTCGATCATCCGCTGGTCGAAGAGGTTCAGCGGCGGGCTGGCGAAGGTGAGCACGGCGAGGCCGCTCCCCTCGCGCTCCAGACGTGCGGCGGCGTCGCTCATGGCTCCGGAACCCTATGCACCTCGAACAGGTTGGTGCCGAGTTCCTGGCCGTCGAGGCCGGCCGTGACCGCGACCAGCTCGCCGGGCTCGGCCATCCCGTAGGTCGCCGCCAGCCCGGCGCAGTGGCCGAGCAGGCCGCGCAGCTCGGTCCCGAAGTCGCTCTGCACCGCGGTCACCCCGAACAGCAGGTTGAGCCGGCGCACGGTCTCCTTATATGGGGAGACCGCGAGCACCGGCACGTCGGGCCGGTGGGCGGAGACGAGCCGCGCGGTGCGGCCGCTGTTGGTCGGCACCACCACCGCCTTCAGCCCGAGCCGGTAGACCGCCCCGACCGCGCTCTGGGCGACCGAGTCGGCGACGTCCTGGGTCGCCTGGTCGGTGCGGCTGAACAACCACTCGCCGTAGCGCAGGTCGGGCTCGGTGGCGCGCGCGATCCGGTCCATCACCCGCACCGCCTCGACCGGGTTCTGCCCGACCGCGGTCTCCTCGGAGAGCATGATCGCGTCGGTGCCGTCGTGGATCGCGTTGGCGACGTCGGTCACCTCGGCCCGGGTCGGGCGCCGCTCGGTCACCATCGAGGCCAGCATCTGGGTCGCGGTGATCGCCGGCTTCGAGCGCTGCCCGGCGACCCGGATCAGCCGCTTTTGCTCGCTCGGCATCCGCTCCAGCGGGATTTCGATCCCGAGGTCACCGCGGGCGACCATGATCCCGCCGGTCGCCACCTCCACGATCTCCTCCGCGTTCGCCGCCGCCTCCTGCTTCTCGATCTTGGCGATCAGCGGGATCGTCGAGCCGAGCTCGCGCAGCCGCGCCTCCACCGGGGCCAGATCGGCGGCGCTGGAGACGAAGGAGACGGCCAGCAGGTCGACCCCATGCTCGACCGCGAACTCGACCCAGCCGAGGTCGACGCCGGTGGTCGCCGGCAGCGGCGCCCCACCCGGGATGTTCATCCCCTTATGTGAGGAGAGGGTGCCGCCGACCTCGATCTCGCAGTCGACCTCGCCGTTGTCGGGGTCGTCGACCCGCAGCCGGATCGCGCCGTCGGCGAGGTAGACGTGCTGGCCCTCCCGCAGGTCGGTGATTCCCGGCCAGGAGACCGGGATCGTCTCGCGGTCGCCCTCGATCTCGCGCGGGGTCAGGGTCACGTGCATCCCCGTCTCCAGCTCGGCGAAGTCGTCGCGCAGCGAGCCGATCCGCAGCTTCGGCCCTGGCAGGTCGCCGAGGATCGCGATCTCGCGCCCGACCCGCTCGGCGGCGCTCCGGATCGCCGCGATAACTCCCGCGTGGCGCTCCGGCTCAGCGTGGGAGAAGTTGAGGCGGAAGACATCGGCGCCGGCCTCAATCAGCTCCACCAGCGTCTCCGGATCCCAGCTGGCGGGGCCGACCGTGGCGATGATCTTGGTGCGGCGGCCGATGTGCTTGCCCGTATCGGGGGAATCTGCCTGCATTCGCTGACTGTAGAGGGCGCGCTACCCTCGACCGTGACCGGGTCGTATCCGTGACGAAGGTCCCACAGGGATGACATCGATCCGTGTCAGTCTCGTGATTCCGTCGTGATGTCGAGCGCAACCGACACCCAGGTCGCCGATCCGCCC
>DASUNU010000133.1:0-6609 GCA_036276995.1 Solirubrobacterales bacterium
TTGGAGCCGCTGGTCGCGGCGGCCGAGGACAGCGGGGCCGGGGTCTTCATCCTGGTCCGCACCAGCAACCCCGGCGCCGCCGACGTCGAGGACCTGCCGGCCCCCGAGCAGCCCCTGCACGAGCGCCTGGCGGCGCTGGTCGAGGAGCTCGCTCCGCGTCTGCGGGGGAGCTCCGGCCTGAGCGGGATCGGGGCTGTGGTCGGCGCCACCGAGCCCGAACACATCGCCCGCCTGCGCGAGCTGATGCCGAGCTCGGTCTTCCTCATCCCCGGGGTTGGCGCCCAGGGGGGCCAGCCGGAGCTGCTCGGCGCCGCTTTCGGTCCCGGCCCGGCCGCCGGCCTGGTGCCGGTATCGCGCGGGATCGCTGCCGACCCCGACCCGGCGGTCGCGGCAGAGCGCCTGCGCGCGACCGTTTGGGACATTTCGACCGCCTGAAGACGCCCGCAGCGGCTATTACGATCAGCGACCCTCCGGTCGATACGACTCCCCAGTCATGGAAAAACGCACTAGCGCCTTCGCTCGCATCCTCGCCGCCGTCGCCCTGATCGGCGCGGTCATCGTGATCGTCGCCGTTGTTTCCGGCTCGCTGGGCGAATCCGACGACGGCGACAAGGGGAAGCAGACGACGACCAAGACGACCAAGCGACCGCAGACGAAGGCCGCCACCTACGTGGTCAAGAGTGGCGACACCCTGGTCTCGATCGCGCACCGGACCGGGGTTCCCGTCGCCAGCATCATCGCCCTCAACCCCGATGTCGACCCGCAGATCCTGATCGCGGGCGAGACGCTGAAGCTGCGATGAGGGCCGCTCGCCTCGGCGCCGCCCTGCTGGCGGCGTTGCTGGCGCTGGCGGTCTGCGCGGCGGGCGCCGTCGCCGCAGGCGCGCCGCCGCCGCGGGTCGACGCCCGTGCGTGGACCCTGATCGACGCTCGCAGCGGCGTGGTGCTGACCTCGCAGGCCGCCCGCAAACGACTCCCGATCGCCAGCACGACCAAGCTGATGACCGCGTACGTGGCGCTGCAGGAGCTGCCGCTGGAACAGGTCGTGCGGGCCGCCCCCTACGAACCGATCTACGGCGAGTCGCTGCTGGGCCTGCGGGCGGGCGAGCGGGTCAGCGTGCGCGACCTCCTGCACGGGCTGCTGATGCGCAGCGGCAACGACTCGGCCGAGGACCTGGCCCTCGCCGCCTCCGGCTCCGAGGCCGCCTTCGTCGCCGAGATGAACCGCCGCGCCGCCGCGCTCGGCCTCGCCGAGACCCACTACGCCAACCCGGTCGGGCTCGACGAGCGCGGCAACTACTCGACCGCCGCCGACCTGGCGACGCTGAGCCGGCGCCTGATGCGGGTCCCGGCATTCGCCGAGATCGTCGGCAGCCGCACCGCTCTCCTGCGCAGCCTGCGCCCGCCGCGGCGGATCGAGAACTCCAACGACCTGCTCTGGATGGAGCCCTGGGTCAACGGGGTGAAGACCGGCCACACCTTCGACGCCGGCTACGTGCTGGTCGCCTCCGGGCGCCGCAAGGGGGTCGAGCTGATCTCGGTCGCGCTCGGCGCCCCGACCGAAGAAGCCCGCTACGCGGCCAACCTGGAGCTGCTCGAATACGGCTTCTCGCAGTACAAGCGGCGCCACCCGATCCGCGCCGGCGAGGACCTGGCCAACCCGGGGATCCGCTACTCCGGCGGCGAGCTGCCGCTGCGCGCCGCGCGCTCGGTCACGGCCGGCCTACGGCGCGGTCAGCGGCTCAGCGTCGACGTCCGCGCCCCCGGCGAGGTCGAGGGGCCGATCCGGCGCGGGGCGGCGCTCGGGTCGGCGATCGTGCTGGTCGACGGAAGCCGGGTCGCCGCGGTCTCGCTGCGAGCCGGCCGGGCGATCCCGGAGGCGAGCGGCTTCGACCGCGTCCGCGCCTTCGTCAGTGACAACCTGGTCACTATCGCGATCGCGGTGTTCGTGATACTCATTGGCGGGGTATTGCTCTACCGCCGCCTGGCCAGCCGAAGCGATTGAGGGGAGCGAATACGGGGTGAAAACGCAGTGATCCTCACCGTGACCCTCAACGCGGCGATCGACCGCACCGTCGCCGTGCCCAACTTCCGCCTCGGCCGCCGCCACCGCGCGGTCGAGAGCCGCACCGTCGCCGGCGGCAAGGGAATCAACGTCGCCCGCGCCCTCACCCTGCTGGGGCGGCCGGTGATCGCCGCCGGCTTCGTCGGCGGCCCGACCGGGACCCGGGTGCTGGAAGGGCTGCGCGAGGAGTCGATCCTCACCGACTTCACCCGGATCGCGGCGGAGACGCGGATCAACCTGGCCGTGATCGACCCGACCTCGGGCGAGCAGACCGAGATCAACGAGCGCGGCCCCGCGGTCAGCCCCGAGGAGACGAAGAAGCTGTTCGAGCGGATCGGCTACCTGGCCGGCGGCGCGAAGATCTGCGTGCTCGCGGGCTCGCTGCCGCCCGGGGCGGGGGACGATCTCTACGCACGCCTGATCGACGATCTGAGCCGGCGCGGCGTCGCGGTCGTGCTCGACGCGGAGGGCGAGGCGATGCTGGCCGGGGTCCGCGCCGGCGCCTCGATGGTGACCCCGAACGAGCGCGAGGCGGAGGAGCTGGTCGGGCAGGAGTTCGCCGACGCCAGCGACCTCGCCCAGGGCCTCAACGAGCTGGTCCGGCTGGGCGCGGCCGAGGCGGCGATCACCCGTCCGGAAGGCTGTGTGGCCACGGTCGGGGAGGGGGCGGAGCGGCGCCTGCTCCAGGTCCACACCGAGCCGCTCGAGGCGGTCTCCACGGTCGGCTCCGGCGACGCCTTCCTGGCCGGCTACGTCGCCGCCCGCTACGAGGGCCGTTCGGCCGAGGAGTGCCTCGCCTACGGGGTCGCCTGTGGGGCGGAGTCGACCCAGCACTTCGGCGCCGGCGTCGTCGATCGCAACCAGGTCGAGCGGCTGCTCGGCGAGGTCGCCGTGCACGACTTGGAGGTCCCAGCCGAAGTGTAGTCTGGCTGTTTCAACGTCAGCCTGGAGGAATCACTTGGAAATTGAAATCGGCCGCGGCAAGAAGGGGCGCCGGGCTTATGGATTCGACGACGTAGCCATCGTTCCTTCCCGCCGCACCCGCGACCCCGACGACATCGATATCAGCTGGACCCTCGGCCCCTATCGCTTCGAGCTGCCCCTGGTCGCCTCGGCGATGGACGGGGTGGTCAGCCCCGATACCGCCGTGCTGGTCAACGAGCTGGGCGGGCTGGGCGTGCTCAATCTCGAGGGGATCTGGTCGCGCTTCGAGAATGCCGAGGAGAAGCTGGAGGCGATCGCCGCCGCGCCCAAGCACGAAGCGACCCGGTTGATGCAGGAGATCTACACCACCCCGGTCAAGCCGGAGCTGATCGCCAAGCGGATCGAGGAAATCAAGTCCCGCGGCGCCGTCGTCTGCGCCTCGCTGACCCCGCAGAAAGTGCGCGAGCACTACGAGGTCGCGGTCGAGGCCGGTCTCGACATCCTCGTGATCCAGGGCACGGTGATCTCGGCCGAACATGTCTCGACCACGGTCGAGCCGCTGAACCTGAAGGAGTTCATCGCCGAGGTGCCGGTCCCGACCGTGGTCGGCGGCTGCGCCTCCTACTCGACCGGGCTGCACCTGATGCGGACCGGCGCGGTCGGCGTCCTCGTCGGCGTCGGGCCCGGCGCCGCCTGCACCACCCGCGGCGTGCTCGGCATCGGCGTCCCGCAGGCGACCGCGATCGCCGATGTCGCCGCCGCCCGCTCCCAGCACATGCTGGAGACCGGCGAGTACGTGAACGTGATCGCCGACGGCGGCATGCGTACCGGCGGCGACATCTCGAAGGCGATCGCCTGCGGCGCCGACGCGGTCATGGTCGGCTCGCCCCTGGCCCGCGCCAAGGAGGCGCCGGGTCGCGGTTTCCACTGGGGGATGGCGACCTTCCACTCCTCGCTGCCGCGAGGAACCCGTGTCTCGACCAAGCAGGACGGGACGATGGAGGAGATCGTGCTCGGCCCGGCCCAGGAGAACGACGGCACCTTCAACCTGATGGGGGCGCTCAAAACCTCGATGGCCACCTGCGGCTACGAGGACATCCGCTCCTTCCAGCGGGCCGAGGTGATGGTCGCGCCGGCGCTGATGAGCGAGGGCAAGAAGCTCCAGAACGAGCAGTCGGTGGGCATGGGCTCGAACGGCCGCGCCGCTGTCTCGACGGGAGTTGCCGTCAGCGATGACTGATCCGGTTCTCGCCCGGTCCGACGACGATTTGCTCGTCGAGCCGGGCGAGGAGCTGCCCGTTGCGGACCTCCGCGCCGTCGAGGAGGTGCTTGTCCTCGACTTCGGCGGGCAGTACTCGCAACTGATCGCTCGTCGCATCCGCGAATGCGGTGTGTTCGCCGAGCTGCTGCCGTCGACGACGGCGGTCGAGGAGATCCGTGAGCGGGCACCGCGGGCGCTGATCCTCTCCGGTGGGCCGGCCTCGGTCTACGAGGAGGGGGCGCCGCCGTTCCCGACCCAGTTGCTCGATCTCGAGATCCCGATCCTCGGCATCTGTTACGGGATGCAGGCGATGGTGCTGGCGCTCGGCGGCCGGGTCGAGTCGGCGGAGACGGGCGAGTTTGGCCGCACTGACCTGGTGCTGCGCGATGGCGGCGGGCGCCTGCTGGGCGGGCTGCCGGAGGAGCAGAGCTGCTGGATGAGCCACCGCGACGCGGTCTTCGAGGCGCCGCAGGGGTTCACCCCCCTCGCCTCCAGCCCGAGCTCGCCGGTCGCCGCCTGCGAGCTGCCCGACCGCGGCCTCTACGGGATCCAGTTCCACCCGGAGGTCGTGCACACGCCCTACGGGACCGAGATCCTCACCCGCTTCCTGCGCGACGTCGCCGGCTGCGAGCAGCAGTGGTCGCCGCAGTCGGTGATCGCCGAACAGGTCGAGAAGATCCAGGCCCAGGTCGGTGAGGGCCGGGTGATCTGCGGCCTCTCCGGCGGCGTCGACTCTTCGGTCGCGGCGATGCTGGTTCATAGGGCGGTGGGGGAGAAGCTGACCTGCGTCTTCGTCGACCACGGCCTGATGCGGATGAACGAGGCCGAGCAGGTGGTCGAGGCGTTCGGCCAGTTCGGCATCCCGCTGGTCCACGTCGACGCCGAAGAGCGCTTTCTCGCCCGCCTGGCCGGGGTCGAGGATCCCGAGCGCAAGCGCAAGATCATCGGCGAGGAGTTCATCCGCGTCTTCGAGGAGGAGGCGGAGAAGCTCGAGGACGTCAGCTTCCTCGTCCAGGGCACGCTCTACTCCGACGTGATCGAGTCCGGCGGCTCCGACCACGCGGCGACGATCAAGTCCCACCACAACGTCGGCGGCCTGCCCGACGATCTCGAGTTCGAGCTGGTCGAGCCGCTGCGGATGCTGTTCAAGGACGAGGTGCGCGCGGTCGGCTCCGAGCTCGGCCTGCCCGAGCGGATGGTCTGGCGCCAGCCCTTCCCGGGTCCTGGTCTGGGAATCCGCATCGTCGGCGGCGAGGTCAACAAAGAGCGGCTGGACATCCTCCGCGCCGCCGACGCGATCCTGCAGGAGGAGATCCGCGCCGCCGAGCTCTATCGCCAGCTCTGGCAGTCCTTCTGCGTGCTGCCGGTGGTGCGCTCGGTCGGCGTCCAGGGCGACGGCCGCACCTACGCCTACCCGATCGTGATCCGCGCCGTTACCTCCGACGACGCGATGACCGCCGACTGGGCGCGGCTGCCCTATGACCTGCTGGAGCGAGTCTCGAACCGAATCATCAACGAGATCCGCGACGTCAATCGCGTCGCCCTCGACATCTCCTCGAAGCCGCCGGCGACGATCGAGTGGGAGTAGCCGCTGGCGCCGGGTCGGCCGGCGGGCGCTAGATCAGCTCTTCGCGCGAGTGCGGGGTCTCGAAGCTGGCGACGCCGATGATCGCCGAGATCGCGCCGCGGCCCTTGCGCCGGGAGATGCGCTGGCGGCTTTCGGTCTCGATCGCCAGCACCTTGTTGACGGTTTCCTCCATCGTCGCCGTCACCCGGTCCCAGCCATCCTCGTCGAGCTGAACCGGCATCCAGTAGAGCGTCGTGTCTTCGCGGCCGTCGATCGTGCCCGCCTCCAGCGCCGCCACCGCCCGGTCCATGAAGCTCTGCAGGGTGGCGCCGGAGACGCCGCCGAGCAGCGCCCGCGGCACCCGCCGCCAGATCCGGTCGCTGATGAACGAGTTGGGGGAGGCCTTGTAGAAGTGCTCGGTGGCGCCGCGTCGCTTGGCGGTGTCGACCAGCTCCAGGCAGCCGCATTTGTCGAGCGCGCGCGTGTGGTAGGCGACGTGGCTGAGGCCGGCATCGAGGTCGCCCGAGAGCCGGTTCGGGCTGGTCACCCTTTCGGTCAGGATCTCGAGGATTTTGACGCGTAACGGATGGGCCAGCGCCCTGACTAGGCGCTGGTCGATCACTTCGGAACGGTCTCTTTTCACGGGGGTTGACTCCTTGCGTTGGGGGGTCGGGGTGGCTTTACGCAGGCACTCAGACACTTCTTCCATAAACGAATACGAGTTGAGTATTTGTATGGATCACTTGTAAAAGTCGCAAATTGGTCGGTCTCGACTCCGAGATCCGTCCCTTTC
>DASUNU010000134.1:0-4248 GCA_036276995.1 Solirubrobacterales bacterium
GACATCCTCACCCGTCGCCTGCGCGACCTCGAAGCGGACCGGATCGTGCGCCGGATCGAGCTCGACCTGCCAGCCTCCGGCGTCGCCTACGAGCTGACCGAGCTTGGTGACGAGCTCGACGGGGCGATGCTCGAGCTGGGCCGCTGGGGGCTCAACTTCTACAGCGCTGACTCGGTTGCCGACATCAGCCCGATCTGGCTGGCCAACGCGCTCCGGGTCGTCCTCCAGCCGCCCCGCGAGGCGGCGCTGACCGTGCAGCTGCACAGCGAAGGCATCTCGAGCTGGCTGCGGATCGAGGACGGCGGCTCGAGCGCCGGGCGGGGCGAGGCCGGTGCGCCCGACCTGACGATCTCGGGGCCGCCGCCGGCGATCGTCGCCGGCATGGTGGTCGGCAGCAACGCCGGGGTGCCCGGCGTCGAGATCGAGGGGGACGCGAAGCTGCTGGACGAGCTGCGCGGCTGGGTCGTGATCCCCGACCGCCTGCGCGACGAAGCGCAGATGATGGTCGAGAGCGGGGCGCTGCTGATCGCGGCGACCGAAGCGGCTGCTGCGGCGGCCGGCTGAGCGGCGCGCCTACCGGAAGGTCCGACTAGGAGAGCTCGGTGCCGTCGTAGAGCTTCTTGACGTGCACGGTGCCGGCCGGTGCGGCTTCGAGGCAGAGCTTGCAGAGGACGCACTCGTCGGTGTTCTCCTCGACGACCTCGACCCCGGACTCGGTGCCCTTGAAGATGCCGACGGGGCAGACTTCCTCGAGCTTCGCGCCGAGCGCGGCGTCGCCGGCGACCGACGCGTCGACCTCGACGTCGATGAAGACCTTGTTCAGCGTCTCGGCCATCAGGCTGCCACCCCCAGTTTCTCCTTGACCGCGTCCGGGATCTCGTCGATCCGCTCGACCACGCGGATGCCGGCGGCTTCGAGGCGGGCGATCTTCTCCGTCGCCGTGTCCTCTACCCCCTCGACGATCGTGCCGGCGTGGCCGAAGCTCATCCCCTTCATCTCCTCGTCGTCCATGAACTTGCCGGCCATGAAGGCGACGATCGGCAGGCGCGAGTTGTTCTCCTGCACCCACTCCGAGAGCTGCGCCTCCATGCGGCCACCGGGCTCGGTGTAGATGACGATCGCCTTCGTCTCCTCGTCGGCCTCGAAGTAAGGCATCAGCTCGGCGTAGGCGGAGCCGATGATCGCGTCGCCGCCGATCGAGACGGCGGTGGAGACGCCGAGGCCGGCCTGGGTCAGCGAGGAGGAGATCTCCGTGGTCATCCCGCCGGAGCGGCTCATCACGCCGACCGGGCCGGGCGCGTAGGCCTTGGCCGCGTCCTTTGCAGGGCCGCCGATCCCGCCCATCTTGCAGACGTCGGGGACGATCAGGCCGAGGCAGTTGGGGCCGATGATACGGGCGCCGCGCAGGTTGGCCAGCTCGACCATCTGGGCGACGTCGCGGCGCGGGATCCGCTCGGTGACGACGACGATCAGCTTGATCCCGTTCTCGATCGCCTCCAGGACCGCGTCCTTGGTGAAGGCGGGGGGGACGGTGACGACCGAGCCGTCGATCGGGCTGCCGTGGTGCTCGACCGCCTGGGCGACGGTGTCGAAGACGGGCACGCCGTGGACCTCGCGGCCCTTGCGGCCGGGGGTGACGCCGCCGACGACCTTGGAGCCGTAGTCGAGGCACTCGCGGGTCAGGTTGACCGCCTCGCGGCCGGTGATCCCCTGGACGATGAAGGTGGTCTCGCGGTTCAGCAGGATGCTCATGCGGGCGCCCCCTGGATCTTGGCGACGGCGCGGCCGGCGGCCTCCCACATCGAGACCGAGCGGTCGCAGTACTCGACCCCGTAGCGCTCGAGGATCTTGAAGCCCTCGTCCTCCCAGGCGCCGGGGATGCGGAAGATCGCGATCGTCTCACCCGGGTCCTTGCCGAGCTCGAGGCAGGCCTTGATCACGCCGCGGGCGACGATGTCGACGCGGGTGTTGGAGACGATCGACATCATCACGGCGATCTTCTCGACCCCGTCCTTTTCGAGCACCTCCTTGGCCAGGCCGCAGGCCTTGGCGACCGAGGGGTTGCCGCCGATCTCGGAGTAGTTGGCCGGCTTGCCGCCCTGGCTGCGGACCGCATCGGTCAGGGTCAGCGAGCCGCCGCCGGCGCCGATCACGAGGCCGAGGTTGCCGGTGAAGCCGTGGTCCTTGCCCTGGATCACGCCGCGGTGGTCGGCGGCGTCGATCGCGGCGACGTTGCGCTCGAAGTCGGACGGCTCGTAGGTCTCGCGGGTGTCGTCCTCGGCGATCTCCAGCTGCTTGCGCAGCAGGCCCTTCTGTCTGCCGACCGCCTCGTTCTCCATCTCCATGTGGGCGTCGAGGGCGACGAAGGAGCCGTCGGTCAGCTCGGCCAGGGGGTTGATCTCGGCCAGGGTCATGTCGTTGTCGCGGAAGAGGCGGGCGAGCTTGGCGAGGATCGGGGTGGCCCGGTTCAGCTGCGAGCCGGTGACGCCGGTGGCGGCGACGACCTGCTTGGCCTCGAAGTCGGAGATCGGCATCAGGTTGGAGACGTGGCCTTTGCCGACGTGGTCGGGATGCTCCTCGGCGACCTGCTCGATGTCGATCCCGCCCATGTCGCTGAACAGCATCAGCGGCTTCTTCGCGGTGCCGTCCCAGACGACGCTGGCGTAGTACTCCTGTTTGACCTCGGCCTTGGGGTCGACGAGCACGCCGCGCGGCATGTGGCCGTTGATTTCGAGCTCGAGGATCTCCGCCGCATGCGCCGCCGCCTCGTCGGGCGTGTCGGCGAACTTGACGCCGCCGGCCTTCATCCGGCCGCCGGAGAGCACCTGGGACTTGATCACGACCGGCCCGCCGATCTCCTCGGCGGCCTGACGTGCCTCCTCGGCGGTCTTGCAGAAGCCGTACTTGGTGACCGGGATTCCGGCCAACTCGACGATCTTGCGGGCCTCGAACTCGTAGAAGCGCATAAGCGGCGCGGGAATCTATCGATTGACGCGGGTTAGGGCGGCCTAACGACTCTCCCGGCCGTCGTTAGCCCGCGAATAGCGGGTGAAACGTCCAGATCGAGGCTGACGCCCGCGGCGGCTGTGATACTTCCGGCCCTGTGATCCCGGCCCCCCAAGGGAGGAAGATGAGCTTCTCCGTTCGCAGTGCAGCGGCCCTCGTGCTGCTGGTTTCTGGCCTTGCAATTGCCGGTTGCGGTGAAACCGTGATCGACGACGTCAAGGCCGAGGGGGCGATCCAGAGCAACCTCGAAAAGTCGTTAGATGCCAAAATCAAGAGCGTCGACTGCCCTTCGGATGAAAAGGTCGAGGCCGGCAAAACGTTCACTTGCACGGTTGATTTCTCCGATGGCAAGCAGGCAACTGCGACTTTGAAGATCCTCAACGAGGACGCCGACGTCAGTCTTGTCGGCCTCAAACCGACGAAATAGAGAGAGGCGAATGAGCGACCCGAGCACCACCGCGACCCCGCTGACGACCCATGCCAAGCTGACCCAGTGGGTCGGCGAGATCGCGGCGCTGACCCAGCCCGATGCGATCCACTGGTGCGACGGCTCGGCCGAGGAGTACGACGCCCTGGCCCAGGCCCTGATCGACGCCGGCACCTTCGAGAAGCTCTCCGACGCGAAGCGGCCGAACTCCTACCTCGCCCTCTCCGACCCCGCCGACGTCGCCCGGGTCGAAGACCGCACCTTCATCTGCTCCGAGAACGAGGCCGACGCCGGCCCGACCAACAACTGGCGCGACCCGGCCGAGATGCGCGAGGAGCTGAACGGCTTCTTCAAGGGCTGCATGGTCGGCCGCACGATGTACGTGGTCCCGTTCTCGATGGGCCCGCTCGGCTCCGAGATCGCCGAGATCGGCGTGCAGCTGACCGACTCGCCCTACGTCGCCACCAACATGCGGATCATGACCCGGATGGGCAAGGGCGCGCTCGACGTGCTCGGCAGCGACGGCGAGTTCGTTCCCTGCGTGCACTCGGTCGGGATGCCGCTGACCGAGGGTGTCGAGGACGTCCCCTGGCCCTGCAACGGCGACAACAAGTACATCGTCCACTACCCCGAGACGCGCGAGATCTGGTCCTACGGCTCCGGCTACGGCGGCAACGCGCTGCTGGGCAAGAAGTGCTTCGCGCTGCGGATCGCCTCGGTGATGGCGCGCGACGAGGGCTGGCTCGCCGAGCACATGCTGATCCTCAAGGTCACCTCGCCCGAGGGGGTGTCGAAGCACATCGCCGGGGCTTTCC
>DASUNU010000135.1:0-2302 GCA_036276995.1 Solirubrobacterales bacterium
GACGGAAGTCGCCTTCCTCAGCAAAGACCCGGTTGAAATCAAAGGCACCTGGTCAACCGACGTCGGCCTCACCGACGCCACGATCCAGGCCGAGGTCAACCCGCTCGGGATCCCCGCTGAGGCCTTCTTCGAATACGTCGATGACGCCAACTTCCAGGCGAGCGAATTCGACAACGCAGTCAAAGCGCCGGCGACGCCGATCGACCTCGGCGGCGGGGAAGCCTTCGTCGAGGCTTCGACCCAGATCGGTGGCTTGCAGCCGAACACGCTCTACCACTACCGCGTGGTCGTCTCGAACATCTTCGTCGATGAAGTGCAGGGCGAGCCGGAGAGCCTTCTCACCTTCCCGCTACCCGGCACGATCCCATCCTGCGCCAACGACGCCTTTCGGATCGGCCTCCCCTCAGAAGGGCTACCCGACTGCCGCGCCTTCGAGATGGTCTCGCCGATCGACAAGAACGGCGGCGACATCAAGGTCCTGGTGCAGGCCCTCAGTTATCCCGCCCGCCTGGACCAGAGCGCCGACTCCGGCGATGCCTTCACCTACTCCTCGGTGGCCGCCTTCGCCGAACCGCAGAGCTCGCTGTGGAGCTCGCAGTACCTGGCCCGGCGCAATCCCGGCGGCTGGTCTACGGAAGCGATCAACCAGCCCAAGGACTCCAACAACCTGATCGAGAACCCGGTGCTGAAGCTCGACGTCCAGTACCGCCACTTCTCCTCCGACCTTTCAAATGGCTGGGTCTCCCAGTATGCGAGCCCGCCGCTTGACGAGTGCGCACCGGAGGGCTTCATCAACCTCTATCGTCGCGACAACGCCACCGGCGCCTATGAAGCGCTGGTCCCGGCGACGCCGACGGACCTAAGCAACAAAGACCCGCGGATCGAACTGCAGGGACTCTCGGCGGACGAGAGCAAAGCCGTCTTCCGCGCCAACGCGAAACTGACCCCCGACGCCTCGAGCAAAAAAGACATCAACCAGCTCTATATGCACACCCGCGACCCCGAAGGCGGCTGCGGGCAGCTGACGCTGATCAGCCGCAAACCGAGCGGGACGCCGATCACGGACAACTCCTCGGTGGGGAGTCCCAAAGGGATGGCCGAATATCGGCGGAGCACGGTGGCGCGGGCGGTCGCAAAAGACGGTTTGCGGGTGGTGTTCTCGACCGGAGCCATTACCGACACCGAAAACGGCCCCCTCTACGTCCGCGTCAACACCGACCTGCCGCAGGGTCCGACGCCCGGGGGCAAATGCGCGACCCCGGTGACGCTCGGCTGCACGCTGGAGATCAGCTCCGAAAAAGCCCAGTTCTGGACGGCGGCCACGGACGGCTCGCGCGTGGTCTACTCCGTCGGCGAGAACCTCTTCGAATACGACGTCGATAAAGCGATGGCGGGCCAGCCGGCGGTTACCCAGATCGCCGGCGGCGCCAAAGGCGTGGTGGGAGCGAGCGAGGACGCCGCGCGGATCTACTTCATCTCCGATGAGCAGATCGACAGCGAGGGGGTGGCGGGGGAGCCCAACCTCTACCTCTATGAACCCGGCAAAGCGGATGAATACCGGCTGGTGGCGACGCTGAGCCAGCGGGACCTGTCCGGGATCGAACTCTTCGGGCTCGCGGTCGGCGTGCCGACCCCGATCGCCAACGGCGTTCGCATCAGCGCCGACGGCTCACACCTGGCCTTCGTCTCCCAGGCGAGCCTGACCGGCTATGACAACCTCGACGCGATCACCGGCGAACCGGCGATCGAGGTCTACCTCTACGACACGACGAGCGCGCAGGTGCGCTGCATCTCCTGCAACCCATCCGGCTCGCGGCCGGTGGCGCGGAAGTTCGAAGAAGGAACCGTCCGCTACGTCGCCGCGATGATGGCCCCGGGCGAGTCCCAGACCTTCGCCCCGCGCTCGCTCTCAGCCGACGGCAACCGCCTCTTCTTCGAATCCTTCGACGCGCTGCTGCCAAGCGACGTCAACAAAGGCATGGACGTCTATGAGTGGCAGCGAGCCGGGAGCTCGGCTGAGTGTCAGGCCAAAGGCATGGAGCTCTACGTCCCCGCCTCCGGCGGATGCCTGGCCCTGATCTCCTCGGGGACCGAGGAAACCGACACCGAATTCGCCGACGCCAGCCCCGACGGCTCAGACGTCTTCATTCGCACCCTCTCCAGCCTGGTCCCCCAGGACCCCGGCCAGATCGACGTCTATGACGTGCGCGAAGGCGGCGGCTTCCCGGTCCCCTCACCGCCGCGGCCGGCCTGCGAAGGGGAAGCCTGCGTAGGCCCAGCGCCGGGCCCACCGGCTGACACC
>DASUNU010000136.1:0-14217 GCA_036276995.1 Solirubrobacterales bacterium
GAGGGGATCGCCAGGCAGACCAGGTCGAGGCCGGCGAGCTCGATCTTCGAGGCCGGGCGCACGTCAATTGAGTCGGGCAGTGGGACGCCGGGCAAGTAGCGCCGGTTCTCCCCCGCCTCGACCATCTCCGCCGCGCGCTCGACGTTGCGGGCGCCGAGCTGAACCTCGAGCCCGCCGCGGGCCAGCAGCACCGCCACCGCGGTGCCCCAGCTGCCGGCACCGATCACCGCGGCGCGGCGCATCGGCGGCAGCCCGCCGAGGTCTTCCCACTGCAGCTGGACATTGGGCCAGATCCGCGCCGTCACGGTTTCCGCCAGCGCCTTCGAGGGCTCCTCGGCGCGCGGGAAGGTCAGCGCCCGGCCGAGCCGGACCTTGACCTTGCGCGGCCGGATGCGCCAGCCGCGGCGCACGTGTTCGGTCCCCAGCACCGCGGTCGGGATCACCGGCGCCCCGGTCTGCAGGGCGAGCCGGCCGACACCGCGGCGCGGGTTGCCGAGGGTGCCGCGGCGGATCCGGGTGCCCTCGGGAAAGATGCAGACGGCGCCGCCGCGTTCGACGATCTGGCGCGCCGTCTCCATCGACTCCTCGTCGGACTCGCCGCGGCGAATCGGGAAGGCGCCGAGACGGGAGAGGATCCAGGCCTGCCAGGGACGCTCGAACAGCTCGACCTTGGCGACGTAGTTCATCGGCCGCCGCCAGGGCAGGCAGCCGCCGACCGCGAAGGGGTCAAGGAAGCTGCGGTGGTTGGCGGCGACGATCATCCCGCCCTTCAGCCGCGCGTACTCGCGATTGGTCCGCGAGTAGCGGAAGTAGACAAGGAAGAACGGCGTCATGAAGATCCTGGCCAGCAGGTAGAGAGGCCAGTTGACGCTGTGCTTGCGCGAATAGGCGTGGTAGCGGTGCAGCCGCTCGGCGGTCACGCAGAGCGCTACACGCGGGAGGCGGCGCGGTTACTCGGCGGCTACCAGGCCCGCTCGACCAGCTCGGCCAGGTCCGCCTTGGTCAGCGGCGGACCGGGGACGAAGGCGAGCTCCGGCCGGACCAGCATCGAGTCGAGCGCCTGGTCCAGCTTGGCGCGGTCGGCGCCGATCGCGCCAAGCCCGGGTGGGTTGCCGCCGAGCTGCAGCGCCCGCGCCTCGACGTCTTCCGGGTCGGTCTCGATCGCGGCCGCGAGGTCGGCGAGGCGGTCGGGCGCGCGGGCAACCAGCAGGGTCAGCGCCCGCGGCAGGATCGCCGCGTTGGTGCCGGCGTGGGTGCCGCCGCAGATCCGCACCAGGGTCTGGCAGACGACGTGGTGGAGGCCGAAGCTGGCGGAGTCGATCGCGTAGCCGCAGAGCAGCGAGCCGAGCGCCAGCTGCGCCGGGTTGCGCTCCGCGCGCCCGTGGTCGAGCGCAGCCGCGATCAGCTCCGCCCCGCGCAGCGCCGCCATCTCCGCGACCGGGTTGGCGAACGGCGTGTAGAGAGAGTCGGCGCCGTGGGCGAGCGCGTTCATCGAGCTCGCTCGCAGCAGCTCCTCCGGCTGGCTGGTCATCGCCTCCGGGTCGGCGATGACGAGGGCGGGCCGGACCAGCGAGCCGACCCGCGCCTCGGCCCCGGCCGGGAGCCGGTGGATGCCGGTCATCTCCGCCCCCGACATCGTCGTCGGGATCGCCGCCACCCGGGCGCCGGTGGCAGAGGCGACCGCCTTGGCGACGTCGATAGGGCGGCCGCCGCCGAGCGCGACCAGCGCGGGGGAATCGACGGTCTCGACCAGGGTCGCCGCCAGGTCGGGGACCTGGCCGGCAGGGACGACGTGGACGGCGCCGGCCGCGTCCGCCAGCCCGGCGGCGTCGGCGAGCCCGCGGGCGGTGGTCAACAGCTCGAACGGCTCGAACCCGTGCTCGCCCAGCAACTGCGGGGCCTGGGCGACGCCGTTGCGGCGGCAGACGACCGTGCGCCCGGCGTCCCGCCAGATGAAGTCGCCGCTCACTCCCCCGAGTCGGTGCGCGGGTTCCTCACCGGTCGCAGGTTCGGTTCGACCTCGTCGCGCAGGTGCTCGAAATCGGGTGGCAGCGAGAGCTTCTCGCCGAGGTGCTCGAGCGGCTCGTCGACGGTGAAGCCGGGGCCGGTGGTGGCGATCTCGAAGAGAACGCCGCTGGGCTCGCGGAAGTAGATCGACTTGAAGTAGAAGCGGTCGATCTCCGGCGTCGGCTGCGCCCCGGCCGAGATCGCCTTGTCGCGCCACTGCATGTGCTCCTCCGGGGTCGAGGCCCAGGCGACGTGGTGGACGCTGCCGGCGCCCTGAATGCCGCGCTCAGCGGGCGGCTCGTCGTAGATGTAGCGGCCGCCGCGGTGCTCGCCACGGGCTTCCCAGCCGCCGTCGACCCGCTCGAACTCGAGCGCTTCCAGCAGACCGCTGCTCGCATCGGGAGCGGCGCTGTATGCGCGCACGGCATGGAAGCCCTGCAGCGCCAGCTCGGCCGGAACCTCGGGATGGTCGGCGATCAGCGGCGGGTCGGGCACCTCGACGACCAGCAGCTCATGGTCGAGCCCCTCCGGGTCGGCGAAGACGAGACCCTCTCCCTCGCGGCGGGCCTCGATGCCGTTGGCGGCCAGCCGCTCGTCCCAGAAGGCGAGCGACTCCGCGGAGGCGACGCGCCAGACGACCCGGTGCACCATCCCCGCACCAGCCCTTCCCGGCGCGGCGCCCGGGTACTCGAAGAAGGTGAGATCGGAGCCGGGGTCGCCATCCTCGTCGGCGAAGAAGAGGTGGTAGACGGTCGGGTTGTCCTGGTTGACGGTTTTCTTGACCAGCCGCAGGCCCAGCACTCCCGCGTAGAAGTCGACGTTGCGCTGGGCGTCCTCGGTGATCGCGGTTATGTGGTGAATGCCCTCGAGCTTCATGGCCCACGTATAGCATCCCCATGTAATGAGCCGCGCACGCCGTCGCACCGTTAAAGGGCTTGTCGTACTCGGCTCCGTCCTTGCCTTCCTCAGCGTCTTCGCGATCTGGACCGAGCGTCAGGCGCTCAACACCGACGACTGGGTCTCGACCAGCGGCCGGCTGATCCAGAACGAGACGATCCGCACCGCGCTGGCCGACTACCTGGTCGACCAGCTCTACGAAAACGTCGACGTCGAGAAAGAATTGAAGGAAATCCTCCCCGGCGACACCAAGGAGCTGGCTGGGCCGGCAGCCGGCGGGCTGCGCCAGGTGGCTGGCGACGGGGCGGAAAAAGTGCTGGAAACCTCCACTGCCCAGGATCTCTGGCAGGACGCCAACCGCTCCGCTCACGAACAGCTGGTCTCGGTGCTGGAAGACAAGGGCGACGCTGTCTCGACCTCGGAAGGGAACGTCAGCCTCAACGTCGGCAGCCTGATCACCAACCTCGCCAACCAGGTCGGGATCGGCCAGCAGCTGGCGGAAAAACTGCCGCCCGACGCGGGCCAGATCGAGATCATCCAGTCCGACGAGCTGAAGACCGCCCAGAACATCGCGATCGCGATCAAGGGCCTCGCCCTGGTGCTCTCGATCCTCACCTTCGCCGCTTTCGCCGGCGCCATCTACATCTCGCGCGGGGGTCGCTGGGTGACGGTGCTGTTCAGCGGCATCGGCCTGATCGCCGCCGGCTTCGCGGTGATCGTCGCCCGCCACATCGCCGGCGGCATCGTGATCGACCAGCTGGTCACGGTCGAGAGCGTGAAGCCGGCGGGAGAAGCGACCTGGGGCATCGCCACCTCGCTGATGACGAGTATCGCTACCACCGTGATCGTCGTCGGCGTGCTCTTCGCCGCCGCCGGCTGGCTGGCCTCGCCGACCGCCGCTGCCCGCAGCGTACGGCGGGCGATCGCCCCGATCCTGCAGCGCTACTCGCCATGGGTCTACACCGGCCTGGCGATCCTCGTCTGCATCTACTTCCTCTCCGGGCCGACCCAGGGCCTGCGCGCCTTCATCACCACCTTGATCGTCGCCGGCATGGCCGCCTTCGGGATCCACGAGCTGCGCAAACAGACCCTGGAGGAGTACCCAGACGCCGACTACGGCGACGTCTACGACCGCACCAAGGACAAAGTAGTCAGTGCGGTCAAAGGGGCCAACATCCCCGAGCGCGCCTCGAAACTGCGCCTGCCCGAGGTGAAGCGTCCGGGCGGCGGCGAGGCGCCCACGGCGGAAGCGCCGACCGCGGCGCTGCCGGTGAACGAGGAGGACGCCCGGCTCGAGCGCCTGGAGCGGCTTGCCTCGCTGCGCGACAAGGGCATCCTCACCGACGAGGAGTTCGCCGCCGAGAAGGCACGCCTGCTGGGCGACAATGGCAGCGGCGCCTGAGCTCGAAGCCCGCCGCCGGGTTCGAACCGGCAACCTCCTGATTACAAATCAGGTGCTCTCCCAGGTTGAGCTAGGCGGGCGTGGTGGCGATGGTGGCTAGATGGATGTGACGTTCAGGTTTCTCGGCGCGGACGAGGGTGGCGTCCTCACCGAAGCGATAGAAGCAGCTTACGGGACGACGTACGACGTCCGGTGGGTCTACGACCAGGCGGAGGTCTGCGCCCGGTTGGGCGACGGCCGCTACGTCTCCTGCGTCGCCGAGTCGGCCGACGGCGGCCTGCTCTGCCACATGGGGATGAGCCTGGCGGCCGCCGGCGACGCGGTCGGCCACTCCGGCCAGGCGGTGACCCTCGCCGCGGCGCGCGGCCAGCACCTGTTCACGCGGACCAAGCGCTTCCTGATGGACTGGGCGCGGGAGCAGGGCCTGGCCGGGATGTTCAGCGAGGCGACCGCGGCCCACCCCTACAGCCAGCGGGCCAACATCGAGCTCGGCGCCCACGAGACCGGCTTCCTGCTCGGCTGGATCCCGGCCACGGTCGCCAACGACGCGGCCGCAGGAGCCCCGCGACAACGGCAGTCAGCGGCGCTCTTCTACACCAAGCTCAACGACGGGCACGAGCGCCGCGTCTACGCGCCCGAGCGCCACCACGAGATCATCGGCCAGACCCTGGCCCTCTGCGAGCTGCGCGGAACCCTGGCCAAGCCCGGGCCCGAGACCGAGCTGGCGCAGCGAACCGACCTCCACGTGGAGGTCGACACGGACCACAACCTGGCGCTGCTGACCGTGGCGACCCCCGGCGCCGACCTCGAGCAGACGCTGGCGGCTGAGCGCCACCACCTCTTCCACAACCGCGGTCTCGACGCGATCTACATCGACCTGCCGCTGGAGCAGCCGGCGACGGCGCTGGTCGCGGACGACCTCGAGCGGCTGGGTGTCTCCTATGCCGGGGTCTTCCCCAACCACCGCACCGACGGCGACGTGCTGCGGATGCAGTCGCTGCACCGGGTCCGAGTCAAGGCCGACGACATTGCCGTCGCCTCGGACCACGGGCAGGAACTGCTGGACTACGTGCTGGCGGACCTGCCTCAGTCCTAGACGACGACCTCGCGGCTGGCCAGGTGGGTGCCGACCTTGCGCTTGACCCGCTGCAGGGCGTTGTCGACGGTCTTGGTGTCGCACTCGAGGCGCTCGGCGATCGCCTCGTAGGAGTGCCCGTCGAGGTAGAGCGAGAGGACGCGGCTCTCGAGGTCGGAGAGGACACCGGAGACCCCGGAGAGACAGGCGACAAGACTGGAGAGCTCTTCGGTCGCGATCACCTGGTTGACCGGGTCGTGGACGCTGGGCCCGGGCAGGATCTCGTCGAGGGTGGTGTCGGAGTCCCCCGCCGCGGCTGGCGTCTGGCTGAACGAGACGTACTGGTTCAGCGGCGTGTGCTTGTTGCGGGTCGCGGTCTTGACCGCGGTGATGATCTGGCGGGTGATGCAGAGCTCGGCGAAATTGCGAAAGCTCGACTCCCGATCGGTGCGGTAGTCGCGGATTGCCTTGTATAGACCGAGCAGGCCCTCCTGGATCAGGTCGTCGGACTCGCCGCCGAGCAGGAAGTACGAGGAGGCCTTGAGCCGGACGAAACCGCGATAGCGCTTGACGATGGCGTCGTAGGCATCGGTTTTGCCTTCCTTGGCCAGCGCGACCAGATAGTGATCATCAAGCTCAACTTGAGAGTTAGCTTGACGTACTGGGGTAGACAGAGCCACAGATCCTTCTCCTTGCTGAAGGGTCGTGGCGCCACTTACCTCCCCCGAGGGGCGCCCTATTACGGGCTACCTCAGACTCAAGCTGAGGTTCACCCTTGTTGCGCCGCTAGTTTACGTGCGCGCGGAGTTCTGTCAACCCCAAATTGCGACTTTTGCAAACGCCGTTGCAGATGCTGGGCCAGAAAGAGGAATTCAGCCGCGCTGGCGACGCGCCTCGAACAGCAGCGCCGCCGCGGCCGCGGAGACGTTGAGCGACTCGACCTTCCCCCCGCGCGGGAGCGCGACGAGCCCGTCGCAGGCCTTGGCGACGCGGGGCCTCAGCCCCTTGCCCTCGCCCCCCATCACGATCACCGTCGGCCCCTTCAGGTCGACCCCCCAGGGCGCCGCCTTCGCCTCGGCGTCGGCCCCCCAGATCCAGAACCCGGCCTCCTTCGCCTGCGCGAGCCAGTCAGCCAGGTTGCGCACGTGCGCGACCTCGAGGTGCTCGACCGCCCCCGCCGACGCCTTGCAGGTGACGGCGGTGACCGCCGCCGCCCGCCGCTCGGGCACGACCACCCCGGCGGCCCCCGCGAACTCGGCGGAGCGGCAGACCGCCCCGAGGTTGCGCGGGTCCTGCACCTGATCGAGCGCCACGATCAGAGCGTCCTCGCGCCGCAGCAGCCCAGCCGCGTCCCCGTACGGATACGGATCAACCTCGGCCACGACCCCCTGGTGGTCCGGCGACCCACAGAGCCGCTCCAGCTCAGCGGAGTCGGTCTCCGGCGCTCGCCAAACCCGGCGCACCCTCCGCCTCCCCCGCTCCGCCTCCTGGACCGGCTGCTTTCCGTAGATGATCTGGCTGGCCATCAGGCCTTCGGGACCAGGGACGGCCCGTCAGCCGAATCGCGCACCGTCCAGCCCATCGCGTCCAGCTCGTCCCGAATCGCATCCGCCCGCTGAAAGTCCTTCGCCTTCCGAGCCTCCTCGCGCTCCAGCATCAGCTCCTGCGCTGCGGAGTCGGCCTCGGCTCCCCCGTCCGGCTGGGTGAGGGAGCCAAGGCCGATGAGCTCAAGCATCTCCGCCAGGACGGGAACCGCCGCCGGTCGCTCGACCTCGCCGCGATTGGCATCGCTGACGAGCTCAAACGCCTCCGCCAGCGCCCGCGGCGTATTGAAGTCATCCGCCAGCGCATCCCGAAAGCTCTCGAGCCGAGCCGCCGGGTCGCGCGGAGAGCCCGGGGATGGCTCGGCGGAGCCTCCCCGCTGTTGCTCCGACGAGTCATCCCCGGGCTCTCCCCCACCCCCCGAGCCCTCGCGAAAGAAGTTCCTCAGCCGCTCGACCCTGGCCACCGACTCCTCCATCGGCCCCTCGCCAAACGCCAACGGCTGCCGGTAATGCCCCGAGATCAAGTAGGCCACGACCGCCTCACGCCCATACCTGTCGAGCGCCTCCGAGAGCTGGAAGATGTTGCCCTCCGATTTCGACATCTTCGCCGCCCCGGTCTCGATCATCCCGTTGTGCATCCAGACCTGGGCGAAGGGCCGCCCCGCCGCCTCGGACTGCGCGATCTCGTTCTCGTGATGGGGGAAGACCAGGTCGGAGCCGCCGCCGTGGATCGCGAACGACTCACCCAGCTCGGCCTCGGCCATCGCCGAGCACTCGATGTGCCAGCCGGGCCGGCCCGGGCCCCAGGGCGAGTCCCAGCGGGTGTCCTCACCCTGCTTGTGCGCCTTCCAGAGCGCGAAGTCGAGCGCGTCCTCCTTCAGCGAGGCGGAGCCGGCCTCCTCGCCCTGGTCCATGTCCTCGGGGCGGCGGTTGGAGAGCTTGCCGTAGGGGTCGAAGCTGCGGACGCGGAAGTAGACGTCGCCGCCGGACTCGTAGGCATGGCCGCCCTCGATCAGCTCGGCGATCAGGCCAACGATGCCGGCGATCGTCTCGGTCGCCAGCGGCTCCGCGTCGGGACGGCCGACCCCGAGCCGGTCGGTGTCCCCGAAGTAGGCCTCCTTCATCCGCACCGCGAACTCACCCGAAGGCTCGCCCGCGGCCGCGGCGGCGACGTAGATCTTGTCGTTGATATCGGTGACGTTGACGACCAGCCGGGCGCGATAACCCTCCGAGCGGAGGAAGCGGGCGAACAGCGAGAAGACGACGAAGGGCCGGGCGTTGCCGATGTGGATGCGGCTGTAGACGGTTGGGCCGCAGGCGTAGATCCCCACCTCCTGGGCGGGGTCAAGCGTCCGCGGCTCACCGCTGAGCGTGTCCCTGACTCGCACCTCGCGCATCGCGAAGCCGAGACTAGATGAAATCGGTCGCCTAAAAAGTGCGGTAGCCGGCGGTCGAGGCGTTCGACTCGCCGCGCAGCCACACCGGGGCACTCTCGTCCGCGGCCGCCTGGGCCTCGCGCTTGGCCTTCTTGGCCGAGGCCTTGATCTCGTCCTCGGTCACCTCGCGAGCACGCTCTTCGCGCTTCTCCGCCTGGACGCGGATCCGATCGGACTCGAGCCGCAGCTGATCCTCGGCGCGGGCGCGAGCCGCCTCCTCGGCCTCGCGCTCGACCTTCTCGATCAGGCTGCGGACGCTCTCTTCGGCTTCACGGCGCACCTCCTTGGTGCCGTCCATGACCCGCTGCTCGATCTCGGTCTCCAGCCGCACCGCGGTCTCGTGTGACTCGGCGGCGGCGGCCTCGGCATCGGCGGCCCGCTGCTCGGCGGCAGCGACCCGGCGGTCGGCCTCGGTCTGGATCTGCTCGCGCGCCTCGACCACCCGGCGCCCGACCTCGAGCTCGAGGTTGCGCGCCGCCTCGGCGACCCGCTCCTCGGCCTCGGCCTGAACGGCGGCGGCCTTCGTCGCGACCTCCTCGCTCTCGGCCTGGGAGCGCTGCTGCAGCTCCTCGAAGGCCTGCTCGGCGCGGTCGCGGGCCTGCTCGGCTCCGGCGACCCTGGCCTCGGCCTGGAGCCGGGCCTCGCGCTCGGCGGCAAGTCTTGTGCGGGCCTCGCTGGCGACGCCGCGCAGCGTCCCCATCGCCCGCTCCTTCAGCTCCTCGCGAACCCGCTCGGACCGCGCCTCGGCCTCGGCGACGCGCTCCTCGCTGACCCGAACCCACTCCAGCGCCTGCCTGGCGACGCCGTGCATGGTCTCGGTGGCCTCACCAACCGCTCGCAGCTGCCTCGCCGGTTCGCTCATGCTTCCGCAACCTACTAGGAGGACCGGAGGCCACCCGCGGGGGCGATTGAGGCAATCGCCGCAAATTGCGCGAGCTGTAACTAGGCGGACTGCGGCGTCTCGCGAGCGCGCAGATCCTTCTTCAGGATCTTGCCGGTGGCGTTGCGCGGAAGCTCGTCGAGGAACTCGATCTCACGCGGGGTCTTGTAGCCGGCCAGGTTCGCCTTTACGTGTGCCTTCAGGTCGTCGTCGGAGACATCGACCCCGTCTTTGGAGACGACAAAAGCTTTTAGGCGCTGGCCGAACTCCTCGTCCTCGACCCCGATTACCGCCACCTCGACCACCGCCTCGTGGTCGGCGAGCAGGTCCTCGACCTCGCGCGGGAAGACGTTCTCGCCGCCGGAGACGATCATCTCGTCGTCGCGGCCGTCAATGAAGAGGCGCCCGGCGGAATCGATGTGGCCGACGTCGCCGCTGCAGAGCAAGCCATCGATCGCCTCTTTGCCACCGCCACCGGTGTAGCCCTCGAACGACATTTCGTTGCCGACGAAGATGCGGCCGGTACCGCCCTGGGGAACGTCCTGGCCGTTCTCGTCGAGGATCCGCACCGTGGTTCCGCGCGGCGGCTTGCCGGCGGTGCCGGGGGCGGCGCGCAGGTCCTCGGGGACGGCGACGGTCGCGTAGGCGACCTCGGTCGAGCCATAGAGGTTGTAGACGTTGTCGCCGAAGCGATCCATCCAGGCGATCGCCAGCTCGCCCGGCAGGGCTGAGCCGGAAAGAGCCGTGATCTGCAGGTCGGGCAGCTTGTAAGAGGCCAGCGTCTCCTCCGGCAGGGTGAGAATGCGCTGGATCATCACCGGCACCGCGGCCAGCACGTTGGCCTTGCTTTCGCGCGCGGCCTGCAGCGTAGCCTCCGGGTCGAAGCGGCGCCGCAGCACCATCGTCGAAGCGGTCGGCAGGCTCATCACGAAGTGGAAGAAGCCCCAGGAGTGGAAGAGCGGCGCCGCGATCATCATCGTCGAGCGGCTGCGGTACGGGATCTTGTCGATCAGCGAGGCGATCGACATCAGCCCGTCGGGGCTGGAGCGCTGGGCACCCTTCGGGGTGCCGGTGGTGCCGGAGGTGAGGATCACGAAGCGCGGCTTGTCCGGCGGCGGCTTGTGGTCGGCCTCGGAGCCGGCGGCGATCAGCTGCTCCAGCGTCGTCGCCTCCGGGTCCCCCCCGTCCTCCCAGGCGACGATGCGGATCACCGAGTCGTCGACGCCCTCGAGCAGGCCGGCGAACTCGGAGTCGTAGACGAGCGCTTTCGGGGCCTCGCGCTTGGTCACCTCGACCAGTTGCGGACCGGCGAACATCGTGTTCAGGTAGAGCGCGCTGGCCCCGAGCTTGGCCGCCGCCAAAGTCGTCTCGACGAAGCCGCGGTGATTGCGGCACATGACCCCCACCCCATCGCCGTAGCCGATCCCCATCCGGGCGAAGGAGTCAGCGAGCGCGTTGGTGCGTCGCTGCAGGCGCTCCCAGGTCAGCGAGCCGCGCTCGTCGACGATCGCCAGCTCGTGCGGGTGGTGGATCGCGGCAGTGGCGACGCCGGTCGCCGGCGAGGCGCCCCAGCGCAGGAAGGTGGCGCCGATCTTGGCCGCCCTGTCCGGCCGCATCGGCTCGACGATGCCGGCTCCGTGCAGCACCTTCAGCTCGAACGCTTTGTCGGCCACCGCGCTGCGCAGCTTGTCGCTGATTCCGCCCATCCGTCCGGAAGATTATTCGCTCTGGACCGAAGCCACCGCGACGCAGGCGATGCCCTCGCCGCGACCGATCCAGCCCATGCCCTCATTGCTGGTCGCCTTGACCGTGACCCGGGCCGAGGTTGCGTCCGCGAGCGTGCGCTCCATCTCCGCCTTGTACGGGCCGAGTCGCGGCTCCTCGCAGATCACGGTCGCGTCGACGTTGACGATCGGCCCGGCCACGGTGCCGACCACCGTGCGCAGCAGGTCGATCGAGTCGGCGTCCTGCCACTGCTCGTCGTCATCGGGGAACATCGTGCCGATGTCGCCGCCGCCCCCGGCCCCGAGGATGGCGTCGATCACGGCATGGGTGAGGACGTCCGCGTCGGAGTGGCCCGCGAGCCCGCGCGGGTGGTCGATCACGACGCCGCCGAGAACCAGCCGCCGACCCTCGGTGAAGCGATGGCTGTCGTAGCCGATGCCGACCATCAGCCGACGCGGCTGCCCAAGGGGGCCAGCCGCCGCTGGCGCTGCTCGAAGACGCATATCTCTCCCACCCCGATCTCGTCGAGGAAGTCAATGGCGCGGTCGTAGCCGAAACCCACCTGCTCGGGCAGGTGAGCGTCGGAGGAGAGCGCGAAGGGCGCACCCACCTCGACGCACATCTCGGCAAAGGCACGGGCCGGGTAGAGCTCGCCGACCGGCTTGCGCAGGCCGGCGGTCGAGATCTCGACCGCGACCCCGCTCTCGGCGATCGCCTCGATCGCCGGCTCGTAGAAGAAGCGCGGGTCGCGCTCGGGCAACGGCCGGGTCCCGCCCCAGACCTTGACCAGGTCGGGGTGGGCGAGGATGTCGAAGAGCCCGGAGCGGGCGCACTCCGCCAGCGACTCGAAGTAGCGGCGCCAAACCTCGTCGGGATCGCTGCTGCCCGCCCAGACGTCCCAGCCGGGGTGGTCGACCGCCTCGTCACCGATGAAGTGGACGGAGCCGACGACGAAGTCAAAGTCGCGCGCCTCCAAGAGATTGCGGGTGCGGTCTTCGGCGCCGGGGACGAAGTCGCACTCGACCCCGAGCTTCAGCGGCGTCGAGCGGACGAACTCGCAGTAGGCGTCGAGGTCGTCCTTGCCGTTGCTCTGCCAGAGCGGGTGCTGCCAGAGGTCGAGCGCCTGCTCGAAGCGGTAGACGTGCTCGGAGACGCCGAGCTCCTCGATCCCGGCGGAGGCCGCGGCCTCCAGATAGCGGTCGACGTTCTCGGTGGTGAAGTAGCGCTCGGCTGTGGTGCCGTCCTCGTCCGGGCGCAGGTGCAGGTGATAGTCGGTCAGCATCGCCAGGGCAGGCTAGCGCGAGGCGGCGCGATCGCTCAGCAAGAGCTCCGCCACCCGCAGGTCATGCGGCGTCGTCACCTTGAAGTTCTCGGCCGGGGCCGGCTGGATCAGCACCTTCCCCCCCGCCGCCTCGATCAGCATCGCCTCGTCGGTGGCGGTGTCGCGGGTCTCGTCGTCCACATCAAGCGCAGCGCGCAGCGCCTCCGCGCGGAAGACCTGCGGCGTCTGCGCCGCCCAGAGCAAGGAGCGGTCGAGCGTGCGCTCGACGACACCCCCCTGGGCCTGCTTGACGGTGTCGGCGACCGGGGCGGCCGGGATCACGGCGGCGGCGTCGGAATCGGCGGTCAGGGAGGCGACGAGGGTCTCGACTAGCTCTGGAGTCAGCAGCGGTCGGGCGGCGTCGTGAATCGCGACCAACTCGGTCTCCACCGCGGCAAGGGCGTTGGCGACGGACTGGGCACGGGTGGCGCCTCCGTCGAGGACGGTGAGGTCGTCGCCGGCCAGGTCGTGATCGTGGCCGGGCGGCGCGGCGACGACGATCGCCCGCACCGAGTCGCAGGCCCGCAGGGCCGCGACCGACCACTCGATCATCGGCCGCCCCGCGAGCGGGACGAAGGCCTTCGGGCCGCCGGCTCCGAGACGCTCTCCGGAGCCGGCGGCCGCGATGACCGCGGTTGCTGCAGGTGCCCTAGGCGGTTGCGGCGAAGCGATCCTCCAGCAGCCCGTCCAGGTATTCCTCCGCGCCCTCCTCGTCTTTGTCGAGCGCGTACATGAACTCCGACGCGAGGATCTTCTTGGCCCGCGTGTACATCTGCTTCTCGCCGGTGGAGAGACCCTTCTCCATCTCGCGGAGCGCCAGGTTGCGCACCACCTCGGCCAGCTCGAACACGTCGCCGGTCTTGATCTTCTCGCGGTTGTACTTAAAACGCCGGTTCCAGTTCTTCGGCATCTCGGAGACGTCGTCGGTCAGGACCTGTGTGACCTTTTTGATTTCTTCCTCGTCGATCACGCGGCGCAGGCCTGCCTTGCCCGCGTTTTCGGTGGGAACCATGACCGTGAGTTCGTTGTGGAGGATTTTGATCGTGAGGTACTCACGCTCGCTACCCATCAGCTCTCGGTTCTCTTTGGTCATCACCAGGCCGGCACCGTGGTGGGGGTAGACGACCTTGTCGCCCTCCTCGAAGTCACAGACGTACTCGACGTCTGCCTCGAAGACCTCCTCAATGGCCTCGTCTAGCTCGGGAATCGGTGGCTCCTTTCCTTTTCGACGGCGCCTGTCGCCGTCAGCTCTGCAAGTACCGATCGACCAGCTCAACCTCCTGCAGCCGCCGCAGGCCTTCGCGGATGTCTTTGGCCCGGGGGGCGCCGACTCCGTCGATGGCGGCGAGGTCGGAATCGGAGGCCGCAAGGACCTCCTCCAACCCGCCCAGCTCGTGGATGATCTTCTGGACGACAAGTTTGGGGATGCGGGGGACCCGGCCGAGCGCGCGGTAGCCGCGCGCGGCAACGGGGAAATCGAGGGTGTTGATCTTGCGGTCGTAGCCGAGCAACTCGGCGAGGCGCCCGAAGTCGAGCACGTCCTGGTGGGGCATCCGGCTCAGCGCCTGCAGCACCGCGGCCAGGCTCTGCTCGGTGTCCTCGACGCTGTAGTCGCGGATCAGCGCGGTCTTGTCGGCGGCGACCCCGACCATCGTCTCCTCCAGCTGCATCTCGATCAGGCGTCCCTCGGTGCCGAGCTCGACGATGTAGCGCTCGACCTCGACCGCCATCCGCGTCACCAGCTCGGCCCGCTGCAGCACGGCGAGGGCGTCGTAGAGGAAGCTGCCACCCTCGAACTCGAGCACGGTGAGCCGGGCCGAGACCTGGTCAAGCCGCTCGCGGTACTTCTCCAGCGTCGCCAGGCCCTGGTTGGCCTTGGCCAGCACCGCCGGGATCTCCTGCAGGATGTACTTGGTCCCCTCGACGTAGA
>DASUNU010000137.1:0-13801 GCA_036276995.1 Solirubrobacterales bacterium
CGGTGCGCGGCGAGGTCCAGGGCGTCTTCTTCCGCGAAGCGACGGTGGCCCGCGCGCACGAGCTCGGCCTGCTCGGCTGGGTCCGCAACGAGGAGGACGGCAGCGTCCGCGTCCACGCCGAGGGGTCGGAGCCGGCGGTCGAGCAGCTGCTGGCCTTCCTCGCCGAGGGGCCGCCCGCCGCCGCGGTCGAGGCGGTCGAGAGCGAGCGGGTCAAGGTCGAGGGCCACGAGCAGTTCGCGGTCCGCGGCGTCAGCGCCGGCGTCTTCGTCGTCCAGGAGCACGCCGCCACCGCCCACCACTTCGACCTGCGGCTCGAGGTCGAGGGGAAGATGCGCTCCTGGGCGGTGCCGAAAGGCCCCTCGCTCGACCCCGCGGTCAAGCGCTTCGCGATCCAGGTCGCCGACCACGAGCTCTCCCACAACGAGTTCGAGGGCGAGCTCGGCGAGGGCCGGGTAATCGTCTGGGACCGCGGCAGCTACGAGCAGGGCGGCCGCGTGCCCTGGCCCGAGGCGATCGAGCGCGGCCACGCCGTCTTCGTCCTGCACGGCGAGAAGCTGCGCGGTGGCTTTGCCCTGCAGCGCACCCGTAAGGGTGAGAAGTCGCAGTGGCTGCTGATCAAGCGCCGCGACGACGAGGCCCAGCCCGGCTCCGACGTCACGGCCGAGCAGCCGCGCTCGGTGCTCAGCGGCAGGACGCTCGACGAGATCTGAGTACGGTCCCGGGAGTATGGGGATCGGCAGGAAAGAGAAGGTGGCCTCGGTCGCGCTCGCGTTCGTGCTCCTCCTCGGCGGTGCGATGGCACTGTGCAGTCCGGCGGCCGAGGTGACCGTAACCGCGACCGAGGTGACTCCGACCACGGCGGTGACACTGACCAGTGAGGACGGCGACGGGGCCGGGACAGTGCACGCGAGAACGCGGGTGCTCGGGTTCCGCCCGGTCACCGCTGGGGAACCCGGTGGCGATGCGCCCGACGGCGAGGTCGAGCTCTCCCTGCCGGTCTCCGCTGCGGCCTGCGCGCGTCTGGTGGCCAAGGTCGGCGGCGCCTGCGGTGGCTCTGGGGAGATCTCACCCCGCCCGCCGCGCCCGCTGACGATCGCCTGGCCGGACGGTGGGAGGGCGGTCGTCGAGACGTCCACGGCCTCCTACCTCTCGGTCTCGGAGACGCCCTTCGACGGCGGGGTGGGAAGGGGCGCCTGGAACCTGGAGCTGGGGGCGGGGCTGACGAAGCTCGGGTTCGAATGCCCGGAGCAGGCCGGCTTCACGCTGGTGCTCGACGGCCGCGTGGTTTCGCAGCGCTGCGAGCAGCGCGGCGTCGCGTACCGCACCCGATTCGAGCTGCCCGCCGGCCTGGTTCCCGAAGTCTTCCTCAGCGGGCTCTCGGCGCCGTCTTCCCTGGAAGCCCATAGCCACAGGGCGGAGGTTCAGGTCGACCGGGGAATCCTTTTCGTCGGCGCCGACGAACGCATGCGGAGAGGGGGTGACCCGGTCGCGGTCGAGTCGGAGTCACCCACCGGGCTGTACACGCGGATCGACGCCGGCGGGACCGGCCGGGCCTTCGACGTGCTCGCGAGGACCGCCACGGCGGAAGAGGTGACGGTCGGAGGTGACTCCCAGATCCACACCTACCTCTCCGAGCATCTCGATCTCTGGCTGCTCGTCCTCGGCATGGTCGGCGGGACCCTGTTCGGCCTGCTGATCGAGCGGGTGCCGGCGCAGAAGAAATAGGATCGAAAAACATGGTGAGGAAGTGGGGGATAGGGGTGGTGTGCGTGGTGTGCTTGGGACTCCTGTCCTTTGCTTCCGCGTCGGGTCACGGTGAGGTGGCGCAGAGCGCCCTCGCGGTCGGCGAGGAGTGTGGAACCCCGCGCTTCGACTGGATCTGCGCTTCCCAGGGAGCGATCACGGTGTGGAAGGGAAGCTCCGCCGAGACCGCGGGGTCCGTCTCGGCCGGGGCACGGAGAACGATGCCACCGCTGACCAAAGTCCGCGCCGAGGCGGGGGCCGAAGGGGTGATCAGGTTCCGCAAGAAGGCCTCGTGTGAACTGGGTCCTGCTGAAGGTCCAACCGAGATCGTCACCAGGGTGGACCACCAGAGCCTCTTCCGCCAGACCGCGGGGTACACCTCGTGCCGGTCGCTCGACGAATCCTTCACCCCGGTGGGGTACTTCTGCGAAATGAGCGGGGAGTGCCCGGTGATATTTCTCAGTAAGGGCCGTTTCGAAGCCAGCGGCCCCCTGATTGGGGGCGCGCGAGCGTCGTCGCTGTCCTACTTCCGGGTCGAGATCGACACCTGCACCAGGGCCTTCGAACTGAGGATCTCCGGGAGCAAGCCGAGGACGATCCGCAGGAGCACCCGCGAACCGACGCTGTACCACCTGGAGATCACCCTGCGCGCGGAAGCGAGCGAGTCGCCGGGCGGGGGCTCCTCGTCGTCGTCGGAAACCTTCTCGCTGAGCGAGAAAAGTGTGTCGGCCCCGGGGATCTGCGCGCAGTCCTTCGGGTAGCCGGATCCAGCGCCTAGCGCTTGCCCTTCTGCTGCGGTTTCGCCTTCACGCACTTGGGCTTGCCGCCCACCGTTTTCTTCTTCTTGCCCTTGCCGCACTTCAGCGGTTTCTTGGCAGCGGACCTCGGGGCCGGGGCGGGCGCTGCCGTCGGGCCGGGTCCCGCACCGCTGGAGCCAGAGGATCCGCTGCCTGAGGAGCCGCCGCCTCCACTGCCTCCACCGGGATTGCCGCCCCCTCCTTCGCCCGGCGGCGGGGTGGTGCCGCCTTCGCCATAGGCCGAGGTCCAGACGACGCCGAAGGAGGCGGTGCTCTGCCAGACCGCGGTGGCGTTGCCGCCGGCGTCGATCGCGACGTCGGCGAGGATGCCGGGCTGGCCGGGTTTGGTCAGGGTCTTGGCGGCGTTGAAGCCGGCGCCGGCCGGCCGGTAGGCGGCCTCGACCGTTTCGATGCTGCCGTTGAAGCGGGTCCAGACGGCCGCCGCGTTGCCGGCGGCATCGACCGCGAGCTCAGCGCTGCCGGAGTTGCCGGCCGAGGAGAGCGTTACCGGGGCGGCGAAGCTGCCGCCGGCCGGCCGGGTCGCGTAGCGGACGACGCTGCTCGGCGTCCCGGTCTGGAAGGTGACCGTGGCGGTGCCGCTGCCGTCGACGCCGACGCGCGCGGTGTTGGCGTTGGCTTCGCCCGCGTCGGAGACCGGCTTGGCGCTGCCGAAGGCGCCGCCGGCGCTGGCCTGTTCGGCCGCGTACACGGTGCCTTCGTCCTGCCAGACCACGGTTGCGCGGCCATCGGGACTGAGGGCGACGTCGGGGACGAAGCCGGCCTCGAGGTCCACCGGCGCGCCGAAGGCGGTGGCGCCGCTGCTCAGCGGCGCCCACTCGACCGGGGCGACGTTGCCGGGGCCGCCGGGCCGGATCGTCGGAAAGACCGCGATCGCGTTGCCGTTGCCGTCGAGGCCGAGGCGTGGCTGCACCGGCAGCAGCGAGCCGGTGTCGTCGTTGTCGTTCAGTACCTGTCCGGTGTTGAACCCGCCGGCGGTGCCGTGGGTGGAGGCTTCGACGAACCTCTCGCCGAGGCTGCCGAGGCCGACGCTCCAGACCACGATCGCCTTGCCGCCCGCGGTGATCGCCACGTCCGGCGCGGTCGCGTCCTTGCCAGCGGCGGAGATCGTCACCGGCGGAGAGAAGGAGCCGCCGGCCGGGCGGTAGCTGGCCCGGACGACTTCTTCGCTGAAGGAGCCCGCTGCCCAGGCGGCGACGGCCGCGCCGGCGGCGTTGATCGCGACCGCGGGCCGGGTGGACATGAACGCGGGCGCGCCCGTTTCCAGCGCGGTGCGGCCGCTGAAGGAGCCGCCCGCCGGCCGCTCGGCGTAGCGGACGCTGTCGTCCATGGCGTTGCGCCAGGTGGCGATCGCGGCGCCGTTGGGAGCGACGGAGACGACCGGCAGCAGCGAGTCTTCTTTGCCGAGCTGGTCGGTCAGGGCAACCCCGGGCGACCACTCGGCGGCGCGCGCCGGCGAGGCGGTGAGGCCGAGCCCGAGCAGGCAGACGGCGAGGGGCGCGAGCAGTGAGCGAATCGGGCGCGAGCGCATCGGCGGATCCTAAATGCGCAAGTTCCCCGTTCAGCCACCCCGAGCGGCTGAAAAACGGCCCTACTTGGCGTGGGTTTCGAGCCAGTCGAAGACGCGTTCGTTGCGCAGCTGCGGCGCCATCGGCTCGCAGTGGTACTCAGCCCCCTCGGCGACGGTGAAGCGGATCAGGGTGCTGGGGGCCTGGAGCCAGCCATGCAGGGTCTCGGGCTGGCCGGGGAAGAACTGCTCCAGCTCGGGCGAGAGGATCGCGGTCGGGGTGGTGATCCGCCGGGCCTCCTCGCGGCTGAGGACGAAGCGCTGGGCCAGCTTCATTTTTTCGAAGCCGTCGACCTGGCCGTAGATCTCGGCCCGCTTGGCGAGGCCGACCCGTTTCGCTTCGGGCAGCTCCTTGGGAATGCCGTTCCAGATCCGGTTGAACTCAGCGCGCCTGCCGGCCGCGAGCAGCTCCAGCAGCGCCGGCGGCAGCTCCTGGCGCCAGTCGGAGAAGACGTCGACGACGCCGGGGTCGGGGACCAGCCCGGCCAGCCGGTGCTCGTGCACGGCGGCGCGGGCGGTGAGGTAGCCGCCGAAGCTCTGGCCGACCAGGGAGATGCGGTCGCGGTCGACCTTCGGGTGCGCGCGGAGGAAGTCGACCACCGGGGTGATCACCTTCTCCCATTCGGGGATGAAGGCCTGGTTGCGGAGGAAGAGGTTCGCCCCCTGCCCCGGCCCTTCGAAGATCAGCGCGTTCCAGCCGCGCTCCAGCGCCGCGGCGCCGCCGTAGACGTACATGTCGATGGTCTGGGCGTCGCTGCCGGTGTTGAGGATCACGGTCGGCCGCCGCGTGTCGCCGCCGGGAGAGAGGAACCAGCCGGGCAGCTTGCCGCCGGACCAGGCGATCTCGACCGGCTCGAAGGCGGGGTCGAAGAGGGCGGCGGCGCCGGCCCAGGCCGACTCCATCTCGCGATAGAGCGCGCCCTCGTGGGCGCGGGTCGGCCGGCTCGAGGCGAGCACGTAGAAGAGCGCCTGGTCGAGGTACATCGCCGCCCGCAGGTAGCCGGAGCGGGCGCTGACCGTGCGGCCAGCGTCGCGGTCGCGGTCGGCGCGGCGGCGGACCTGGCGGCCGAGGCGCTGGAACTCCTCGAAGGTGGCGCGGTAGGTGTCGCCCTTGCCGTGGACGCGGTCGAAGGTCGCCAGCACCTCGCCGGTCTCCGAGGCTCCGTAGCCGGCGGCGCCGAGCGCGAACAGCATCTGGAAGTTGAGCGCCGGTTCCTTGAAGAAGACCGTCGCCGGCCGCTTCTCATTTGCCCCCTTGCCTGGCGGGGTGCCTTTCCCCTTTGCGTCCTTCGGCGCGGCGAGCGCTCCGGCGGGGCCGGCCAGGACCGCGGCGCCGCCCGCGGCGAGGGCGCCGCCGAGCAGGTGGCGGCGGTTCAGGGTGGACTGTGGATCGGGCCCGGTCTCCACGGTGCGCGGTGGATCCTTACGCGCGGGACGGACGCTTCGATGTAGAGCCGACCCAGCGGCTGAAGCCTTTTGGCAGGTATGGCTACTAAAAGGCTTCAGCCACCGGGTCGGCCTGCCTGGGTCAGGCCCGGGCTCCTCGGCCGGAGCTGATGTGCGGCCAGATCAGCAGGACCAGGCCGACCAGGATGAGGACGATTCCGAGCGCGTAATGCACGAGGATCGCCAGGACGATTCCGATGATTATGAGTAGTAGTGCTAATGGCATGGGCCGTACTTACCCGTGCCCCTGAGCGACAAACCGTTTAGAGAATTTGTTCGGTCGCGGGGTCGGTTTCGCCGCTGTAGAAGCGGTCCAGCACTTCGCGGAAGAGCGGCTCGCCCGGGGCGGCGCGGGCGAACAGGGTCATTGAGGAGCGCAGCTTGACCGCGTCGACCTCGCCGAGGATCTCGACCGCCGAGCGGTCCTCGACCGCGAGCAGGGCGCGAGCGCACTCGAGCAGGCGCGGGCCGAGCAGCGGGTGGTCGAGGTAAGCGACCGCCTCGGGCAGCGAGGAGATCGCGTAGGTGCGGGCCATCGGGCTGTGGCCGAGGCCGGTGATCTGGGGGAGGACGAACCAGATCCAGTGGCTCCGCTTGTGCCCGGCCCGCAGCTCGCGCAGCGCGAGCTCGTAGGTGTTGGCCTGTTCCTGGGCGTCGACGAAGCGACGCAGCCCGTAGGGGTCGCCGGCCACCGGCCTAGAGCGGCGCCCGCCGCCCGTCCCAGGGGTGGGCCGCCTCGAGCTGGGCCGCCAGGCGCAGCAGCCTGCCCTCGCCGCCAGGGGCGGCGACGAACTGGACGCCGAGCGGCAGCCCGGCCGCGGTCCAGTGCAGCGGCACGCTCATCGAGGGCCGGCCGGTCAGGTTCGAGAGCTGGGTGTAGGGAACCCAGCCGAGGTTCTCCTCGACGATCTTGTCGACCAGGCCGAGGTGGGAGAGCAGGCGCCCGGCCCGCGCCTTGAGGATCGCGCCGGAGGCGACCCGGGCCGGCGCCGGCAGGTCGAACTCGCCGATCCGCGGTGGCGGCGTCGCCAGGGTCGGGGTCAGCAGCAGGTCGAACTCCTGGTGGAAGGCGGCGAGCCGGCGCACGTGCTGCTGCCGCCGCTCCAGCGCTTCGCAGTGCTCGACCCCGCTGCTGGCCCGGCCCAGCGCCGCGACCAGCAGCGTGTCCTGCTCGAAGGCCTCGTCGCCGCAGCCGGTCTCGCGCTTCAGCGCCGCCACCTGCCAGGCCAGGTTGACGAACCAGGAGACGAGGAAGTCCTTGGCCAGCGCCGCGTCGTCGTACGGCGCCTGCGGCAGCTCCTCGACCTCGTGGCCGAGCCCGGTCAGGGCCGCCACCGCGGCCGCTGCCGCGGCGTATGCCTCGGGGTCCGGGTTGGGGTTGATCGCCGAGGGGACGCGGACGCCGATCCGCAGCCGCCCCGGGTCGGCGCCGACCTCGTCGATGAACCTGCCGGCTGGGCGCGGTGCGTCGTAGGGCGAGGTCGGCTCGGGGCCGGCGAGGAGGTCGAGCATCGCGGCGCTGTCGCGGACCGAGCGCGAGATCACCCCCTCGCTCACCGCCCCCTGCAGCCCCTCGCCGGCGATCGGTCCGGTCGGGACCAGGCCGCGCCCGGCTTTGAGCCCGAAGAGGCCGCAGCAGGCGGCCGGGATGCGGATCGAGCCGCCGCCGTCGCTGGCGCCCGCCACCGGCACGATCCCGGCCGCGACCGCCGCCGCGGCGCCGCCGGAGGAGCCGCCCGGGGTGCGGCCGAGGTCCCAGGGGTTGCGGGCCGGGCCGAACAGCTCCGGCTCGGTGATCCCCTTGGCGCCGAACTCGGGCGTGTTGGTCTTGCCGAAGATCACCAGGCCGGCGTCGAGCCAGCGCTGGACCACGGTCGCGTGGACCGGCGCGGGGATGCTCGCCAGCGAGCGTGAGCCCCAGCTGGTCGGCAGCCCGGCGTAGTCCTGGGCCAGGTCCTTGATCAGGAAGGGGACGCCGGCGAAGGGGCCGCTGAGCCCGGCCGGGTCGGCCAGCTGCGCCGCGGCCTCGGCGTCCATCCGCCGCACGACCGCGTTGACCCGCGGGTTGACCGCGTCGGCCCGCGCCTGCGCCAGCGCCAGCAGCTCGGCGGGGGAGACGTCCCCGCTCGCGACCAGGGCGGCGAGCCCGAGCCCGTCGTGCTCGCGGTACTGCTCGAAGTTCATCCGCCCCGGCGGGCTCGTCTGGACGGCATCGCCGAAAACCTACCGCCGCGGGCGCCCGTTACGGTCCGGGAGTGGCTTTGACGGTTGACGAGCTCGTGGTCGCGGACCCGCCTGAGGCCTGGGCGGGGCTGGGGTTCGCGGTCGAGGACGACACCTGCGTGCTCGGCGAGGTCCGCGTCCGGCTGGCCAGCAGGGAGGCCGGCAAGGGCCTGGCCGGGTGGTCGCTGCGCGGGGCCGAGTCGACCGAGCTCGACGGGCTGCCGACGGCGCGCTCCGAGCGCGAGCCGCCGGCCGCGGCGCCCGTGCACCCGAACGGGATCGGCGCGATCGACCATGTGGTCGCGATCACGCCGGCGCTGGAGCGGACGGTGGCGGCGCTGGACGCGGCCGGGCTTGACCTGCGGCGGATCCGCGAGGAGCCGACCCCGGCGGGGGCGCCGCGGCAGGCCTTCTTCCGGCTCGGGCCGACGATCCTCGAGGTCGTGCAGGAGCCGGAGGAGGCGATCGAGCGGGGCGGGGGAGCCGACCGCCCGGCCTTCTTCTGGGGCCTGGCCTTCGTCGCCGCCGATCTCGAGGCGACCGTCGCCGGGCTCGGCGAGCACGTCAGCGAGGTCCGCGAAGCGATCCAGCCGGGGCGGCGGATCGCGACGCTGCGCCGCTCGGCCGGGCTCTCGCTGCCGGTCGCGCTGATGACGCCGCGCCCGAGCTGACCGGCACACCGCGCGCCGCCCGCGTTCACAACGTCATAACAACTGCATAGATTGAGGTTGTGAGCACCACCGAGTTCGCCCAGGTAGGGGCTGAGCGAGCAGCCGCGCCCCCGCTCCGCTTCGGCGGCTGGCCGACCGTGCGCCGTTGCGCCCTGGCCCTCTACGTGCTGGCCCTGGTCCTCTGGAGCGCCCGCTACGGGGTCCCGGTCCAGCGCGAGCTGGTCGTGCTCTGGGTCTGCGGCGCCCTGGTCTGCATCTCGCTCGGCCGCCATCCCCGCCAGATCCTCCAGATCGTCCTCGACTGGGCCCCGATCGTCGCCGTCCTCGCCGCCTACGACCTCACCCGCGGCGCCGCCGACTCGCTCGGCATCGGCGTCCACTTCCACCCGATGATCGACTTCGACCGCTTCGTCTTCTTCGGCGAGACACCGACCGAATGGCTGCAGTCGCACCTGCACGAGCCCGGCGTCGTCGCCTGGTGGGACGTCGCCTTCACCGCTGTCTACACCTCTTACTTCATCGTCCCCTTCGCCCTCGCCGGCTGGCTCTGGGCACGCGACCACCCGGCCTTCGTGCGTTTCACCAAGCGCCTGGTCACGCTCGCGCTCGCCGGCCTCGCCACCTACATCCTCTTCCCGGCGGCGCCGCCCTGGATGGCGGGGGAACTCGGCTACCTGAACGAGATCCACCGCACCACCGGCTCGGGCTGGGAGGTGCTCAGCGTCGGCACCGCCGGCCTCTTCTCCGAGGGACAGGCGAGCGCCAACCTGGTCGCCGCCGTGCCCTCGCTGCATCTCGCCTTCACCGCCCTGGTCGCGATGTTCCTCTGGAGCCGGGTGCGCCCGGCCTGGCGGGTGCTGCTGGTCCTCTACCCGGCGGCGATGGGGCTGACCCTGATGGCGACGGGCGAGCACTACTTCTTCGACATCGTGCTCGGCGCAATCTACGCCGGCGCGGTGATGGCGGCCTGGGGCTGGTGGGAATCCCGCTCCAAAGCTAAATCAGCCTGAAGTCCAAATTTTAAGGTCAAGCATCCGTCCGCTCTCGCCGATTTGGCTCAAGTCGCTGGGAAGAAACCCGGCGTTTGCCATCCCGATCAAGGAGAGAACAGATGCTTGGCACCACCAGGAAGAGGGCGCTTTTGGCGCTCTCCTGCACCTGCGCGCTGGCCCTGGCCGGCGGCGCTTACGCGTACTTCACGACCACCGGCTCCGGCACCGGGACCGCGACGGTTGGCTCCGCCTCTGCCGTGACCCTGAAAGCGACGATCTCCTCGAGCCTCTACCCAGGGTCGTCCTCGCCGGTCTCGTTCACGGTCGATAACCCGTCTGCCGGCACCCAGCGGGTCGGCACGATCTCGCTGCAGAAAATCACCGCTGACGCGGGGCACGCGTCCTGCAGCGTCGTCACCACCGGCGGCAACCCGGACTTCGCGATGCCCGCGGTCGTCGTCAACAAAAACTTCCCCACCGGGAACAACCAGACCGTGACCCAGACGGGCACGCTGACGATGAACGACACCGGCGTCAGCCAGGACGCCTGCCAGGGCGCGACGCTGACGTTGTCGCTGGTCAACAACTAAGCCTGGGTAGCGCCGACGCATGTCTCGCGGCATTGCCCATCGGGGTGGCAAGACGACCAGGGTCCTCGCGGCCCTGGTCGTCGTCGTTGCCTGCCTCGGGGCGGTCGCCTACGCGGCCGAGCGGCCGCGCCAGAGCCGCGAGCCCGACGCGCGTCCGGCTGGACCGGCGCCGCAGCGTCCCCGCATCGTCAAGCACCCGGCGGCGGTCTCGACCGCGACCACCGTCAACTTCACCTTCACCGCTACGCCCGCCAGCCTGCGCTTCCGCTGTCGGCTCGACCGCAATCGCTGGAGGAGCTGCCAGAGCCCGGCGACCTTCGCCGGCCTCGAGCCCGGCCCGCACAGCTTCGCGGTCCGCGCCGTCAGCCGGCTTGGCCGCTCCGGCCCCGCGGCCGGCTTGCGCTGGACCCTGCTCAAGCCCAAGGCCTTCGCGATCGAGCCGCAGTTCTCCGACGTCGGCGCCCTCTTCCCGGGGGAACCGCCGCGGCCGCTGCCGGTGCTGCTGCGCAACCCGAACCCGGTCCCGATCCTCGTCACCAAGCTGCGGGTCGCGGTCAGCGCCGATCCGCCCGGCTGCGGCAGCGCCGCCAACTTCGAGCTGATCCCCGCCAGCCCCTCGCGCCGGACCCCGCTGCGGCTTCCCGCCGGCGGCTCGCTCGGCCTCCCGTCCGCGAGCGCGACGGCGCCGGCGATCGCCCTGCGCGACCTCCCCGTCAACCAGGACGCCTGCCAGGGCGCCAAGTTGCCGCTCAGCTTCAGCGGTGAGGCACGGGGATGAGGCGGCTGCTGCCATCCGGCGTCGCCTGGGTCGCGGTCACCGCTGTCGTGGTGGCGATCTCGGCCAGTGCCTTCGCCTACTTCTCGCCCGAAGGGGTGGGCACCGCCTCAGCCGGGGTCAGCAAACTGACCGCGCCGACGATCACCACCGTCACCCCGGCCGTTGGCGGGACGGTCTCGCTCGCCTGGAGCGGGGCCACCGCGCCCGGCACCGGCACGGTCATGTACTACGTCACCCGCGACGGCGGCGACCCGGCCGGGACCTGCGCGGCGCCCGCGGTGCCGACCGCCTCGACCAGCTGCAAAGACAGCGGGGTCCCGGTCGGAACCCACACCTACACGGTGACCGCGGTCTGGCGCTCCTGGAGCGTTACCAGCACCACCGTGACGGCGAAAATCACGGTTGGGGCAGCGACGCACTTCACGATCGCGGCCGCGACCGAGACGCCGGCGGTGGGCGCCTCGACCAACCTCACGATCGCCGCCAGGGACGAAAACGAGGCCACCGTCACCACCTACACCGGCGCGCACTCGCTGGTCTTCGCCGGCGCCGCCTCGAGTCCCGGCGGCACGGCGCCGACCGTGGCCAACAGCTCGGGAACCGCCACCGCCTTCGGCAAAGCGACCTCGCTCAACTTCACCCGCGGCGTCGCCAGCGTCCGCTCCTCGAAAAACGGGCTGATGAAAATCTTCCGGGCGGGGCCGGCCGAAATCACGGCCACCGAGGGCGTGATCGACACGCCCTCGCCGCTGGCGCTGGAAGTGATCTCCGGCGCGGCGACCAAATTCACCCTCAGCGCCGCGACGACGACGCCGGTGGCGGGAGCGGCCAACGCGCTGACGATCGTCGCCGTCGACACCTACGGCAACACCGCCGCCGCCTACACGGGTCCGCACGACCTGGTCTTCTCGCTCACCTCCGGCTCGACCTCCAGTCCGGCCGGGAACGTCTCCACGGTCTCCAACTCGAGCGGCGTCGACGTCCCCTTCGGGACCGCGACCACGATCGAGTTCGAGGCCGGGGTCGCGACCACGGCCAACGACGTCGCCAACGGCGAGCTGATCCTCTACCGCAGCGGCTCGCACCCGATCAAGGCAACCGAGGGCAGCCTCACCAACTCGACCGCGCTGACGGCCACCGTGGCCGCCGCGCCCGTCGTCAACTTCGTCCTCACCGCGAGCACCGCGGCGCCGGTCTCGGGGACCAGCTTCAACCTCACCACCACCGCCAAAGACCTCTACGGCAACAACGCCACCTCCTACACCGGCGCCAAGACCCTGACCTTCGGCGGCGCCACCGCCAGCCCCGCCGGCACCCTTCCGACCGTCGTCAGCAGCAGCGGCACGGTGGTCAACTTCGGCTCGCCGACCGCGATCAACTTCAGCAACGGGGTCGCCTCCGTCTCCTCCTCCCGCAACGGCCTCACCCGCCTCTACCGGGCCGAGCCGGTGGCTCTCACCGTCACCGACGGGACGATCTCGACCGCGACGCCGCTGGCGCTGACGGTCGCGACCGGGGCGGCCGCCCGGCTCGGCTACACCGCGGTCGAAGCGAGCGCCGGCACGGTCAGCGCCACCTGCGTCCTCACCTGCCCGATCACCGGCCTCGGCAACAGCGGCACGGTCAGCGCCAACGTCGCCGCGGTCGACAGCGCCGGCAACATCGTCACCAACCTCGGCACCGCCCGCACCCTGAAAGTGACCGCCAACGGGGGCACGGTCACGGGTGGCGCGGCTCTGACGATTCCCGCCGCGGGCCTCGCCGTCTCCGAAACCCGCTTCACCTACACGGCGCCGGCCAACGGCAACTTCAGCAACACGATCACCGCCGCAACGACCGCCGGCGGCACCCTGACCAGCGCCACGATCACGGCCAGCAAATAGCCCCCGATCCTGGGTCGCTAGTGCCGGCCGGCCGCTCCCAGGCGGCGGCGGGCCTGGCGGAACTGCGCCAGCAGGTCGTCGCGCGAGGTTCTGGCGAAGGTCATGCCGCGTCTACCGACGCGCTCGGGGCCGGGTTCGTCCTTGCTGCTGATGCGCTGCGTGCGTCGGTTCATTGCTCTCCTCAGGGTCTGGCCGGTATGACCGTTCCCTTGTCCTCACCCATGGACGGGAGGAGTGAGCGGCTCCGGGTTCGATACCCCGATGAACCGCGACTAAACGGCGCTGGCCCTCAAAAATCGGCCGGAGGCCGCAAATGGCGCACCTTGAAGCCGTGGTCCCGCTCCAGCCGGGCCGCGATCAGCGAGCGGTGGCAGGCCTCCGGGTCGCGCTCGACGCAGAGCAGCGCCGCCGCGCTGGCGCCGATCCAGCCGACGATCGGCCCGAGCTCGACCCGGCCGAGGATCTGCTCGGTGTAGCCCGCGGTGTAGGCGGGGGAGAGGACGGTGCGCGAGCGCTTGCCCTCGCCGCGGCGCTCGTCCTCGCGGTACTGCGCTTCGCGCAGCTCGGTCGTCGGCGCCAGCTCCTTGAGATGCGAGTAGCCGATGTCGGCCTCGGCCAGCGCGTCCTGCAGGCGCCGGGCGTTGGCCCAGGCGTACTCGCTGCCGCGCACTCCGCGGCGCTGGCGCACGTCGAGGACCAGGTTGACGCCAGCCTCCTCCAGGGCCGCGAGGAAGGAGTCGCGGTCAAAGCCGTAGACGCCGATCGTCGCGATCGCGGGCACGGCCCGGGATGTTCTCAGCCGCGCTGCTCGGTCGGGCGGATCAGCAGCTCGTTAAGGGAGACGTGCCAGGGGCGGGTGACCGCGTAGGAGATCGCGTCGGCGACGTCCTCGGACTTGAGCGACTCGATCTCGGCGAAGCGGCCGCGCACCTGCTCGCGGACGCCGTCGCGAATGTGGTCGGTCAGCTCGGTCTCGACCGCGCCGGGCTCGATCACGATCGAGCGCACCCGGCGCCCGGCGAACTCCTGGCGGAAGGACTCGCTGAAGGCGCCGACCCCGTGCTTGGTCAGGTTGTAGACGCCGGAACCGGCG
>DASUNU010000138.1:0-15498 GCA_036276995.1 Solirubrobacterales bacterium
GCTTGAGGAGGATGTTCTCGACGTCCTCGCCGACGTAGCCGGCCTCCGTCAGGGCGGTCGCGTCGGCGATCGCGAAGGGGACGTTGAGGATGCGGGCCAGGGTCTGGGCGAGCAGCGTCTTGCCGCAGCCGGTCGGCCCCAGCATCATGATGTTCGACTTCTGCAGCTCGACCTCGGTCTCGTCGGACTGGGCGATCTGGACCCGCTTGTAGTGGTTGTAGACGGCGACCGAGAGGGCCCGCTTGGCGGCCTCCTGACCGACCACGTACTCCTGCAGCACCTCATGGATCTCACGCGGTTTCGGCAGGTTCTCAAGCTCGAACGCGGGCGGCGCGGTCAGCTCCTCGTCGATGATCTCGTTGCAGAGGTCGATGCACTCGTCGCAGATGTAGACCCCGGGGCCGGCGATCAACTTCTTGACTTGGCGCTGCGACTTACCGCAGAAACTGCAGAGGAGCTGCTCGTTCGAGTCTGTGGGCCGTGCCAGCGGAATCCCCTCCTAACGGGACGATCTTTACCTCCGGCGGCCCCAACAGCTTAAACGGGGGCACAAGCCGGGTACGAGGGGTCGTTTACTGCACCCGGCCTGCTGTCCCTGCTCGTGATCGCAGGCTTGCGCGCGGCGCTACCGTGGAGCGGTGCCAGCCGCGCCCGAGATCGCCCCGGTCGACGCCGCCGAGTTCGAGCGCCTGCTGCCGCTGATCGCCGCCTACCAGCGCTTCTACGCGGTCGAGGAGATCGACGAGCAGCGCAACCGCTCCTTCTTCCACCGCTTCCTCGCCCCCAGTGAGGACGGGATGCTGCTCGGCGCCCGGCGCGGCGGCGCGATCGTCGGCTATGCCTGTCTCTACTGGCACTTCTCCTCGACCAAGGCGGCGGAGTCGGTGCTGATGAACGACCTCTTCGTCAGCGACGAGGCCCGCGGCGAGGGCGTAGGTCGCGCCTTGATCGAGGCCAGCGCAGCGATCGCCCGCGAGCGCGGTGCGGCCTGCCTGCAGTGGTCGACGGCCCCGGACAACGCGCGGGCACAGGCGCTTTACGACTCGACCGGGGCCGAGCGCTCCGAGTGGGTCGATTACGAGCTCGGGCTGTAGTGACGAAGTTCGAGGCGGTCAGCCCCGACGCGTCGGAGGTGCTCGAGCTCTTCGACGCATTCATCCGCGAGTCGGACGGCCCGCTGGGGATCGACCTCGAGGCCGAGATCGCGGCCGGGCCGCCGGCCGAGCTGGTGGGACCGCACGGGGTGCTGCTGCTCGCCCGGGTCGACGACGAGCCGGCCGGGATCGGCGGGGTCCGCTTCCTCGACACCGAGGCGGCCGAGGTCAAGAGCATGTTCGTCTCCCCCGCCTTCCGCGGCCGCGGGCTTGCCCGCGCCCTGCTCACCGAGCTGGAGCGAATCGCCCGCGAGCACGGCTGCCGCCGGGTCCAGCTCGACACCTCGGACTACCTGACCGGCGCCGTCGCCCTCTACCGCTCGGCCGGCTACCGCGAGGTGCCGCCCTACAACCAAAACGCCAAGGCCAACCTCTGGTTCGAGCGTCAGCTGTAGCGGTCCCAACGGGCCAGCTCGGCGGTCGGGTCGACCGCGACGCCGCGCTGGTGGATCTCGAAGTGGAGGTGACAGCCGGTGCCGACCGCGTTGCCGGTTTCGCCGACCGCGCCAACCCGCTGCCCCTCCCAGACCCGCTCGCCGCTCCTGACCGGCGCCGGCCGCGGCATGTGGGCGTAGAAGTAACTGCGCCGCTCCCTTTCACCGTGGATCAGCACGTAGTTGCCGTAGAGGACCGGGTCATAGCCGGCGCGCAGCACCTTTCCGTTGGCGACCGCGACCAGCGCCGCCCCACAGCGGGCGGTGATGTCGACCCCTTCGTGGATGCGCCCTCCGTTGCGGGGCGCGTGGTATTCGCCGACCGCCCCGCGCACGCCGTGCGCGGCCTGGACCGGGAAGACGTGGCCGTAGTAGGGCATGCCGCCGTCGCGAGTGGCGATGCGGGCGCCGGCCGGCGCGGCCAGGACGAGGAGCAGGAAGAGGACGAGAAGGGCCGGGCGCTTCAGTGGTGCTCGATCACGCGGTCGACGATGTTGTACTCCTTCGCCTCGTCCGCGCTCATGAAGTAGTCGCGCTCGGTGTCTTTGGTGACCTTCTCGAACGGCTGGCCGGTGTGCTTGGCGATGATCTCGTCGAGACGGCGGCGCACGTCGATGATCTCTTTGGCGTGGATCTCGATGTCGGTCGCCTGACCCTGGAACCCGGCCGAGACCTGGTGGATCAGGATCTTCGAGTTCGGCAGCGCCATCCGCTTGCCGGCGGCGCCGCCACTGAGCAGCAACGCCCCCATGCTCATCGCGACGCCAGAGCAGATCGTCTGCACGTCGGGCTTGATGAACTGCATCGTGTCGTAGATCGCCAGCCCGGCATAGACGGAGCCACCGGGCGAGTTGATGTAGATGCTGACGTCCTTGTCGGGATCCTCCGACTCCAGGTGCAGCAGCTGCGCCACGATCAGGTTGGCGATGTCGTCCGTGACCGGAGTGCCAAGGAAGATGATCCGCTCGCTGAGCAGGCGCGAGTAAATGTCAAACGCCCGCTCCCCGCGCGACGTCTGCTCGACCACCATAGGCACCAAAGGACTCATCGCCCGGGACTCTATAGAGCCAGCCCATCGGATCGAACTGCGACTTCGCGTTCCCACAGAACGCCAAAAGCGCAACTCATCCTCAGCCGGACCTCTGGACCCTGAGCCGTTCCGTCACTGCGGCTCGTGGAGGGGCGGGTAGGCCCTCGGCCGAACCTCCATGCTGTTCGTGAGGGCGAGGGCCTACCCGGCCCCTCCCCCAACAACCTCACTCCTCGGAGGAGTCCGGGGTCCAGAGCCCGCCGGCCTCTTTGCGCTCCTTCTCCGGCGTCCAGATCTCCTCGCGCGCCTCGGCCTGCTCAAGCGGGATCGGTTTGGCCGACTCGGCGACCAGCTCGATCGCCTTACGGGCGCGGATGTCGTCGCGGATCATCGCCTCGCGGCCGTTCTGGCGCAGGCGCTCGAGCAGTTTCTCGGGGGTGGTGCGTTCGTGTTCGGCGCTGTGGGCGAGCGCCTCGAGCAGCTCCTCCTCGGCGACCTCGATCTGCTCCGCCTCGGCGATCGCGGTAACAACCGCCTCGCGCTTCAGCTCGCGCTCGGCGTCGGGCTTTGACTCCTCGATCAGCTCCTCGCGGGTTTTGCCCTGCATCTGCAGGAAGGCGTTGGGGTCCATCCCGCGCTGGGCCAGCTGGCGTTCCATCCGCTCCCAGCGTTCGGTCGCGCGGGCGGTGACCAGGTCGGCGGGCGCCTCGACCGTGGCCTCATTGACGGCGGCGTCGATCGCGGCGATGCGGAAGTCTTCCTCGGCCCGACTGCCGAGCGCGGTGCCGACTTTCTCGCGGATGTCGGCGCGCAGCTCCTCCAGGGTGTCGAACTCGGAGGCATCGGAGGCGAAGTCGTCGTCGAGCTCGGGCAGGTTTTTCTCCCGCACCTCCTTGACCTTGATCGCGAAGACCGCGTCTTCGCCGGCCAGGTGCTCAGCCTGGTAGTCCTCGGGGAAGGTGACGTTGACTTGGCGCTCCTCACCCGGCTTGGCCCCGATGAGCTGCTCCTCGAAGCCCTCGATCAACTGCCCGGAGCCGAGCGCCAGCAGGTAGTCCTCGGCCTTGCCGCCCTCGAAGGCGACACCGTCGAGCAGGCCCTCGAAGTCGATCAGCAGCGAGTCGCCCTCGGCGGCCTCGCGCTCGACCGGGACCAAGCGGGCGAAGCCCTCGCGGATTCGCTCGATCTCGGTCTCGACGACTTCGTCCGGAACCTCTTTCTCCTCCTTGCCGACCTCCAGCCCCTTGTACTCGCCGAGCTGGGCCGGGGGACGGACGCCGACCTCGAACTTGAAGGCGAGCGGCTCGCCTTCCGAGTCGGGCGAGGAGACCATCTCGATGCTGGGATCGCCGATCGGGGTGACCCCGGCGTCGAAGAGGGCGCGTTCGTACCAATCGGGCAGTGCCTCGCGAATCGCCTCCTCCAGCACCGGGCCGAAACCGACGCGCTGGATCACCATCGCCGGCGGCGCCTTGCCCGCGCGGAAACCGGGCATCCGCATCTCTTGGGCCAGGGCGCGGGCGGCGCGGGCGGTGGCGCGGTCGACGTCCTTGGCCGGAACTTCGACCTCGACGCGGACGCGGGACTCGGGCAGCTCGGTGAGAGTGGTCTCCATCGGACGGGAGACCCTAGCGAGAGACGAAGGTCCGCAACGCCACGGCGAAGTCGATCGCGAAGGCGAGGCCGCGGCCGAGCGGACCGGTTACCAGCCAGGCACGCAGGTCATTGATCATCGGCGTATTCCAGCAGGGAGCTGTCGACGAGCCACTCGACCGGGGCGTGGTCATCGCTGTAGACCTCGCCGCCCGGCAGGCGCGGGGCCAGGGCGAAGGCGGCCTGCCGCGCCAGCGGCCGCAGCGCGGGCGGCAGCGTCGCCAGGTTGCGGCGCAGACGCGCGGCCGAGAGCCCGGCCTCGCCGCCGACCAGCAACGTGTTGGTCGGCTCGATCGGGTAGCGCAGGACCCGCGGGAAGGCGGTGGCCATGGTCCGGCCGAGCACCCGCTCAAGCTCGTCGCTGCCCTCGGGATGGCCGACGTTGACGACGACGATCCCGCCCGGCGCCAGCCGCTCCCGGGTCAGCTCGAAGAACTCGCGGGTGGTCAGGTAGAAGGGGATGTAGGGCTGGCGGTAGGCGTCGACCATGATCGCGTCGTAGCCGCCGGCGTTGCGCTCGAGCCAGGGCCGGGCGTCCTCGGCGTAGGTCTCCATCCGCGGGTTGCGCAGGCCGAAGTAGCGGCGGCCGAGGTCGGTCAGCTCGCCGTCGATCTCGACCGCGTCGACCCAGGTCTCCGGGAAGAAGTGGCCGAAGGCGCGGGCGACGGTGCCGCCGGCGTTGCCGAGGATCGCGATCCGCCGCGGCGGCTCCCGCCGGGCGGCCGCCGCCAGCACCAGGTGCCCGTCCCAGTAATCGCCGGTCAGGTAGGTGCCGCGGCGCCAGAGCGAGTGCACCGCCTGCCCCTCGTTGAGCTCGAGCACGCGGCTGCCGTCGGCGCGTTCGACCACCCGCGCGTACTGGTGGGCGGTCTCGTCCTCATAGAGCACTCGGCCGCTTTCGGCGGCTTTGATCGTGCCCGGCGGGATCGCGAATCCGAGCACCAGCAGAGCCGGCACCAGGGCGCCGCGCCAGCCGACCCCGAACGATGCGACCAGGGCCAGCGCCAGAGCGAAGACGAAGAAGGTCCGCTGGGTGCCCAGCAGCGGGATCAGCAGCAGGGCCGAGAGCATCGTCCCGACCAGCGAGCCGGCGGTCGAGATCGCGTAGAGGCGCCCGACGATCTCGCCGGAGCGGTCGGTCTCCCCCGTCGCCCCGACCGCCAGCCGCACCGCCCAGGGCCCGGCGGCGCCGAGCAGCGTCACCGGCACCGCAACCAGGATCAGCACCCCGAACAGCGAGCCGGCGAAGCCGCCGACCGAGACGGTGTCGAAGGCGTCGACCGAGAAGCTGAGGAAGGGCCGGGCGGCGAAGGGCACGACCGCGATCAGCAGCGCGGCGCCGAGCACGACCAGGCAGAGGCCGCGCAGGTGCGGGTGGCGGTCGGCGTAGCGGCCGCCGAACCAGTAGCCGATCGAGAGCGCGACGAGGACGACCCCGATCGTGTTGGCCCAGACGATGGTCGAGGCGCCGAAGTACGGCGCCAGCAGGCGCGCGGCCGCGATCTCGACGCCGAGGCTGGAGGCCCCGACGACGAAGACGAGCGTGCCCAGCAGCAGACGCTCAGGTGCCTTTGGCGTCAGGGCTTCCTCCGGCGGCGATCAGTTGTTGCTCGAGGCGGTCGCCGTGGCCTGCCGCGACCGCGCGCTGGGCGCGCTTGGCATCGAGCTCGACCCCGCGCTCCTCGGCGAGGTCGAGCAGCCGCTGCTTCTCGATCCCCTCCCGGGCCGCCTCGAAGAAAACCCAGGCGAGCAGGCTGAGGCCGAGGAAGGTGCCCTCGATCATCATCACCACCCCGGCCGTGCTCTGGTCGGCGATCGGGCTCAGGCCCCAGGATTCCTCCCCGGCGGCGTAGCGGTCGTAGAGCACCGTCCCCGACCACATCAGGATGTTGCCGAGGATCGCGCCGGTGAAGCGGACGGCGATCACGTAGACGACCTTCCAGGCGGCGGTGAACCACTGCGGCTTCGGCAGCGGACCGAACACCGGCATCCACATCAGGCAGCCGAAGAAGATGAAGCTGGTGTGCTCGACCGCGTGCAGGAAAGCCCCCCCGTAGGCGGCGTCGTACATCGCCGGGATGTGCCAGAAGAAGAGGTTGACCGCCCAGAGCGGAAAGGCGACCAGCGGGTGGGCGAGGACTTTGAGCCGGTCGAAAGCGCGGATCGCCAGGATCGGCTGCAGCAGCGGCCCGGTCAGGCCCAGGACCAGCAGCAGGGTGGCGATGTCGCCGAGCAGGAGGTGCTCGATCATGTGCGCGATCACCAGCTCCTCGGCGATGTAGTCGACCGGCGGCGCGACCGCGGCGAAGATCACGAACAGGCCCGAGGCGAAGCAGACCTGGCGCCAAAGCGGTACTGGGCGGCCCTTGGCGGCGAGGGTCAGCGAGCGCTTCGCGTAAAGGCCCCCGGCCAGCAACAGCGGCAGTACCTCGAGCAGGTCGAGGAGGACGTCGACGAGGGCCACCGGGGGGATCACGGAATCCAGCGTAGCGACGCGCCGCGCCCCCTTTCGCCGCCCTCCGCGCTGGTAGCTTGGCGAGTCCGTGGCTGCCCGCAGAGAGAGCTTCCCGACCATCGGCAGCTACGGCTTTCTCTCCGACTGCCACACCGCCGCCCTCGTCTCCTACGACGGCGCGGTCGAGTGGCTCTGCCTGCCCCGCTTCGACTCGCCCAGCGCCTTCGGTGCCCTGCTCGACCGCGACGCCGGCCACTTCACCCTGAAGCCGCGCGGGGTGATCGTCCCGATCGGCCGCCGCTACGAGCCGGGGACGCTGGTGATCGAGACGACCTGGGTCACCGAGACCGGCTGGGCGGTCGTCCACGACGCGCTGACGATCGCCGAGTGGACCAGCGGCGGCGAGCGCAACCGCCCCGACACCGGCCACGAGTCGGACCGCTCGCTGCTGCGGACGATGACCTGCATCGACGGGGAAGTCGAGATGGAGATGGAGTGCCTGCCCAGCTTCGCCTACGGGCTCGAGGGCGCGAGCTGGAGCGGCGGCGAGCTCGGCGAAGCCGTGGCCCGGGCCGAGGACGGGACCGAGCTGCACCTGACCAGCGACATGGAGCTGGCGATCGAGGGCGGCGCGGTGCGCGGCAAGCTGCGCCTGCGCGAGGACGAAAGCGGCTTCTGCGCCGTCTCCTGGGGCACGCACCACCTGGGCGGTCCGCGCAGCGCCCCCGAGGCGCTGGAGCGGCTCGACTCGACCGAAGAGTTCTGGCGCCAGTGGCTGCGGGGGGGCGACTTCCCCGACCACCCCTGGCGGGTCCACCTACAGCGCTCGGCGCTCGTCCTCAAGGGGCTCACCTACACCCCGACCGGGGCGATCATCGCCGCCCCCACCACCTCGCTCCCGGAGACCCCGGGCGGCGAACGCAACTGGGACTACCGCTACAGCTGGATCCGCGACTCGACCTTCAGCCTCTGGGCGCTGCACACGCTCGGCTTCGACCAGGAGGCACGCGACTTCATGCGCTTCATCGTCAACGTCTGCAGGAACCACCCCGATCTCCAGATCATGTACGGGATCGGGCACGAGATGGAGCTGACCGAGAGCACCCTCGACCACCTCTCCGGCTACGGCGGCGCGCAGCCGGTGCGGATCGGCAACGGCGCCTTCGACCAGCGCCAGAACGACGTCTGGGGCGCCCTGCTCGACTCGATCTACCTGCACGAGAAGGCACTGCGCGGCCGCGGCACCCAGGCCGACCGCGAGCTGATCCGCTACCAGGTGGAAGCGGCGATCGAGGCCTGGCCGGAACCCGACCAGGGGATCTGGGAGTCGCGCGGCGAGCCCCAGCACTACGTCTCCTCGAAGCTGATGATCTGGGTCGCGGTCGACCGCGGCGCCCGCCTCGCCGGCAGCATCGGCTTCGACGGGCTCGCCGGCGAGTGGCGTGCCAAGGCCGACGCGATCAAGGCCGAGATCCTCGAGCGCGGGGTCCGCGACGGGGTCTTCCGCCAGCACTACGAGACCGATGCGCTCGACGCCTCGACCCTGCTGATCCCGTTGCTGCGCTTCCTCCCGCCCGACGACCCGCGCGTGCGCGCGACCGTCAACGCGATCGCCGACGACCTCAGCGAGAACGGCCTCGTGCTCCGCTACAAGGTCGAAGAAACCGACGACGGCCTGCACGGCAAGGAGGGCACCTTCCTGATCTGCTCCTTCTGGCTGGTCTCGGCGCTCTCGGAGATCGGCGAGTGCGAGCGGGCGCGCCAGCTCTGCGAGCGACTGCTGGAGGCGGCCGGCTGGCTCGACCTCTTCGCCGAGGAGCTCGACGCCGACTCCGGCCGCCACCTCGGCAACTTCCCCCAGGCCTTCACCCACCTGGCGCTGATCAACGCGGTCTCGCACGTGATCGCCGACGAGCAGCGCGAGGACGGCGGCGTCACCGCGGTGTTCAGCGAAATGGGCGGCGTTCGCGAGGACGCCTGAACCCGCTTTCCTGCACGGATTCTTTCCGCAGACATAAGCTCTACAGACAGAACGTTTCGTTTGCTCTATATTGCCGGGGCCGCGATGACGAATCTCAACCGTTCTGACGACAACGACCTGCTGCTCGCCCTGCGCCACCCGCTGCGGCGTCGAATCCTGCGCCTGATGGCGAACAAGGAGGCGATCAGCCCACGCGAAATCGCCACCATGCTCGACCAGCCGCTCAGCAACGTCAGCTACCACGTGCGCGTGCTCGCCGACTGCGCTGCGATCTCCCTGGTCAACACAAAGCCGGTCCGAGGCTCGATGCAGCACTTCTACCGGGCCAAGATCGAGGCACCGTGGGCGCTGCAGATCCTCGCCAAGGGCGAGGGCGATGGTCCCGCGGGGGAGAGTTCACCCGAGTCCAGCACTTAGGGCTCGGTCATGGACGAGAGCTGGACCCCGATGATCGAAGACGCCGCCACCGAGTCAGCGGTCCTGCAGCAGGTACTCGACCTCCACCCCGTGCTGGTGACGCTGGAGGAACTGGTCCGCGAGGTCAGCGGCGAGTCGCCCGGCTTCGCCGAGCGCGACGCGATCGAGCGCGCCGTCCGCGACCTGGTCGGGGTTGGGCTGCTGCACAACCACGAGGCCTTCGTCGTCCCGACACGGGCGGCGCTGCGGTTCAGCGAGCTGCTGGACTCCTAGACCCTCCTAGACCACGATCCGCCGCAGCTCAGTCCGGAGCCGCGCACCCAACTCAGCCGCCGCCACCTCGCCCGCCGGGTCCTCGGCCGGGCTGCCGGTGACCAGCACAACCTCGGTGGCGGGAAAGCTCTGCAGCTGGTCTTCGACCGCCTGCACCAGGTTCTCGTCGCCGACCCGGGCCTCGGCCGCGATCCCGGCCTTGGCCAGCGAGGCCACGGTGATCACCAGCCGGCCCTGAGCCTCCTCGCGGGCGCCCTCGAGGTCGGAGGCCCAGCGGTCGAGAAAGCCGAGCCGGGCAGGCGAGAGGACGAGTACCTCGGCCGGCCCACCCTGGCCCTTCTCCACCTCGGCCGCGATCGCGTCGACCGCGCGCTGTTCTTCCACCGACCGGCTCAAAACCACCAGCAGGTGACGACTGCCGTCAGCGGGAGCCTCTCCCCCGATCTCGTCGCGGGGAGCCTGCCGCACCGCGATGAAGATGAGTGCGCCCACCGCGAGGGCGCCGACGGCGAGCCCGAAGCCGGGCCCACCCACGTAGAACCCGGCGATAACCGGAACGGCGATCGCGGCCACGACCACAGGCAGCTTCCAAGGCGCCACCAGCCAAGACTGCCAGGCGCGACCGCCGTTCCCCTTGCTTCTACGACCCCTTGAGGATCGCCACCCGAGTGACCCGGAGCTGCATCGTCTCGATCTTCACCTTCAACCCACCTCCCCTCGCGAATACCCGTTGTCCCCCTTGTTCCCTTGCGGGCGCCCAGTCGAGCGCTCCTGATTAATAGTCTAAATATTTCTATCATTCAAGGCCGCCGCACCAAAAATTTAGGAAATAAACGAAAAATGCGGCATTGATGTGGAAATCCTGAGTCCAGGTCTTTAAAGTTTTGTCATCGGCCGCCACCCCGGAAACCGACCTAAGGAAGCCGTTTTGCCGAAGACGAAGAAGAAAGACGACGTCGAACAGATCGTCGCCAAAGCGTTCGCCCACCCCTTGCGGGTACAGATCCTGATCATTCTCAATGAGCGGGTCGCCAGCCCCAACCTGCTCTCCCAGGAGTTGGACCAGAGCCTCAACCTGGTCGCCTACCACGTGCGCGTGCTGGAGAAATACGACTGCATCGAGCTGGTCGACACGAAGCAGCGCCGCGGCGCTACCGAGCACTTCTACCGCGCCACCCGCCGTCAGTTCCTGACCGACTCTGAACTGGCCCGGCTGCCGAAGAGCCTGCGCCCCGGCCTCGCCGGCGCGATTCTCAAATCGGTCTTCAACGACATCGAGGAGGCCTCGCAGGGCGGCACCCTGGAGGAGGTCGACGACCTCCACATCAGCCGCACCCCGATGGTCGTCGACAAACAGGGCTGGTCGGAAGTGTCGGACCTGCTGAAGGGGACGCTCGACCGCGTACTGGAGATCCAGGCCGAGTCCTCGGCTCGCCTCGCCTCAGGCGAGGAGACCGGGATCCTCTCCAAGGTCCAGATGCTGCACTTCAAGTCGCCCGCGCGCAAAGCCGCGGCCGACACCGCGGACGAGGCCGAGGCGGCCGCGACCGAGTAGTCCCCCGGCGCCGCTCAGGAGGATGAGCGGCGCCGCTGCCTCCGGCGACCAACCACGCCTGACCGGGCAGGATTACCGATCCGGTTTTCGGGAATGTTGATCGTGAGAGGAGGCGCCCCGTTATGGTGTGAGGACGGCGTTGCCCAGGGCGCGCCGGGCGCTGCACGGCCTCGGTTTCATGGCCCTCAGGGCGGCGCCGGCATAAACCCCCGGCGTAATCGCACGATGGCAGCGAAAAGAGAAGAGATCCCCCCAACTCCATCCGAGGCAGCCCCCGGTCCCAGCACGGGCCTGGCCAACGAGCGCGAGCTCTGGGAGCGCTTCACCGCGAGCCGCGACCCGGCCATCCGTGAGGAGCTGGTGCGGCGCTATCTGCCCTTCGCCAAGAACCTGGCGTTGCGCTACCGCGGCGCCAGCGAGTCCTTCGACGACCTGCTGCAGGTGGCCAGCCTCGGCTTGGTCAACGCGATCGACCGCTTCGAGCCCGGTCGCGGCACCCCCTTCACCGCCTTCGCCTCGCCGACCATCCTCGGCGAGCTGAAGCGCCACTTCCGCGACCGGGTCTGGACCGTGCGGGTGCCGCGCGGCCTACACGACCGCATGGCCGAGGTCGACAAAGCGATCTCGGCCTTGACCGTGGAACTGCAGCGCTCGCCCTCGGTCGGCGAGATCGCCGCCAAGCTCGAGGTCGACCCGACCGACGTGCTCGAGGTGCTCGAGGCCAACCACAACCGCCGGCCGCTCTCGCTCGACCGTCCAGTCGGCGGCGACGACGAGGAATCGCCGGCCTCAGAGTGGGTCGGCGACGAGGACGAGGGCTTCGAGCTGGTCGACGACAAGCTGGCCCTGGAAGGTGCCCTCCCCCACCTCGACGAGCGCGAGCGCCTGGTCCTGCAGCTGCGCTTCGTCGAGGACATGACCCAGTCCCAGATCGCCGAGCGAATCGGCCACTCCCAGATGCACGTCTCGCGCATCCTCCGCCGCACCCTGGAGCGAATCCGCGCCGAGGTTGATGAGCCGGACGGGGACGGTCGCGTAGGTCGCTGAGGAAGCTGCCGGTTTGAACAGGGACCGGCAGCTTGCCGGTCCCTGTTGATTTTGATGATGGATGAACGCTAGGCGCTGAAGAGGGCCGTTGTGGCTGCGCCGCCCTCAGTCTCAGCTTTGAATATCGCCTTCAGGGTTAGCGTGCCACTGGTCGCGCTGCCACCCAAGCAGGAACCCAGACCCGTGCCCTGTGTGTGGGTGTAATCAATGCCGGAAAGGTTGGCTTCGACTGTAGCCCCACCACCACCGGTATTCGTGTATTTGACCGCGCCCCCGAGGTCTGTCTGTGCTTTCACGTGAACGGTGCATTTGAGGATGCCCGCGCTGGTTGCTGTGACTGTCAGTTCGTTGGATCCCGAGCACTCCAAGTCGACGTCACCGGATGTCCCTGCCAGGACGCGGAACACATAGACGCACCCGTTCATATCGACTGTTGCGGGGAAGCCAAAGGCGGTGCAGCCAGTGTGGGGAAATGTAGGGCTCACGGAAACCGAGCCGGCTGTAGTGATAGGACCCGTGATTGTCGCGTCGTATTTGGGTTCGGGGCAGCTCACGGTACCCGCTGTCGTGGTGACCGTGTCTTTGAAGCCTTCGTCTGCGGTCCCTGTCAGCACTGCCGGATAGCCCTGAGCTGTGAGCGTGTCTCCCGAAGCTGACACCGCCATCACGGCGCTCACCGAGAGCATCGTGAGCATACTGAGGCCGAGAGTCTTTACGTTTTGCATTGCGCTTCCTTTCAGTTGACTGGTGAAGCCTCATGGCTTCGGCCAATCGATAAAGGACACGCTTCCGCACGGTCAAGGAAGGCAGCCCTGCAGGTAGGAACACTCCTACCTGACGAGATTTGCTCCCGCACAGCGCGTCAGGCCAATCACCACGCGCGCCAATCCGCGCCCTGCAGAAAGCCGCGTCCGCTGGGGCCCCTTCGGCGAGAGTCCGACGCCTAGCCGGCCAGCGTGGCGATGCCGACGACGAAGAATTCGCCGTCGTCGGCCTGCTCGACCCGGACCTCGTCGGCGAGGTTGGCGAGCGAGCCGCCGAGCTCGGGGAGGTCGAGGCTGGAGCGGAGGCGCTCGGCGCCGCCGTCGTCCATCGGGCCGACGCGGAGCTCGACGCCGTCGGAGTTGTCGACGATGCTGAGTCGGACGTGACCGTCGGCGAAGCCCTCGGGGGCGCTGGCCGAGATCGCGTCGCTGAGCAGCATCGTGTCGGAGAGGCGGTCGACGCCGATCTCACGGCGGGCGGCAAGGGCGCTGAGGGCGCGGCTGAGCACCGGCGGCAGCAGCTCCGGCGGGCCGATCGTCAGCTCAGTGCCGTCGGGGGCAGCCTTGATGGGGGAACCGCTTTGACCGACCTCCTCAGCGGCGCGGGCGATCAGCGGCAAGTGCATGCGGATCTCGGTGCCGCGATCCACCCCGCCCTTGATCTCGAAGCTGCTGGACAGCGCCGCGATCAAGGTAAGGCCGATCCGCAGGCTGGGGCGCTGGTCGCCATCGGCCTCGGGACGAGGCCGGATGCCGAGCCCGTAATCGCGGATGACCACGGTGAGGCCATCGAGGTCGGGGGCGGCCTCGATCTCCAGCGGTCCCGGCTGTCCGTCGGGGTAGGCGTGAACGACGACGTTCATGCAGGCCTCGGTGACCACCGTCTTCAGGTCGGCGATCCCGGCTTCGTCCATGCCGATCCGCTCGGCCAGACCAGCGAGGGCGTGGCGAACCACTGCAACATTCTCGGCCCGTGCGGGAAGGGACATCTGCAGCCCCGATCGGTCGTCGGTGGTCGTATTCACTCTTTTAGAAGTCCCCAGCTTCGGAACGCTCTCGTCGTAGTCGTGGCGAGCATAGCTTTCCGCGCCGCCGCTCAATCTTTACCCCGCGCGTAAAAGCGCAAACCGCGGCGCGCATTCGCGGCCCGCACCTGCGGTAGCATCGGCGCGTGAATCCGGCTCCCTTTGCAGCTTCTTCCACGCAAATCGACGACGGAATTCGGGTCATCGCCGTGCGCGGCGAGCTCGATCTCAGCACCGCCCCCGGTCTCGAGAGGCCGCTGGAGCAGGCGGTCTCGCCCGGTGACGCCTCGGTCCTGATCGACCTCACCGAGTGCGAGTTCATCGATTCCACTGGGATCGCGATGATCGTCCGCGCCTGGCAGCGGCTTGACGGCAACGGCAGCGGCCACCGGGTCGTGATCTGCAGCAACAACGACCAGGTGCGGCGGGTGCTCGAGGTGACCGGCCTGGAGCTCTCGATCCCGATTCACGCCAGCCGCGACGAGGCGCTCGCGCTCCTGCGCGGCTAACCGACCGAGCTCCTTCCGCTGAGCGAGACTAACTCGCTCCGCAGCGGGTATCCGGCACTGATGCCGCAACCCCGCCGACCGAAGATTCCGCGCGAGCTGTTCGAGACCCGCAGCCACGCCTGGCACTCGCTGGGCCTCGGCGACGAGCTGGCGCCGCGGATGTCGAAGCGGGCGCTGGGCGGGCTGCTGGCGGCGCTGCTGGTGCTGGCGGCGACGCTGGTCGTCTACTACAACCGCCAGCGCCTCTTCCCCGGCTACGGCGAGTGGGTGCGGATCGGCACCGTGGCGGTCCTCGTCATCGTCGGCTCGGCGGCCACCCACTGGCTGGTGCGGGGGCTCTCGCCACCGCTCTACCGCCGGCTCGACCCGGCCACGGCCGGCACCCTCGGCTTCGTCATCCGCCTCTTCGCGATGGCCGCCGTGGTGATCTTCGCCCTCCGCATCGCCGGCGTCGACGCCGCCGCGCTCGCGGTCGGCGGCGCCTTCACCGCGATCGTCCTCGGCCTCGCCGCCCAGCAGACGCTCGGCGGCCTCTTCGCCGGGATCGTCCTGCAGAGCACCCGCCCCTTCAAGGTCGGCGAACGAGTGCGGCTGGTCGGCGGCGCCCTGGCCGGCTCGATCGAGGGAACTGTCAGTTCGCTCGGCCTCTTCTACGCCACCCTGGTTCAGGGCGCGGACCGCCTGCTGGTCCCCAACAGCGTCCTGATCAACCTCGTCGTCGTCCCCCTGCGCGAGCCCGAGAAGGTCGACGTCCGCGCCCGCTTCGACCCCGGCGCCAGTCCGCGCCAGGTCGAGGAGCGGCTGCTGCGCGCGATCACCGTGCCGACCCGCTACCGGCCCAGCGTCGCGCTCGAGGAAGTCGACCAGGACGGCGTCGTGCTGCGGATCAACGCGACGCCGCTGCGCCCCGAAGACGGCTCGCAGCTGGCCGAGGAGGTGCTCGGCGCGCTACGCCGGGAGGAAGGTGTCTCCCCGGCCGCTAATCGCGGGTGAAGTCGAGGATCAGCTGCGCCGTCTCCAGCGGCACGTCCATCTGCAGCGCATGCCCGACCCCCTCGACCACGACCCAGTCCGCCGCCGGCAGCCACTCCTCGCGAAAGCGGGCGGCCGCGGCGGGCCAGGGCAGGATCCTGTCCTCGGTCCCCCAGACGAACCGCACCGGGCAGGTGACGCGCTCGGCGTCGAGGTCCCACCCCTGCCG
>DASUNU010000139.1:0-8944 GCA_036276995.1 Solirubrobacterales bacterium
CATCAGGGGTCAGATGCACGCTTTGAGCGGAGTCGTAGACCGGATTAGCGGCCCCTTCTTCCGCCATCGGCGCGACGTACTCGATCCCGTCCTCGCTCCAGCGGTAGAGGTTCGTGCGGTTGAAAGCGTGGTCCTCGGCGAGGCCCGGCACGATCGAGTCGCGTGAGGTGAAGTAGACCCGCGAAAGATCCTCGGAGGCGAGCGCCGAGTCGACCTGAATGCTGGTCGCGCAGGTCAGGCAGCGGCTGCCATCGCCCTCCGTCCACCGGTAGAGATCGATGCTGCCATTCCGGTCGATGTCCTCGGCTTTGGTCTTGGTCAGGAAGAAGACCTCGGAGCCATCGTCGGAAAGACCAACCGGCCACGCTCTATAAGCAGGTCCCTGTCCCTGGCCACCGCCTCCTGCATCGGAGGAGCCTGACAACAGCGTCGTGGTCGACGAGGTCAGATCGCGCAAGTACAGGCTGGGGTACTCGTTGCAGTCATCCCCGGAGGTGGTGAAGAGGACGTGTGACCCGTCCGGCGTCACCCATGGGGTCTTTGCGCTGGTCTGGTAATCGGCGTAAGTCGAGAACCCGAAGGTGCTCAGGCCACAGGGGGCGGTGCTGCCGTCGGGCAGGCGGCTGATCAGCTCCGGCGTGCCATCGCCGATCTCGTAAACGTTGTAGATCCCGCTGTCCTCGCCTGGGGAAACATGGTCTGGGTCGAACGACTGGGAGGTGTTGACGAAGACCTTCGACATGTCAGCACTGGACTCGAGGCCCTGGTTCGCAAAGGTGCCCGCCAGAGGCGTTGCCGCGATCGCCCGATATTTGAAGGTCTGGAGCACGTCAAGATTGCCCCTCGATGAGCGCTCGAGATTGGCGTAGACATCGGTGGCGTCGCGGTTGCTAATGATCAGCGACCGCCCGTCGTCGGACCAGTCGACCGGAATCGTCTTGTAGCTGACGTTCGGCGTGAGCTGTCCCATCGGCGGCAGCAGGCTTTCCGAGCTCCACCCGGTGGGGGTGTCGAGAGAGCGTTCGGAGCGGAAGAGGCCGACCGAGATCGGTGCGCCCGGGGCACCACCGACCGTCCACCAGAACACGCCGCTGTCGTCCGCGACCAGCGAAGCGATCCTGACGTCCTGACCACCCTTGTCGGGCTGATTGACCAGCTCGATGCCCCGCCCGGGCGGAGTCATCTCCGCGGCGGTGCGGGTCGTGAAGGTGTGGTCGTCGCTCGCGGTCGTGCCCGCAGTGCTCTCGGCGACGACGCGGTAGTGGTAGGTCGTCCCGGGCTGGAGCCCACTCAGCTCCTCGGCGACGATCACCGGGCGGATCCCGTTCCCGGCTTCGCCGTCGAGCGTCGTGGGAACGGACGTGCCATAGCTCGTGTCGGCTCCGTACTCGAAGCGGTAGGTGGCCGCAAGACCGTGAGGATTGATCCGGGCGTTGAGGCGAGCGGTGGTAGTCGTCCGCGGGGCGGCGAACAGCCCACCGACCGCCGGTTCTCCGTCTGCGGTGGTGAACGACTCAATCGCAGTCACGGTCTTGCCTGCCTGGTTGATCGCCACGAGGCGAACTTCGTAGTCGGTGTTCGGGTCGAGGTCGGTGAGGGTGTGGGACACGGACTCGGCGCTGGCGCCGTCGCCGATCGCCACATACGGGTAGGGCGCGGGATACCAGCGGTTCTCGCCGGCCTTGGAGTACTCGAAGTACCAGTCGGTGTCATACGCCTGCGGATTGACCGATCCGGAGAGCTCAGCGGTGGTGGACCCGACCGCTCCGACCGCATCGATCGTCGCCGTGGGACGGGTACCTGGCGTCAGCACCCGGATGGTGTTGGCTCCGCAGCAGCCGAAGTGGTAGCCGGCCAGCGCGTACAGCGTCCCGTCCTGCTGGTTGAAGGTCAGGCCGCCCCAGCCCCAGACCTCGCCGGGGAAGCCGGTGACCTGGCCGACCCGGTTGCCGTTCTCCCAGATGTCGATTGCCACGCCTTGGTAGCCGGTGCCGACGAGGATCTGGTCGAAGGGGTTGACGGCGATGTTGAGCCCGTCGACGTAGCCGCCGAAGAAGTCGCCGCCGATCGTCAGCTGGTGCTCGCCGGACGGGCTGAAGCGCTCGACATAGGGCTCACGCGCGACGACGATCGCGCCGGTGGAGTCGATCGCGATGTCGGAGAGCGTCGTGAAGGCGCCTTTGGGCGAGTCGGAGCCATCAAAGGAGCCGACGAATCCGCCCGAGGCGTCGAAGTGCTGCGCCCGGTTGTTGCCTGAGTCGGCGACCCAGAGGTGCCCGGTCGCCTGGTCGACCGCGAGCGAGGAGCTGAAGCTGCCGATCTGCCCGGCGCCGGAGCCCTGCAGCGGGCTGGCGAAGGAGGAATCGGGCGCGAAGGTCGGCGGGCTCCCTTCCGCGCGCTCGAACTTGACGATCTCGTTCGAGCCGGCGCTGGAGACGTAGACGTCACCGCTGCCCTGGTCGATCGCGATCCCGAAGGGGCTGTTGAGCACGCCCGCGCCGAACTGGGTCAGGTAGGTGGCGGAAGTCCCGCTCGGGTCGAAGACCTGAACGCGGTTGTTGACCTGGTCGACGACGAGGATCTGCCCGCTCGCCTCGTGGACGGCGAGTTTGCGCGGCTCGTTGAACTCCGCGTCCCCCGCTCCCGGCAGGGGTTTGCCGAAGTTGCCAACCTCGACGTAGTTGTCGGGCAGGACCTGGCCGGTTGCCAGGGTGGTGACGGCGATCTCCTCGCCGAAGCTGGTGCCCTGCGAGCTGGTCGCGACCAGGCGGTAGTAGTACGTGGTCGAGGGTGCGAGGCCGGTGACCGACTGGCTGACCGCGGTGAGGTCGGTCCCCGCGCCGGCAGCGGCGTCCTCGCTAACCGGGACGCTGGCGGTGTAGGCGCCGGGCGAGGTCCCGTACTCGAAGTAGTAGGTGGTGGCGAGGCCATAAGGATTGAGGCGGCCGTTGAAGACGGCGCTGCCGCTGGTCCGCTGAGCCCGGTCGGTGATCGCCCGCGGCGGCGCTTCATCGGTGGTGAAGCTCTCGGCGGCAGAGGCGATCGAGGCGATCGAGCTCTCGGCGACCAGACGGACCGAGTAGCTCACGTTCGGGGTCAGCCCGGTGGCGGTGAAGGCCACGGCCTCGTCGCTGGTGCAGTCGCCGGGGTTGGCGACCTCGCAGACCGGGATCTCAGCCATCTCTTTCCATGAGGAGCCACCATCGCTGGAGAGCTCGAAGTGAGCGGTGGTCGTGAACCCTCCGGGGTTGACGGTGCCGGTGAATTCAGCCGAGATCGCGGTGACGCCGCCCGGCGCGACCGGGTCGATCGCCGCCGTCGGCTCCTCCGCCAGCTCGAAGCGGTTGACCGAGGGGATGCCGAGCGGCGTGCCGTTCCAGTAGCCGAAATCGTTGACCGCGAGGACGTCGGCGTCCGAGGAACGCCAGGCGAGCCCGTGCACGGTCGTGTACTGGGTCCCGGGCCCCATCCGCAGCTCGTCGAACTTCGCCCCCGTGGAGTCGAAGACGTGCAGGGACGGTTCGCCGTTGTAGTCGACGTTGTTCTGATCGGCGGAGACCGCGACCCGGTCGGTGGCGAGATCGACGGCGACGGTGGCTGGCTGGGTCAGGCCGGGGAGCGTGAGCTGATGTTCACCACCAGCCGAGAAGCGCTCGACCCGGCTCTGACCGCTGGCGGGGGTGCCGTCGGGCTGGTTGGCGATGAGGCCGTTGGAGTCGACCGCGTAGAGGCGGCCGGCCGAGTCGGCAGCGATGTCGAGCAGGCCGGTGAAAGTGCCGCCCGGGGAGTCGGAGCCGTCGTTGGCGAGCTCGAAGGCTCCGGTGTCGCTGTAGCGCTGGGCGCGATCGTCGCCGGCGTCGGCGACCCAGAGGTCGCCGTTGTTCGGGTCGACCGCAAGCGCGGCGGCGAAGTCGCCGACTTTGAGCTGACCTGCACCCTGGGCGGGACTGGTGAAGCCCGCGTCCACCGAGAAGCTCGGAACCGCTTGCTCATCGGAGTCGTAGCGGAGGATCTGGTTGGTCGCCGGGTCGGAGACGTAGACCTCGGTCTGCCCCCCGCTCTCGTATACGGCAATGCCGTAGGGAGCGTCGAGCTCTGCCTGGCCGAAGGCGGTGACGAAGCCCCCGTCGGGGTCGAAGACCTGGACGCGGCCGTTGCCGGAGTCGGCGACGAAGAGATTCCCCGTCGACTGCTCGACTGCGGCGCGGCGGGGTTTGTCGAGCTGCCCGTCGGCGGAGCCCGGTCCGGAGAAGCTCTGCGCGGGCACGTAGACCTGGGCAGCCTGGGCGACCACGGAGAGAGCCAGGAGGGCGAACAGCATCGCAACCGCAAACAGAACCTTCGCGTGGCGTCTCACGTATCGCTCTCCTTGTCCCTTGAGCCCCGCTGCCGGCCGCTTCCCTAAAGCGGCCCTCCCTGGGTGGCTCGGTTGTCCCTGTAACTGCCAGCTCGCTCCCTGGTGCGAACTCGGCTGCGCGGACTGTAAACGCTCTCTTTCATAAAGTCAAGAAGAAGTTTCTTGGGAGAAGGGCGGCGTCTACATCGAAAGGGGCAAACTTCCCCGAGTGGTGGTCACCGTCCACATCGCCGAGCTGGGAGCGGGTGCCGCGGCGCGAGTCCTTTTGCGGCCACCCAAGCCGAGCGCCGTCCCTGGCCTCACCTACGCGGTGACCACGACCACCGCCCCGCTCGGCGAGCCGCTGCTGCCGCCGCGCCGGCTCGGGCAGGTGGGGATGCTCGCCGCCTGGGAGAGCGACGCCGCGATCGACGCCTTCGAGCGCTCCCACCCGGTTGCAGCGCGGCTCGCCGCCGGCTACCGGATGCGACTGCAGCCGCTGCGGGCTTTCGGGGCCTGGGCGGGGATGCCGGGCCTACCGAAGCAGGCGCTGCCCGTCGACGAGGAGGAGCCGGTCGGCGTCCTCACCCTCGGCCAGCTACGCCTGCTCGGTACCGGCCGCTTCCGCCGCAGCGCCGGCCCGGCCGAGGCGGCGGCGCTCGAGAGCCCCGCCCTTCTCGCCGGCACCGGGCTCGCCCGGCCGCCGCGCCTGGTCGCCACCTTCTCGCTCTGGCGCAGTGCCGCCGCGATGCGCCGTTACGCGGTCGGCGCCGGCGGCCCCCACGCCGCCGCGATGGCAGCCGACCGGGCACAGCCCTTCCACCACGAATCGGCCTTCGTCCGCTTCCGCCCCTACGCCGCCGGCGGCAACTGGGACGGCCGCGACCCACTCGCCGGCCTGGTCAAGCCGGAGCGCGTCTGAGCGTCAGCCGCGGATCTGGCAGGGGGTGAGGAACGACCCCTTCATCTGGGTGCCGTCTTTGAAGCCGAAGCTGCCGATCGCCTGCAGGCGGCCGTCGGGGCAGCGGGCGTTGATGTAGCTGTGCTTCTTGCCCTTGTAGGTCCATTTGCGGCCGATCTTGATCGAGCCGGAGATCGGGATGCCGAAGCCGCCGGCAAGCTTCGGGATCACGGTGTTGACCCGGTAGCCGTAGCGGCCGTTGTTGATCGTTTCGATCCGGACTGGGATCACGATCGTGGTCGGCGCCGGGACCGTGAGGTAGGCGTGGGCGTAGACGCTCGGGTCGCCCTTGATCTTCGGCCCGTTGAAGATCGTGATCGGCGAGGTCGCCGGGATCGGACCCTGTTCGGGGAACTTGACGATGGCGTGGCCGGTACCGGTGCCGACGATCGCGCCGGGGCAGAGCTTGCGCGCCTGCGGCACCGTCGTCGCCTTCAGCTTGGCCGCGGAGCATTTCAGCAGCCCGGTGGTGTCGACCGCGCCGTGTTTGTCGAATTCGAACTGGAGGTTCTCCAGGATCGGGGGCAGCTCGCCGTTGACGGTGCTGATCTTGCCGCTGCCGAAGATTTCGATCGGCGCGTTCACGGTCCGGGGCAGCGCCGTCGGCGCGAACCCGCCCTGGCCGTCGATCACGATGTTGCCGGCCACGAGGTGGACCTTGGTGACTTTTTTCGCCGCCAGCGCGTTGCCGACGACAAGCGCGAGCATGGCCGCCATGGCCACCGCGAGCACGCGGGTGGTTCTCCTGCCCATGCGGGACAGCTTAGCTCACCCCTTCACCTTGCAGTCCCGCGTCATCGTCGAGCTCAGCGTGCGCCCGTCTTCAAAGCCGAAGGAGGCCCGGGCGAAGGAGAAGACCGCGCCGGGGAAGCCCTTCGGGGCGGGGCAGCCGGCCGAGAGATATGCGTGCCTCTTGCCCTTGTAGGTGAAGCTGCGCTGCAGGGTCAGCGAGACGCCCTCGACGAAGCCCCAGTCGGCCGCGACCTGGGGCAGCTCCGCCACCAGGGTGGTCGCGTAGTTGCCGTTGCCTTGCTTGATCTCGAAGGGCAGGACGAAGGACGTGGGCAGCGGTTCCGTGCCGTAGATGTGGGCGTAGATCACCGGCTTGCCGTGGAGGTTGCCGTTGAAGGCGAGGATCTTGCCGTTTGATGGAAAGGGCGACTGGTCGGGGAGGGCGACGGCGGCCTTGAAGGTGCCCGAGCCGACCAGTGACTTGCGGCAGGACTCCTTGGCTTCCTCGGTGCTCGCCGGCTGGATCTGGTGGAAGTTGCAGCGGGGCAGGCCCTTGTAATCCAGCTTGCCGTTGCGGTTGATCGCCATCGTGATCCGGCGCAGCTGCGGCGGGTCCTGGCCGTCGGTGGTCTTGACGTTGCCGGCGAGGGTCACCGCTACGGGTGCCTTGCCGCTCCTCGGCAGCTTGTTCGGGGCGATCTTGCCCTCGAAGGAGACCCTGAGGGTGCCGTTTTGGACGACCTCGGCGAGGGCCAGAGGAGCGCAGAGGGAAAGGGCGGCCACCGCGATGGCGACCGCCCCTTTCAGCCTGGCCTTACGCATCGGGGATTGAGCTAGCCTCGCTTGCCGCTCTTGGACTTCATGCCCTTGCGCGGCTTCTTCCTGCAGCGCTCGGCGACGACCAGCGGCTTCGAGTTGTAACGCTTGCCGTTCTGGCCGATCATCCGCACGTCGGCGCGGTTCTTCGACTTGCAGAGGTTCTGCGAGTTGACCAGCAGCCCCTTCTTGCCGCCCTGCATGCTCAGGGTGAACTTGGTCACAGGCGCGTCGGGCACTAGGTCGAAGGTGTTGCGGATGCCGCGGTTCTTGGAATCGATGCGCCCCGAGAGCTCGACGTCGATTTCGCCGTCGAGCCGCGCCACCAGGTCCGGCAGCAGGTTGCTCGAGGAGCGCAGGTAGACCGGGCCCGAGAGCGTCTCGTCGAAGAGCGGCGAGGTGGCGCTGGCGTGGCCGTAGATGCTCGCGTCCGGGCAGGCGTTCTGAGCGAACTGGACCCGGGTGCAAACCGTCTTGATGTGCTCCTGGGCGAGGAACGCCGAGTGGGGCAGGGTGACAGCCGAGCCGGCGATGTTGGCGTCGCCGGGCCGTCCGCTCAAGGTCGCCGTCAGGGCCGGGTAGTCGCCGCGGTTGGTGCCGCCCTTCAGCTGGAAGCGCAGTTGCGGCGCGAACGGCAGAGCCGCGCAGTTTGCGACCTGGAATCGGGAGGAGAGGCTCGCTCCCGTGTCGTCCCCGGTCGAGTTGACATCGCCGCCGGCGCCGGTCACCCGGGAGGTGACCTCCATCGGGCTGCAGTTGGTCGGGTTGATCGTGGTCCGGTCACGGTCGACCTTGACCCGCACGTCGCGGATCCGCACCGGGATCCCCTTGAAGATCTGCGGGAAGGGGTCGGTGGTGACGGTCGCCTGGGTGGTGACCCGGTCGACGTCGATCCTCGATCGCACCGCGATCACGCCGAGGTCGTAGGGGCCTGCCAGGATCGGCGTGATCACGACCATCGAGAGCGGGGCTCCTTTATATGGGCCGGCCAGGTAGGCCTTGCCGGGGATGTAGGTGAGGACCTGGCCGACGCCGCTGCCGACATCGGTGGAGCCGATCTCCGAGGCGGCGGGACAGGAGGGGCTGCTCTTCTCCTCGGCACCGATGCGACCGGCGGCTTCGGCGGAGCGGATCGCCGCGTCGGAGCACTTGGCGAGGCCGGAGATGTTCGCCAGCAGGCCCTTGGGCAGGCCGACGTTCAGCTGGCTGATCTCCTGGTCGTCATCCGAACGCGTGGTACGGAAGACGAACGGCGAGTAGGTACCGGCTGAGGGGCTGACGGTGCCCGCCTCCATGGTCGGCCTGAAGGGGCGCTGGCCGAGGTCGCCCACGCAGGGGCTGCCGTCCGCCTTGCGGGTCACCTCGTAGGAGCTGGCCTTGGTGATCGCCTTGTCGGGATCCGCCCACGAGTAGAAAGTCGCGGTAATCGTCTTCCTCCCGCAGGTGGTCGGGTTGACCAGGGCGGCGCGGTTGCCTCCCTTCAGCGTCAGCTGCATGTCGGAGACCGGGAACTGCGGCAGGTCTTCGAACGTCGTCGTGATCTGGCCGGTGACCGGGTCGAGGTCGACCTTGCCGGGCAGCTTCACCAGGATCCCCCGCTCGATGTCTTCCACCACCAGGTAAAGGCTGAGGAAGTTGTTGAAGGGGTTGTCGTTCTGCTTGGCGACGTAGATCTTGCCCTGCATCGGGGCGTCCTTGGGCAGGATCGGCGTCTTCAGGGTCAAGGTGCCGTACTGGGAGCTCTCCGGACAGGTGACCGGGCGGTCGCTGCCGAGACCGAGCTGGGCGCTCGAGCAGCTGTCGAGTCCCTGGGCGGCCGAGGTGGAGATCGTCATCCCCTCGGGCATCGTCACCACCGCTTTCTTCATCGGCGGCGTGTCGATCGCGTGGATGTCGCCGGACGCGTTGTAGAGCTTGTTGACGTCAGTGACGGTCTGGTCGCGCTGAGGCACCTTCAGGTTGACCTGCAACCCGGTCGGGCCGCCGGCCGCCAGCGAGGACGGGGTCAGGCTCACGTCCGGCTCGAAGCGGATGCGCGGGTCCTCGCAGCCGGTCATCTGCACGTCGGCCTCGGACTGCAGGGTCGGCGTGAACAGTCC
>DASUNU010000140.1:0-19530 GCA_036276995.1 Solirubrobacterales bacterium
CAGAGCGAGCAGATCCCGCTCGGCTCACGGGTGATCGCCGTCTGCGATGCCTACGCGGCGATGGTCACCGAGCGCCCCTACAGCGTCGCGATGCTTCCCGCGCGCGCGCTCGAAGAGCTGCGCCGCGGCGCCGGCTCGCAGTTCGACCCCGAGGTCGTCACCGCCTTCGAGCGGGTCGCCGCGCGCCGGGGAACGGCTCAGCCCGCGTAGAGCGCCTCGATCTCGCCCGCGTACCTGGCGGCGATCGGCCCGCGTTTCAGCTTCATCGTCGGGGTCAGCTCCTCGCCGCCCGGCAGCCACTCGCCCGCGAGCACCTGGTAGCGCTTGACCTGCTCGACCCGCGAGAGACGCGCGTTGGCGCCGGCCACCGCGGCCTCGATCTCGGCGACAACCTCCGGATCGTCGGCGGCGAGCCCGCGGGCGGCCAGGGTCTCGGGGTCGAGCGCGATCAGGGCGACGTTGTAGGGGCGGCGGTCGCCGATCGCGACCGCGTGGGCGATCAACGGGGTCTCGGTCTTCAGCTTCGCCTCGATCGCGACCGGCGACATGTTCTTGCCGGCCGCGTTGATGATCAGCTCCTTCTTGCGGTCGACGATCCGCAGGTAGCCCTCGGCGTCGAACTCGCCGACGTCGCCGGTCAGCAGCCAGCCGTCCGCGGTGAACGCCTCGGCCGTGCGCTCGGGCATGTTGCGGTAGCCCTTCATCACGATCGGTCCGCGCACCATCACCTCGCCGTCCGCGGCCAGTTTCACCTCGACCCCCGGCAGCGGCGGCCCCACCGTCCCGACCCGGATCCGGCCCGGCGGGTTCAGGGTCGCGGTGGCGCTGGTCTCCGACATCCCCCACAGCTCGCAGATCTCGATCCCCATCGCGAGAAAGAACTCGATCACCGCGGGCGGGGTCGGGGCGGCGCTGACCGCGAACAGCTCGACCTGGTCGAGGCCGAGCATGGTGCGGACTTTCGCGAAGACGAGCTCGTCGGCCCGCTGCCACTCCGCCTCCAGCTCGGCCGGGACGGCGCCGGCCATGTAGGCCTCGACGCGGCGGCGGCCGACCGCCATCGCCCACTCGGTCGCGGCCCGTTTCTCGGGGTCGGTCTCGGCCGCCATCCCCGTTTCCAGCGCCGCCTTCAGTTTTTCGAAGATGCGCGGGACCCCGGTGAAGGCGGTCGGGTGCACCTCCATCGCGTAGGCGATCATCTGCCGCGGGTCGGGGCAGCAGTAGAAGCAGCCGCCGTAGATCATCTGCCCGTAGAGGCAGGAGTAGCGGTCGGCGATGTGGGCGCTGGGCAGGTAGGAGATCGCCCGCAGCTCGGGGCCGGGCTGATAGACCTCGTGGCTCGCCCGCCAGCCGCTGAGCAGGTTGCGGTGGGTGAGCTGCACGCCCTTCGGCGGGCCGGTGGTGCCGGAGGTGTAGATCAGGCAGAGCACGTCGTCGGGCTCGATCGCCCGCCAGGCGGCCTCGAAGTCGAAGCCCGGGTCGCCCAGCGCCTCCAGCTCCTCGACCGCGATCGTCCCCGCCGGCGCCTCGCCCCCGAGCACGACCACGTGCTCCAGCGCCTCGACCCGCTCGCGCGCCTCCAGCACCTGCGCGAGGAACTGCGGCTCGGTCACCATCACCCGGTTGCCGGCGTCGGCGACCACGTACTCGATCTGCTCCGGCGAGGAGGTGTTGTAGACCGAGAAGCAGGCGGCGCCGAGGTGCATCGCGGCGCTGTCGGTCATGAAGAAGCCGGGCCGGTTGCCCAGCATGAACCCGACCGTGTCGCCGCGGCCCACCCCCAGGGCCGCGAGTCCCGCCGCGCGCCTGCGCACCGTCGCCGCGTACTCGGCCCAGGTGGCGCTGAACTCCTCGTCCTTGGCCCGCAGCGCGGCCTGCCCGGCGCGCTCCGCCGCGGTCGCCTGAAAAGCCTCGGCGAGAGTGGCGGCAGCAAGCGCTCGCGGCGCCGACGCCAAGGTGTCTGCGGCCTCCGGTGACATCTCTTCCTCCTCGGTCGGGTCCCGAGAGGCACTATCCCAGAACTCCCCGAGTTTGCTCGGGGATTATTTGGCAATGCCTGGATCGCACGCGTGTCGACTTATGCCCCCTATAGCGCGCATAAGTCGACACTCGCTTCTGCGAGCCTGCCGCGGTGACGCTGCTGGCGGCAAAGCTCTTCCTCTCCCCGCTCTGCGTGGTCGCTGTCTCGCTGGCCGGGCGGCGCTGGGGCATGGCGGTCGCCGGGCTGCTCGGTGGGCTGCCGGTCGTCGCCGGGCCGATCCTGCTGGTCGAGACGATGCTCCACGGGCGCGGGTTCGGCGCCGACGCGGCCGCCGGCGCCCTGCTCGGGCTCGCCGCCCTGACCGCCTTCGTGGTCGTCTACGGCCGGGTCGCGAGGACGGCCGGGCCGCTCGCCAGCGTGCTCTGCGGCTGGGCCGCGTTCCTGGCCGGGGTCGCCGTCCTCAGCCTGGTCGAGCCACCGCCAGCGCTGTCGCTGCTCCTGGTCGGCGCCGGCTTCGCCTTCGGCCTGCGGCTGCTGCCGCCGGCTCCCGCGGGTCCGGCTCCCGCCCCGCCGCCCTGGTGGGACTTGCCCGCCCGCGCCCTCGCCGCGCTCGCCCTGGTGATGGCGCTGACCTCGGTCTCCGGCGCCCTCGGCCCCCACCTCAGCGGCCTGCTCGCCCCCTTCCCGATCATCACCAGCGTCCTCGCCGCCTTCACCCACGCCCACGGCGGCTTCGCCCAGGTCGCTGTCCTGCTGCGCAACTTCCTGCTCGGCTTCTATGGCTTCGCCGCCTTCTGCTTCGTGCTCGCGCTCGCCCTGCCGGAGCTTTCGACCGCCGGCGCCTTCGGCCTGGCGACGGCGGTGGCTCTGACCGTGCAGGCCGTGATCCTGCTCTTGCGCCGGCGCCCCGCGTCGGGTAGGCAGGCGTAATGCGGATCCTGGTTCTCGGCGGGACTCGGTTCATCGGTCGCGCTCTGGTCTTCGAGCTGCTGGGCGCCGGGCACACGGTGGCGGTCGCGCACCGGGGCGAGCACGCGGGCGACCTGCCGCCATCGGTTCAGCACATCCATAGCGAGCGCCGGCAGCTGGCGGCGCACCGCGAGGAGCTGGCCCGGTTCTCGCCCGACGCGGTGATCGACCTCTCGGCGATGACGGTCGCGGACGTCGCGGCGCTGGAGCCGGCGATCGATCGATCGCTCCCCCTCGTCGCCGTCTCGAGCATGGACGTCTACCGCGCCTTTGCCTCCGTTTACGACGGCACGGTCACCGACGCGGTGCCGCTGACCGAGGAGGCGCCGCTGCGGACCGTCCCCTCCCCCGACCGCGACTTCGTGCCGCCGGGCTGGGGCCACGAGCCGGGCGTCTACGAGAAGCTCGACGTCGAGCGGCTTCACCGCGAACGCGGCGCCACGATCTGCCGGCTGCCGATGGTCTACGGCGAGCACGACTACAACCGCCGCGAGGACTTCGTGCTGGCCCGGGTCCGCGCTGGGGACAGGGAGATCCCATTTGGCCCTGGCACCTTCCTCTGCTCGCGCGGCTACGCGCCCGAGATCGCCCGCGGGCTGCGGCTCGCCTGCGAGCGCGGCGGCCGCGGCGAGGTCTTCAACCTCTGCGAGCGCGAGTGCGCCACCGTCCGTCACTGGGCCGAGGAGATCCTCGCCGCCGCCGGCCACGAGGCCGAGCTGGTCCGGGTACCCGACGAGGAGCTGCCCGAGGATTTCGGCCTCAGCGCCGAGATTCCGCAGTCACTGCTCTGCGGCCCCTCGAGGGCCGAGCGCGAGCTGGGCTGGGTCCACGCCCCCTGGCGCGGGTGCGTCGCCCGCTCGGTCCGCTGGCACCTCGCCCACCCGCGGCTCTAGCCACACCCCCCTCTGTCAGATTCGAGTACTCGGGCTGTGGGAAGATCCGCGCGATGGCAGAGGACTTCGTGGGGCGGACCGTTCAGTTCGTAGATGGCACGGCCGAGGTCCTCGAGCCGACCAGTTTCGGCGGTCAGGTCTCAGAGGCGCAGCTGGAGCAGATCGTCCTCCAGGCACCCGAAGCGCTGGGGGAGGAACTGCTGCCGCTCGGCCACCAACTGGCCGACTTCAGCGAGGACCTGCAGCGACTGGATGTCCTCGCGCTCGACAAATCGGGGGAGATCGTCCTCGTCGAGCTCAAGGTCGACGAGGAGTTCGGCTTCACCGACGTCCAGGCCCTCGCCTATGCCGGCGGCTACGCGAACCTGCCGACCTCGCACTACGCCGAGACCCTGCACCGGGCCATCGCGGCGGAGAGGGGCGCGCCCTTCCGGGCCGCCGCCGGGCTCGAGGCGACGGCCTCGCTGGAGGAGGTCCGTGGGTCGATCGCCGAGTTCCTCTCCCTCGACTCCTTCACCGAGTGGAAGCCCAGCCAACAGGTCCGCATCAAGCTGGTCGGCCCGGGCTTCACCAAGCGGGTCCTCAAGAACGTCAAGTGGCTGGGCGACGTGTACCAGATGCCGATCGAGGCGATCCGGGTCCAGCTGGTCGTCTCCGGCGCGGCGCAACAGCTCTCGTTCGACCGCATCCTCCCCCTGCCGGGCGACGAAGCTTTCGACCTCACCGTGCGTGAGCGGGAGGTGCAGCTGCGGGCAGAGAACGAGGGGAGACGGCGGCGGGTCCGGATCTTCCCCCTGCTCATCGACAAGGGGGTGCTGAAGGAGGGCGATCGCCTCTGGCTGGTCGAAGGGGCGTTCAAGGCGGAACATCGCCACCTCTTCGAGGCCGGCAACCCGACCTTCTCCGGCGAGGTGGGAGCGTCCCCGTCGAAGCTGCGCTGGCAACGCGACGCGGAGTCCCCGGTCGAGGAGATCTCTCCGGCCTCGCTCGTGCACCGCATCTGCGAGGTGCTGCTCGGCGAGCAGGTCGAAGGGTTCGGCACCGCGGTTGCCTCCAACTTCACGCTCGGCCGCGACGGTCCCACGTTGGAAGCGCTCGCCGAGGACAACGGCCTCTGGACCTAGAGGCTCGCTTCGTACTCGCGGGCCAGGCGCACCGGCGCCTTGCCCAGCCAGGCTTCGGCGATCAGCTCGCGCAGCTCGGCGGTGCCGATCTCGTCGAGCTTGACCAGGACGGCGGCGTAGCCGTCGAAGTGCGGGGTGGTGAAGAAGTGGCCGCAGTCGTCGGCGATCAGCGCCTCCTTGACTCCGAGGTCCTCGACCCAGACCCCCAGCACCTCGCCGTCCGGCGCCCCCTCCCCCAGCTCGCGCAGCTCCTTCTCGCGCAGCGGCCGCTCCCAGGCAAAGGTCTTCTTGCGCACCTTCCAGGCGGCGTTGCCGTACGAGGTCCCCTCGCTCACCTCGGGCAGCGCCAGCGCGATCCGGCGCACGTCGTCCCAGTTGGCCATGCCCGAACTGTAGGACCGGCGCTTGCGGGCGGGTAGGGTCCGAGCCGATGGCGACGAGCGGCGAGCACGTGATCGAGCTGCTGATCGGCGGCGAGCAGGTGGCCGGCGCGGGAGCCCCGGTCCCGGTCGAGAACCCGTACACGACCGCGCCGATCGCGACCGTCGCCAGCGCCTCGGAGGAGCAGGTCGACGCCGCCGTCGCCGCCGCCCGCGCCGCCTGGCCGGGCTGGGCGCAAACGCCGGCCGGCGAGCGCTGCGAGCTGCTGCACGAGGTGGCGCGGCGGCTGCGCGAGCAGAGCGAGGCACTGGCGCGGACGATGACCGCCGAGGGCGGCAAGCCGCTGATCGAGAACCGCGACGAGCTCGAGTGGACCGCGGCCGCCTTCGGCTACTACGCCGAGATCGGCCGCGACCACGCCGGCCGGGTGATCCCGCCGATCGAGGCGACCCAGCTGGCGATGGTGGTCAAGGACCCGCTCGGGGTGGTCGGCTGCATCGTCCCCTGGAACTACCCGCTGCTGCTGCTCGCCTGGAAGGTGGCGCCGGCCCTCGCCGCCGGCAACTGCGTCGTCTGCAAGCCCTCGGAGCTGACCCCGCTCTCGACCCTGATGCTGGCCCCGGTCTTCGAGCACCTCCCGGCGGGCGTGGTCGGCCTGCTCGCCGGCGCCGGCGAGGTCGGGGGCGCGCTCGCCGCCCACCCCGGGGTCGACTGCGTCGCCTTCACCGGCTCGGTCGCGACCGGCAAGAAGGTGGCCGCGGCCTGCCTGCCGCGGATGGCGCGGATGAACCTGGAGATGGGCGGCAAGGACGCCTTCATCGTCTGCGCCGACGTCGCCCCCCAGCTCGATGTCGCCGCCCGCGGCGGCGCCTGGGCCGCCTTCCTCAACGCCGGCCAGGTCTGCACCTCGGCCGAGCGCTTCTACGTCGAGGAGGCCGTCTTCGACGACTACGTCGCCGCCTTCGTCGAGCACACCCGCGGCCTCGTCCTCGGTGACCCGTTCGAGCTCGGCACCGACATCGGCCCGATGGTCTCCGACCCGCAGCGGGCCAAGGTCGTCGCCCAGCTCGAGGCGGCAAGCGCGGCCGGGGCCGAGGTCCTGGCCGGCGGTGACCGCGGCGGCCAGGAGCGCGGCCACTTCCTCGCCCCCGCCGTGGTCACCGGGGCCGCCGCCGACAGCGCCCTGCTGACCGAGGAGACCTTCGGCCCGGTCGCCCCGCTCGTCCCCGTCGCCTCCCTCGACGAGGCGATCGAGCTCGCCAACGGCACCCCCTTCGGACTCGGCGCCAACGTCTACACCGCCGACCTCGGCAACGCGGTCCGCTGCATGCGCGAACTGCGCGCCGGCACGGTCTGGATCAACGACCCGCTGACCGACAACGACGCCGGCCCCTTTGGCGGCTTCAAGCAGTCGGGGCTGGGACGAGAGCTGGGCCGCGAGGGCCTCGAGGCCTTCCAGGAGACCAAGCACGTCCATATGGAGTCGCGGATCGAGCGTAAGGAATGGTGGTATCCCTACCGCGAGTACGGGGCCGAAAGCTAGCGCCGCCGATGTCCCGTATGGCCTCCCCCGCTCGCGGGCACTGGACCCTCCTCTACGACGGCGACTGCGGGGTCTGCAAATGGGGCGTCGCCGCGATCCTCGCCTGGGACAGGCGGCGTGCGCTGATGCCGCGTGCGATCCAGGGCGAGCAAGGCGAGGCCCTGCTGGCCGACCTCGATCCCGGGGAGCGCCTCTCCTCCTGGCATCTCGTCTCGCCCGCGGGCAGGCGATTCTCCGCCGGCCCGGCACTGGCCCCGCTGCTCCGGCAACTGCCGGGGGGCAGCGTCCCGGCCGCCGCGATCTCCGCCTTTCCCCGCCTCACGAACCGAGCCTACGCGTGGATCGCGGGTCACCGCTCGCAGCTCTCAAAAGCGGTCCCGGCCGCGGCCAAACGCCGGGCCGGCGAGCGGGTCGTACGGGCGGAAACCGAGCGGTCACTCAACTCGCTCCCAAAACTGGCCAGCTAGCCAGTAGGATGCCGGGCAGTGGCCGACGCGACCGAGAGAGGCGCAACCCGGGAGGAGCTGGAACAGGAGCTGGTGCTCGAGCGCGAGCACTGGATCCAGGGCCCGCCCCACGAGCTGTTCAAGGAGATGCGGGGCAAGTGCCCCGTGCACTGGACCTCGAAGGTGACCGAAATCCCGGCCGCCGCCGGGTTCTGGTCGGTGACCACGGCCGACGACGTGCACACGGTCAGCCGCGACTGGCAGACCTACTCCTCCGAACTGGGCGGGGTCGTGGTGATCGACGAGGTCTTCCCGATCGAGATGGCGCGGGCGATGTTCATCGGCATGGACCCGCCCAAGCACGACCGGCTGAAGGCGCTGTTCCAGGCCGGGTTCACGCCGAAGCGGATCGCCGCCCACGAGGACGAGATCCGGCAGATCGTCCGCGACGTGCTCGACCGGCTCGAGGGCCGCGATAGCTGCGACCTGGTCACCGACGTCGCCCAGCCCGCGGTCTCGCGGGTGATCGGCAGCTTCATGGGCATCCCCGAGGAGGACGACGCGATCTGGGCCGAGCTGATGAACACCGCCCTCGCCGCCAACGACCCCGACTACAGCCCGGACGGGATCGACAGCATCGAAGAGACGATCGAGAAGACGATCGGCGAGGTCTTCGCCCGCTGCGGGGCGATGATCGAGGACCGGCGCGAGAACCCGACCGACGACCTGACCAGCGTCCTCGTCCACGCCGAGGTCGAAGGCCAGAGGCTGGAGACGCACGAGATCGTGATGGGCTTCTTCCTGCTCGTCGCCGCCGGCAACGACAGCACCAAGGCGACCTACTGCAGCGGCATGCGGGCGCTGCTCGAAGACCGCGCGCAGCTGGCGATGGTCCGCGACGATCCTGCTCTCGTCCCCGGGACGGTCGAGGAGGCGCTGCGGATGTTCCCCGCCTTCGCCCACTTTCGCCGCACCGCGACCGAGGACACGGTGCTGAACGGGCAGGAGATCAAGAAGGGCGAGAAGGTGGTCATGTGGTACGCCTCCTCGAACCGCGACGAGACCCGCTACGAGGACCCCGACCACTTCGACGTCCACCGCAACCCCGAGCACCAGGCCTTCGGCGCCGGCGGCCGCCACTTCTGCCTCGGCACCGCCCTCGCCCGGCTCGAGCTGAAGATCCTCTTTGAGGAGACGCTGGCCCGCTACCCCGAGATCAGCCTCGCGGGCCAGCCCATCTTCGTCGAGTCCGGCTTCCTCAACCAGCTCAAAACGCTGCCGGTCAAGCTCACCGCCTAGCCGGTCACCCCTTTCACCACCGGGTAGTAGCCGCTGGCGTGACCGGTGATCTTCGGGTGATAGCTCTCTCCAACCGGGTTCGAGAGGCCGTTGATCCACTCGGTCGATGACCCGCCGCCACCGTCGCAGACCGCGTGCCCGATGAAGGACGGGATCACGTCGCGGAAGATGAAGTTCGCTCCCGCCCGCGTCGCCGCGGCGCTGATCTGGCCTTTGAGCAGGTCGGCGGTCTGGTTGAGCCGGGTCATCTCGCTGCCGCTGAACCAGGTCAAGGCGTTGCAGTCGGTGCCGTTGAACAGCCGCGGGTAATCGAGCACGACGACTTTCGCGTTCGGCGATTTCGATTTGATCGTGTTGTTGACCAGGTCGAGCCGGCCCGGCAGCGTGTTCTGGATGTAGGCCTGGGCGCCGTCGATCGCCCCGTTGCAGTTGGACGCCCACGAGGGCAGCGCGCACTCGGTGATCACGTCGGAGAAACCGGCGTCGTTACCGCCGATCGTGTAGGTGACCCAGTCGGTGTCGGCGCTCAGGCTGGCCGCCTGCGAGCCGGCGACGTCGCCGGTTTTCGCCCCGGCGCAGGTCGCGTTGACGAAGGTCCAGGTCGGGTGCGCGTTGTGCAGCAGGTACGGGTACGCGTAGACCGAGCGCTGACAGCCTTCGTAATAGGTCCTCGTCCCCGTTCCCGACGAGTACGAGTCACCCAATGCCACGTACTTGACCGCCCACGCGGAGCCGGCAAAAGCCAGCCAGCTCGCGGCAACGCAGACGATCGCCGAAATTCGAATCCACTTCATCAGCCTCTCCTCCAAGAGTCAGGCCGGGCCCACCACCCGGCGATCGGCCGACGCTAACACGGTGGAGCAACTTATTTTGAATAGTTAGAATTTTCTAACGTGCCAGCCGCGGCCCGTCGGTGTGGACGAACAGCACCGGCCCACCGAGCCGCCCCCGCAGCGCGAGCAGGCCGGCCATCGCCTTGGCGGTGTAGACGGGATCGAGGGCGAGGCCGTCGGCGGCGGCGAGCTCCGCCGCGCGCCCCGCGGCCGCGGTCGGGTGGCCGTACCCGGCGCCGAGCTGGTCGCGGGTGACGTCGAGCATCCCCGGCCCCAACCGCAACGGTCCGAGGTCCGCCCCGCGCCGCTCCAGCAGCCTGGCGCTGCGGCGGGCGAGACGGGCGAAGACCGGAGCGTCGAGGCGGAGCTGATCGTTGACCACGACCCCGACCACGCGGCTGCGCAGGCCGGCGAGCTGGAAGCCGAGCGCGAGGCCGGCCGCGGTACCGCCGGTGCCGACCGGGACGACGACGTGGGCGGGCTCCGGCAGCCCGCCCTCCTCCACCTGGGCGGCGATCTCCAGCGCCGCCTCGACGTAGCCGAGCGCCCCGACCGGTGAGGAGCCGCCGGCCGGCAGCAGGTACGGCGGCCGCCCGCGGCTGGCGTTGCGGGCGAGCAGCCAGGGCAGCGCCGCCACCGTGCGCGCCTTCGTGTGGGTGCGGTGGATGCGCGCGCCCGAGGCGTAGAGCCGCTCGAGCTGCGCCCGCACATGGTCGTCGACCGGCTGGTCGACCAGCGCCAGCGCGACCTCGAGCCCGTGTTCGCGCCCGTACAGCGCCGTCGCCAGCCCCCAGTTGGTGCCGAGCCCGCCGAAGGTGAGGATCGAGCCGCGCCCGCGCCGCCGCGCGTCGGGGATCAGCCACTCCAGCTTGCGCACCTTGTTGCCGCCCCAGCCGCCGGCCCCGAAGCGGCCGTCTTCCTTCACCCAGATCCCCAGCCCAGCGAGCTCGCGGACCGGCGTCGGCCGCTCGGAGAGCGCCAGGTGCGGCAGCGTCTCGGCCAGGGCCGGGTAGCGCTGGGGCAGGTAAGGGGTCAAGAGATGATCCTGAGCGTTTAATAGATTTCTGCGAACCGACGCATGCCACGACCCCGACAAGAGGATCCGAGTCCCTGGGACGTCTGGCTGATCGGGCTCGAGCTGATCATCGCGGCGGCGGCCACGGCGCTGATCGGCGACGCGCCCACCGTGGTCGTGGTGATGGTCGCACTTGCGGCGTTCCTCGTCTTCCTCGCCATCTCTTCCGCCCGCCGCCGCAACCGCTCGCTCGCCACCGGTCTCGCAGTTGTGGCGAGCCGTCGTCGCCTCGCCGTCGGGCTCTCCTTCGTCACCGTGCTGCTGATGGTCTGCGCGGCCTATCTGGTCGGGACCCGGAAGGAGGGCGACGACGGCTCCGACGCGGCGAGCCGGGTCCTGCTGCGCGTGGTCTCGCCGGAGCTGCGGCGATCGTGCACGCCCCTCGACAGCGCGACGGCCGTGGCCGCCGTCGCCTGCCTCGACCGCGCGGAGGGAGTCCGGATCCGGTTCTTCCAGTATGCGAGGCCCAAGGCCATGAACGCGGCCCTCGACGATCTGGTCGCGAGCTCCTCCGCCCCGCCGGGCCCCTGCTTCACCCAGGCGATCGCGATCGGCACCTACTCGCTGCACGGGGAGGAGGCGGGGCGGCTCTGGTGCGACGCCCTGGGCAGGCGGCAGCGGCTGGCCTGGACCAACGCCGAGCTGCTGATCCTGGCCAGGGCCGAGCAGGGCCCGGCGGCGGGCGACTCGCTGATGCAGTGGTGGTCGGACACCGGCACCGCGCTCTCGACCGACGGGCTGCGGAGCCCCTTCCCGGACGAGTACGAGCGCCGGCTGCTGGAGCACGTGCCCGAGGCCTTCCAGCAGAGCTGCGAGCGGGACGGCTTCTCCCTGACCGGGTCGAGGGCGACGGTGCGATGCCGTCCCCGACGGGGCGCCGACAACGCGTACTACCTGCTCTTCGACGACCGCTCCCAGCTCGACCGGCACGTGAGCGAACGGCGGAAGGTCGTCGAGGACTGGGAGGGAAGCTGCTCCGCCGGCCAGTATCAGCCGGTGGTCGCCTCCTACCGGGACGGCACCAGGATCTGTTACGACGACTCGGACAGCGTGTCCTGGGTCGAATGGTCGGACGACGAGCTGCTGATCTACGCGCTGGCCCGCCGCGAGCCCCTGGACCTAAACCGCCTCTATGCCTGGTGGCGGCAAAGCGCGGGGCCTCACTGACGGCCGAGCGGCGAAGATGGCCGGGATGACCTCCGCCCTCTCGGCCCGTGGCCTCTCGAAGCGCTACGGCAGCACCACCGCGCTCAGCGCCGTCGACCTCGAGGTCGGGGCGGGAGAGCTGGTCGGGCTGCTCGGACCCAACGGGGCTGGCAAGTCGACGCTGGTCAAGATCGCCTGCGGCCTGGTCCGCCCCAGCGGCGGGACGGCGGAAGTGGCCGGCGCGGCCGCCGGCAGCCGCGCGGCGCGGGCCGCGACCGGCTACCTCGCCGAGCTCTTCCGCTTCCCCGGCTGGTCCAGCGCCGAGGAGGTACTGGCCTTGCACCAGCGGCTGGCCCGCTCCGCGGGCGGGGCGAGCGAGCGCGGTGAGCTGCTCGAGCGGGTCGGGCTCGCGGGTGAGGGCGGGCGCCGGGTGGAGACGATGAGCAAGGGCATGCAGCAGCGGCTCGGCATCGCCCAGGCGCTGATCGGCGCCCCCCGCCTGGTCCTGCTCGACGAGCCGACCAGCGCGCTCGACCCCGGCGGCCGGCGCACGGTTCGCGACCTGCTGCTCGGCCTGCGCGAGCGCGGCGTCGGGGTGCTGCTCAACTCACACCTGCTGAGCGAGATCGAGCTGGTCTGCGACCGGGTCGTGATCATCGACGGCGGCCGGGTCGTGACCGAGGGCCGGCCGCAGGACCTGACCGCGCCCGGCGGGGTCGAGATCGAGACCGCTGAGGGCGTGCGGCACCTGCCCGACGCCGGCCGCGAGGACGTGCCGCGGATCGTCCGCGAGCTGGTCGCCGCCGGCACCGAGGTCTACGGCGTCCGCGTCGTCAGCGGCACCCTCGAGGACGCCTACCTCGAGGCCGTGGTGGGGCGGGACCGGTGAGCGACGCGCTGACCATCGCCGCCCACGCGCTGCGCGAGGCGGTGCGCCGCCGGGTCCTGCTCGTCGTCGGCCTGCTCACCGCCGCCTTCCTCGGGCTCTACGCGCTGGCCGCCTTCGAGGCCTTCGACTCGCTCGAAGGCACGACCGGCGGCGGCTTCGTCCCGATCGACGAACAGGCGCTGGCGGGCGGGACGCTGCTCGGCCTGGCGATGTTCGTCGCCCTCTTCCTCGGCGTCGTGCTGGCGATCTTCCTCACCCTCGGCGCGGTCCGCGGCGACGCCGAGCGCGGCCTCCTGCAGCCGCTGGTCGTGCGCCCGGTCGGGCGGACGACGCTGCTGGTCGGCCGGCTGCTGGCCGCCTCCGCCGTCTGCGCCGTCTACGTCGTCGCCGTCTTTCTCGCCGCGGTGCTGATCACCCAGGCGGCCGGCGACTTCACGCCCGGCTCGCTGCTCGTCCCCGCCGCCGGCCTCGCCCTCGGCGTCGTCACCGTGGTCGCGATCTCGCTGCTCGGCTCGACCCTGCTCGGGACCACCGCCAACGGGATCGCGATCTTCATGGTCTTCGCCACCGGCCTCGCCGCCGGGCTGCTGGGCCAGATCGGCGAAGCGCTCGACGTCGACGACCTGACCACGGCGAGCTCGATCGTCTCCTGGCTCGTCCCCTTCGAGGCGCTCTACCAGAACGGCCTGCACGCACTGACCGCCGACATCGGCGGCGCCACCGGCGTGATCGTCCAGCTCGGCCCGCTCGGCGGCGCCGACGACGTCAGCGGCGCGATCTGGATCTGGGCGATCGCCTGGTCGGCCATCGTCACGGCCCTGGCGGCGCTGGCCTTCAGCCGCCGCGACCTCTAGGTCAGCCCCCCGAACGGGGGGATTGAGGGTTAACTATGACCCTAAATTCGGGGTACCCTCTGTCATCGCCCCCGCTCCATCAGCTTCCCCTCGCGTCGGCACGGTCGAGGTCCTGGTCGGCCTGCTCGCGGAACTCGACGTCGCGACCGAATCCGGCGTCTTCTACGACCGCGTCTGCCGTGCCGTCTGCACCCTGACCTCGATGCGCCGGGCGGCATTGCTGCTCTACGACCCGACCTACCGGGCGGTGATCCCGATGGGCTCGCACGGGGTCGATCCCGGCCTCTTCGCCCGGGTCGAGGGGACGCTGGACGAGACCCCGATCGCCCAGCGGGCGCTCGAACATGATCGCGTCGTTGATGTCAGTGGCGGCCTCGAGGGAGAGGTTCCGGCCCGCTACGCCCGCCTCGCCGACACCGAGGCGATCACCTGCACCCCGATCGCCGCCGCCCGGCGCTGGCTCGGGGTGATCTTCGCCGACCGCGAGGGTGAGCCGATCGAGCTCGACGACGGCGAGCGCGAGACGATGCTGACCCTGGGCCGGCTGGCGGCGCTGACCGCCAGCGTCGAGGCCTCGACCCAGCAGCGCGAGCGCGAGCGGCGGCTGAGCGAACGGGTCGAGCTGACCCGCGAGCTGCACGAGAACGCGATCCAGCGCCTCTTCGGGGTGACCCTGGCGCTCGGCTCCGAGCGCGGGCTCAGCGCCGAGGAGCGGCGCCGCAGCCAGGACGAGCTGCGCTCGGTCGTGCACGACCTGCGGCGGGTGATGACGCGGCCGGTCGAGGCCGCGGCCGAGCCCGCCACCGGGCTGCGCGAGGTGCTGGAGCGGCTGCTCGAGCGGCGGCCCGAGCTGCGGCTCGAGTGGGAGCAGGGCGCGGCGGTGCCGGCCGCGACCGAGCGGCTCGCCCAGTCGGTCCTCGCCGAGGCGCTGCGCAACGCCGACCGCCACGCCACGCCGGCCCGGATCGACGTCCGCGTCGGCGCCGACGCCGCCACCTTCCGGCTCGAGGTCGAGAACGACGGCACCCGCGCCGGTCAGCGCACCCGCGGCGGCGGCCTCGGGCTGCGGCTGGCGGTGCTGGAAGCGCTCCACCACGAGGGCCTGGTCGAGTTCGGGCCGAGCGGGCCGGGGCGCTGGCGCGTCCGCCTCGTCGTCCCGGTGCAGGCGTGAGCGAGGCCGCGCCCGGCCTGCGGGTGCTGGTCGTCGACGACCACGACGTCGTCCAGTGGGGATTCCGGCTGCTGCTCGAACGGCAGAGCTGGGTCGAACGCTGCCTCGCCGCCCGCGACGGCGAGGAGGCGGTCGACGTCTGCCGGCGGCTGCGGCCGCAGGTGGCGCTGGTCGACATGCTGCTCGGGACCGAGTCCGGGGCCGAGGTCTGCGAGGCGATCCGCGCCGCCAGCCCCGGGACCCGGGTGCTGCTGATCTCCGGCGCCGGCGCGGTCTCGCCGCTGGTCGCCCGCGCGGCCGGCGCCTCCGGCTTCATCTCCAAGGACTGGCCGGCGGTCGAGGTGGTCAGGGCGGTGCGGATGATCGCCCGCGGCAGCGAGGTCTTCGCCGAGCCCGGCGCGCTCGACTCGCCCCTCTCCGAACGCGAGCAGGAGGTGCTGGCCCTGGTCGCCACCGGCTCCACCAACAAGGAGATCGCCGCCCGCCTCCACCTCTCCCCGCACACGGTGAAGGAGCACACCAGCTCGATCTACCGCAAGCTCGGCGTCCGCAACCGGGCCGAGGCGACGCGCCAGGCGCAGCGCCTCAAGCTCTTGGTCTAGCCCCTCCACCCCCCGGACATCCCCCGCCACCCCCCAAAGGTCTGGGATCGGGCCGCGGCGGCGTCACCGCGGCGGCGGCGCGGAGAAGTATCGGACGATGAGCGCGCGACCCCGCACCGCCCTGCTCTTCCCCGGCCAGGGCAGCCAGACCGGCGAGATGGAGGCGATCGTCGCCCGCTACCGGCCCGAGCTGCTGCTGCTGGCCCGCGAGCTGGTCGGCGAGGACCCCTTCGCCCGGGTCGGCGAGAGCACCCGCTTCGCCCAGCCGGCGATCTACTGCGCCAGCCTCGCCCACTGGAAGGCGGCCGGCCGGCCGGCGGCGGCGATGGTCGCCGGACACTCGCTCGGCGAGCTGGCGGCGCTGGTCGCGGGCCGGGCGCTGAGCGCCGAGGACGGACTGCGCCTGGCCGTGGTCCGGGCCCGGCTGATGGAGGAGGCGGCGGCGGCCAGCCCCGGCGGCATGCTCGCCGCGCTCGGCGGCGAGGACCACGAGGTGGCGGCGCTGGCGGCCGAGCTCGGGCTCGTCGTCGCCAACGAAAACGCCCCCGGCCAGCTCGTCCTCTCTGGCCCCGACGGGGTCCTGACCGAGGCCCGCCGCCGGCTCCGCGGCGCCGGCCTGAAGGCGATCCGGCTGCCGGTCGCCGGCGCCTTCCACTCACCGGCGATGAGCGCCGCCGCCGACCGCTTCCGCGCCGCGCTCGAGCCGGTCCGCTTCCGGGCGCCGCGGGTCCCGGTCTTCTCCTCGGTCACCGCCGCCCCCTTCACCGACCCGCGCGAGGAGCTGGCCGCGGCCCTGACCCGGCCGGTGCGCTGGCGCCGCACGGTCGAGCGGATGCGCGCCGCCGGCGCCGGCCGCTTCCTCGAGACCGGGCCCGGCGACATCCTCACCGGCCTCGTCCGGCGCAGCCTCGACGGGGTCGAGGCCGAGCCGCTGGCGCTGGAGGCCGTCGGTGCCTAGCCCTCCTGAGTCCGCACTTCGCCCGGCGCCCGCGTCTCTCCCGCCGGCCGGGCGACTTGGCACGGCGATCGCCGGTCTCGGCGTCGCCGTGCCAGAGAACGTCGTCGGCAACGCCCCGATCGCCGCCCGGCTCGGGGTCGAGCAGGGCTGGATCGTGCAGCGCACCGGGATCGAGCAGCGCCGCGTCGCCGCCCCCGGGGAGCGGCTGGCCGAGTACGCCGCGCGGGCCGGGCGGCGGGCGCTGGCCGAGGCGGAGGTCGATGCCGGCGAGCTCGACCTGGTCCTGGTCGCGACGATCAGCAACGACGACCTCACCCCCGCCGCGGCCCCCCAGGTGGCGGCCGCGCTCGGTGCCGATCGCGCCGCCGCGCTCGACCTGGGCGCCGCCTGCACCGGGTTCGTCGCCGCCCTGGCCCTGGCCTGCGGCCAGATCGAGTCGGGCCGGGCGACCCGCGCCCTGGTCGTCGGCGCCGACCTGATGAGCCGGATCACCGACCCCGGCGACCGCGCCACCGCGGCCCTGTTCGGCGACGGCGCCGGCGCCGTCGTGCTGCGGGCGGCGGGGCGCGGCCGGATCGGGCCGGTGGTGCTGGGGGCCGACGGCGACAACGCCGGCCTGATCCGGGCGACCCGCGCCGAGGGGCTGGTCCGGATGGACGGCCACGAGACCTTCCGCCACGCGGTGGCGCGGATGGGCGAGGCCTCGGTCGCGGCCGCCGCGGCGGCCGGGCGCCGCCTCCCCGACCTCGACCTCTTCGTCTACCACCAGGCCAACGGCCGCATCCTCCGCGCTCTGAGCGAGCGGCTGCAGCTACCGCCGGAGCGAGTCGTCGACTGCATCGGCCGCTACGGCAACACCTCCGCCGCCTCGATCCCGCTGGCGCTCGACGCCGCCCGCGCCGACGGGGCGCTGGACACGGGCACGCGGGTGCTGCTGGCCGCCTTCGGCGCCGGCCTCGCCTGGGGCGCGACCGTGCTCGAGTGGGGTGAGGCCGATGACTGAGGGCTGGGCCCTGGTGACCGGCTCCTCGCGCGGGATCGGCGCCGCCACGGCGCGCGCCCTCGCCGCCGCCGGCTGGCCGGTGCGGGTCAACTACCGCGAGGACGAGTCCGGTGCGCGCGCAGTCGTGGCCGCGATCGAGGCCGACGGCGGCAGCGCCGTCGCGCTCCAGGGCGACGTCGCGGTCGCGGCCGAGGTCGAGCCGCTGCTGCGGGCCGACGAGCGCGGCCCGGTCCTCGTCCTCGTCAACAACGCCGGCCTGCGCCGCGACGGCCTCTCCCCCCAGCTCGGCGACGAGGACTGGGCGCGGGTGCTCGACGTCAACCTGACCGCCGCCTTCCGCGCCACCCGGGCGGCGCTGCCGGCGATGCTGCGCGCCCGCTTCGGCCGCATCGTCAACGTCGCCTCGGTGGTCGGGCCGCGCGCCAACCCCGGCCAGGCCAACTACGCGGCGGCGAAGGCGGGCGCGATCGGGCTGACCAAGACCGTTGCCGCCGAGGTGGCGCGGCGCGGCATCACCGTCAACGCGGTCGCCCCCGGCTTCGTCGCCACGCGGCTGACCGCGGACGTGCCCGACGAGCGGGTCACCGCGGCGATCCCGGCCCGCCGCGCCGGCACCCCGGAGGAGGTCGCCGCCTGCATCAGCTTCCTGGCCTCGCCCGAGGCCTCCTACGTAACCGGAACCACCCTGACCGTCGACGGCGGCCTCAGCGCCTGAGACACGAGAGGAGCACAGATGGCAACAGCAGTCAGCGCGGAGCAGGTCGAGCAGACGATCTACGACAGCCTGGTCGAGTTCGGCACCGAGCGGTCCCTGCTGGGCCGCGAGGCGACCTTGGAGAGCCTCGACATCGACTCGCTCGACCTGGTCGAGCTGGCCCAGATCGTCGAGGAGGAGTTCGGGGTCGAGCTGCGTGGCGACGACGTCAAGGACGTGAAGACGGTCGGCGAGGTGGTCGACCTGGTGGTCGCGAAAGCGGCATGAGACGGCGCGTCGTCGTCACCGGGATCGGCGCCGTGACCCCGCTCGGGGTCGGCTCCGAGCCGCTGATCTCGCGCTGGAGCGATGGCCGCTGCGGGATCGAGGACGGGGCCGGGCGCTGCCACGAGTTCGACCCGCTCGACTTCCTCTCGCGCAAGGACGCGCGCCGCAGCGACCGCTTCGCCCAGCTGGCGATCGCCGCGGCGGCGGAGGCGGTCGCACAGGCCGGCTGGGACGACGGCCCGCCCCACGACCCGCACCGGGTCGGCTGCATCGTCGGCACCGGGATCGGCGGCCTCGGCTCGCTCGAGCAGCAGCAGCGCAACCTGATTCAGGACGGCGTCAAGGCGGTCTCGCCGCTGGCGGTGCCGCTGATGATGGGCAACGCCGGCGCCGCTGCGGTGGCGATGCGCCAGGGCCTGCGCGGCCCGACCTACGGCGTCGTCTCGGCCTGCGCCGCCGGCGCCCACGCGATCGGCGACGCGGTCCGCACGATCCGCTGCGGCGACGCCGACGCGGTCCTCGCCGGCGGCGCCGAGGCGGCGATCACCGGCCTCGCCGAGGCCGGCTTCGCGGCGATGGGCGCGACCTCGCCGAGCGGCGTCTGCCGGCCCTTCGACGCCCGCCGCGACGGCTTCGTGATCGGCGAGGGCGCCGGCGTGCTGGTGCTCGAGGAGGAGGACGCGGCGCGTGGCCGCGGCGCCCACGTGCTCGGCGAGGTGCTCGGATACGGCGCCACCTGCGATGCCTTCCACCTGACCGCGCCGCAGCCGAGCGGCGAGGACGCGGCGCGGGCGATCGAGCTCGCCCTCCGCGACGCCCGCCTCCGGCCCGACGACCTCGACTACGTCAACGCCCACGGCACCTCGACCCCGCTCAACGACCGCAGCGAGACCGCAGCGCTGAAGCTCGCCCTCGGCGGCACCGCCAAGTCGCTCCCGGTCAGCTCGACCAAGTCGGCGATCGGCCACCTGCTCGGCGCCGCCGGCGCGGTCGAGGCGGTCGCCACGGTCGAGGCGCTGCGCCGCAACCTGGCGCCGCCGACCCTGGGCTGGGAAGAGCGCGAGGAGGGGCTCGACCTCGACTACGTCCCCGGCGCGGCGCGCCCGCTCAGCCGCAACGGCAAGCGCCTCGTCGCGATCTCCAACTCGTTCGGGTTCGGCGGCCACAACGCCGTCCTCTGCCTCGCCGCCTGATGAGCCTCGCCGCCACCACAGCCCCTGCCGCTCCCCCGCAGGCGCCGCTCGCGCAACTGCAGCGGCTCTGCGACCCGGGCAGCTTCCGCCCCCTGCGCAGCGGCGCCCGCTCGGCCCGGCTGGGGGCGCGGGCGCTGCCCGGCGACGGCGTCGTCGCCGGCGCCGGCGTCGTCGCCGGCCGGCCGGTC
>DASUNU010000141.1:0-7773 GCA_036276995.1 Solirubrobacterales bacterium
CTAAAGGGCGCTGGCTCCGCGATGTTGGTGCGCGCCTATGGCGCGCAGGAACCGGATTGCATTTCCGCCGCCTTCGGCGAACATTCGCCCGAGGCATGACCGGCCTCTCCAACACAGGTCACGGGACGACCGAGGGTTGGAAGCTCTGAAGCAACAGAACCGGCCCGAAGCGTTCTGGCGAGAGCAGTAGCTCGACCGCGCTCTCTGCAGAAGCTAGACGGCGCTGGATGGGAGAGCGTGGGTGCTCCCTCCCGGGAATGTCGCGAAGCGCGCGGAAATGCAATCCGGTTATTGCCCGCCATAGGCGGGCTCCGTCATCCGGAGCTGCGCCCTTTAGGGCGCGCGACTGAATTCACGGGAGGGAGCACCCACGCTCTCTCGCCAAGCCCTAATCAGCGCTTGCCGACGACCGCACCGATCAGCACCGACCCGGCGGGGATCTCCGCCCCGGGCAATGCGATCACTTCGCGCAGGCGACTGTTCGCACCGACCGTCACGCCGGGCCCGATCACCGACGCCCCGTCGATTCTCACGTCGTCGCCGATCTCGCTGCCCGCGCCGATCAGCACCGGTCCGGCCAGCTTGCCCTCGTCCCCCTCCGGCGTGCCGCTGCGGAAGCCGTCGACCAGCTCGCCCTCGCGCTCGACCTCGACCCGGCCTTCGAGCGCGTCGAGGGTGGCGGCGCGCAGCTCCTCGAGGTTGCCGATGTCGTCCCAGTAGGCCTCGATCTCGTGCGAGTAGAAGGGGACGTCGCCCTCGAGCAGGCGCGGAAAGACGTCCATCGCCCAGTCGGCGAAGCCCTCGGGGTCGCCGGGGCCGGCGGCTTTACTGGTGCCGGGCGCGGGGAAGAAGTCGAAGATCTCCTTGCGGAACATGTAGATGCCGCAGTTGGCGAGGTCGGAGAGCGCTTCGCTCGGGTCGGGCTTCTCCTGGAAGCCCTGGATGCGGCCGTCGGCGCCGGTGATCGCCACCCCGAACTGGCTGGTGTCCTCGACCCGCTTGGTCGCCAGGGTCGCGATCCCGTCGTGGGACTCGTGGAACTCGCGCATCGCGCTCAGGTCGATGTCGGTGAGCGCGTCGCCGGAGATGACGAGGAAGGAGTCGCCGAGGAACCCGGCCGCGTTGCGGACGCCCCCGGAGGTGCCGAGCAGCTGCTCCTCATAGCTGTAGGAGAGCTCGACCCCGAGCCGGGAGCCGTCGCCGAAGTACTCCTGGATCAGCTCCGGGAACCAGTGCAGGTTGGCGATCGTCTCGGTGAAGCCGTGGCGGGCAAGCAGCAGCAGGATGTGCTCCATCACCGGCTTGTTCAGCACCGGCACCATCGGCTTCGGCATGTCGTAGGTGATCGGCCGCAGCCGCGTCCCCAGCCCCGCCGCCAGCACCATCGCCCTCATGCGGCCGGCCCCATCGCCTGCTTGAAGCGCTCGATCGCCTCGACCGGCAGCGGGTCAACCCCGCGCGCCTTGGCCAGCTCGAGCGAGACGAGGTCGCCCAGCACCACCGCCCAGAGCAGGCGGGCGACCCGGGTCTCGCCGGCGGTCTCGACCCGCAGCGTCCGCGCCCCGCCGGCGCTGACGGCCTCGGCGGTCAGCTCGATGCGGCGGCGCTCGCGCGGGTGCTGGTCGGCGTCTTCGAGGAAGACGGCGCAGTGGCCGGCCTCGACGCCCCAGCCGCAGAGCTCGTTGTGGTCGGCCTCGGGCAGCTCGGAGAAGAAGGCGGGCAGCTTCGCGTTCTCGTTCACCTGGCACTTCCAGCGGCGCGCCACCGGCGCCGTCAGGTCGGCGCCGTAGAGGACCGGGAAGTCCTCGCCGATCTGACCGGCGAGCTCGGCGGCGCGCGCCTGCAGCGCCTCCAGCTCAGACTCGAGGAAGGCGGCGGCGGTGTCGATCTCGGTGTGGACGCGGGGCGCGGCGCCGGCCAGGGCGGCGACCTCGGCGACGACGGTGAACATGTAGGCGACCGCGGCGCGGGGCTGGAAGATGCCGGGCAGGCCGACCACCGGCAGGCCCGCCTCACGAGCCTGGTCGGTGAGGGCGCCGCCGGTGCTGGCGACGATGCGGCGGGCGCCGAGCGCCTCGGCGGCGGCGAAACAGGCGAGCGTCTCCTCGGTGTTGCCCGAGTAGCTGGAGCAGAGCACGGTCCACTCCGGGGTCGCCCAGCTCGGCAGCTCGTAGCCGCGGACGGTTAGCAGCGGGCGCGTCAGGCGGTCGCCGAGGGCGGCGGCGGCGAGGTCGCCGCCGATCGCCGAGCCGCCCATCCCGCAGACCATCACCCCGGCGGCGTCGGCCGGCTCGAGCCGCGCAGACTCGATCCGCCAGAGGGCGTCGCGGAGCTGGTCGGGGATGCCGAGTACGTCGTCGATCATGCTGGTGCGGAGACTGTCGCATCGCGGCCGACGATGTCGTCTTCCACCGAGGCGCCGGGCTCGACCGTGACCCCGGGGGCGAGCACCGCGCCGCTGACCCGGGCGCCCTCCCCCACGCTGCAGCCGGGCAGCAGGACCGCTTCGCGCACCTCCGCGCCGGCATCGACCCGGCAGTCGGCGGAGACGACGGCGCGCGGGCCAACCGTCGCGCCGGCTGCGACCTCGGCGCCGGCGCCGATCAGCAGGCCGGGGGCGGTCGGCTGCACCCGCGTCTCGACCCGGCCCTCGAGGATGTCCCAGCTCGCCTGCAGGTAGCGCTCAGGAGTGCCGATGTCCATCCAGTAGCCCTCGAGGCGGAGTGCGCCGAGGCCATCGCCGATCAGGCGCGGGAAGACCTCGCGCTCGATCGAGACCTCCTGTTCGGGCGGAATCAGGTCCAGAACCGAGCGCTCGAGGAAGTAGGCGCCGGCGTTGATCTCGCCCGGCACCGCCTCGCCGGTCTTCTCGGTGAACTCGAGCACCGAGCCGTCGCCGCCGAGGCTGACCAGCCCGTAGGCGGCCGAGTCCTCGACCGGGTAGAGGGCGATCGTCGCCCGCGCCGCGCGCTCGCGGTGAGCGGCGATCAGCGCGGCGAGGTCGAGGTCGGTGAGGACGTCGCCGTTGAGAGCGAGAAAGCTCTCGTCGAGGTCGTTGCCAAGCGCGTCGGCGGCGAAGCGGATCGCGCCGGCGGTGCCGCGCCGCTCCGGCTCGGTCACGTAGGTGAGCTTGACGCCGGCGTGCTCGCCCTCGCCCAGCGCCTCCTGCAGCACGTCGGGCAGAAAGCCGCAGGCCAGCACCACCTCGGTCACCCCGTGGGCGGCCAGCCACTCGACCATGTAGGCGAGGAAGGGCCGGTCGACCAGGGTCAGGGCGGGCTTGGGGACGTCGCTGGTCAGCGGCCGCAGCCGCGTCCCTTCACCACCTACGAGAACGATTGCCTGCACGGTCCCACTGGATTTAGGAGGGCGCTCCGATTTCCTGCTTCTTGCCGATTCCCTCGTACTCGAAACCTGCCGCGCGCAGCGCCGCCGGATCGAGGTAGTTGCGGCCGTCGACCAGCAGCGGCCGGGCCATCCGCGAGGCCGCCTCGGACCAGTCGAGCTCGGCGAACTCGCGCCACTCGGTGACCAGGACCGCGGCGTCGGCACCGTCCAGCGCCGCCAGAGCGGAGTCGGCCATCTCGACCGAGCCGAGCAGTTCGCTGGCGCGCTCGCGGGCGACCGGGTCGTAGGCGACCACCTCGGCCCCCTCGCCCTGCAGCCGCGCCGCCAGGACCAGGCTCGAGGCCTCGCGCATATCGTCGGTGTCGGGCTTGAAGGCGAGCCCGAGCAGCGCCACCCGCTTGCCCAGCAGCGAGCCGAGGTGCGACCCGAGCTTGCCGACCACGCGCCGCTTCTGCAGCTCGTTGACCTCGATCACCGAGTTGAGCAGCTGGAAGTGGTAGCCGCTGTTGCCGGCCAGCATCTTCAGCGCGGTCACGTCCTTGGGGAAGCAGGAGCCGCCGTAGCCGATCCCGGCGCGCAGGAAGGAGGAGCCGATGCGCTCGTCCAGGCCCATGCCGCGGGCGACCTCGCCGACGTCGGCGCCGACCTCCTCGCAGACGTTGGCGATCTCGTTGATGAAGGAGATCTTGGTCGCGAGGAAGGCGTTGGAGGCGAGCTTGATCATCTCGGCGCTGGCGACGTCGGTGTGCAGGATCTCGCCGCCCAGTGGCCGGTAGAGCGCCTCGACCGCGGCCGCGGCCTCCTCGTCGCCGGGGTCGGAGCCGATCACCACCCGGTCGGGGTTCTGGAAGTCGCTGACCGCCGTCCCCTCCTTGAGGAACTCGGGGCAGGAGACGTAGGCGAGGCCGGGCATGTCGCGGCGGATCGAGTCGCCGGTGCCGGCCGGGACGGTGCTCTTCATGATCAGCACGTGGTCACTGTCGACCGGCAGCTCCTCGACCACCGCGCGGACCCGCGAGAGGTCGGCGTCGCCGGAGTAGGTCGGCGGCGTGTCGACGCAGACGAACAGCAGCCGGGCGCCGCCCAGCAGCTCGGCCATGTCGGTGGTGAAGGTGAGGCGCTCGGCATTGCGCTTGACCAGATCGGCGAGCTCAGGCTCGTGGATCGTCACCTCGCCACGGGAGAGCGAGTCGACCTTGTCCTGGAGGATGTCGCGGGCGATGACCGGGTGACCGAGCTCGGCGAAGCAGGCCGCGGTGACCAGACCCACCCAACCGACTCCGATAACCCCCACCGGCTCGCGCTGCTCACTCATCCTTTGTTCCCGCCTTTCATCCGCTTCTTCTTGGCCATGATCAGGTCAGCGGACCGCGCCATCCCGACCATCTGGTCGTTGCTGAGACTCTTCAACAGGTCATTCGATACCCAGTAGCTGTTGTCCCCCCGGTGCCAGGCGACCCGCTGAATCTGGCCGCTGTCGGCAAAGATCTCGTACTCGCGACCGTTGATCGTCTTGGTTTCGCTCGGGTTGTCGAGGATCGGTGGGTCGCTCCAGCCGCGGATCCCCTGCATCCCGAAGTAGTGGGTGCCATCGGACTTTTCCACCACCAGGATCATCCGGTAGGCCTCGTGGCGATTGCCGTCCTCGTCCTTGATCCCGTAGACGAAGGGATCGATGACCTTGGTTTCGGGGTTGCTTTCGGCGTAGAAGGCGCCGGGCGGCAGCCGGGTCGGGTAGAAGATCGGGAAGCGGCCGTTGGTCCGCCGGGCGACGATCTCGGCCTCCTCTTCGCCCGCTTCGCGGGCCGGCACCAGTTCGTCGGAGCCGGGCGGCTTCGCCTCGAACATCGGCTTTTTCTGCTTCTTCTTTTTCTTCTTCTTGCCGTCCTTGTCGCGCTTCTTCTGGTCCTTGCCGCTCGCATCCTGTTCCTGTTCTTCGGCGCCTTCCTGGTTGGTGGTGGCGCCGCTGGATTCGATCCCGAGGAACTGGTCGACCGCTTCGTCGATCGCTTCCGGCGAGGCGTAGACGAAGCTCGGGCCCAGTTCGGCCGGGAAGTGGACCTCTTTGATGGCGGCGTTGCGCGAGGCGAGGAATAGCTTCAGCACCTGCAGCATCGTTTCCTTGTCGTTGATGTCGGAGGTGGTGTATTTGGTGAAGATGTCGATCAGGCCGCTCTGGTCGAAGACCAGGTCCTCGACGGTGATCCGCTCGCGGGCGGCACTGAGGAAGTCCTGCTGGCGGGCCGAGCGGACGATGTCGGTGTCGGTGTGGCGGTAGCGCACGTACTCCAGGGCGCGTTTGCCGCAGAGCAGCTGATAGCCCGGCTTGACGTTGATTTCGGCGTACTGTTCGGAGGGGTCCACGCCCACGTTGGAGTGGTAGTAGCGGCGGTCGACGTCGGTGTAGACGCAGCCGATCGCGTAGACGGCACGGACGAAGCCGAGGAAGTCGACGTTGACGACGTGGTTGATCGGCAGCCCGGTCAGCTGCTTGACCGTCTGCAGGGTCAGTTTCGGCCCGCCGTAGGCGTAGGCTTCGTTGAACTTGCCGGTCCCGACCCCGGGGATTTCGACTTTCAGGTCGCGCGGGATCGAGAAGACCGCGATCGCGTTCTTGCCGGGGTCGAGCCGGATCAGCATCGTCGTGTCGGAGCGGCCCGGGTCTTCTTCGAATTCCGCCCCGGCGCGTTTGTCGGAGCCGATGATGAGGATGTTCTGGGCCTCGCCACCGTCGACGGTTTCCAGGTAGTTCTTCAGTTTGTTGCTGTAGACGTCGTTGTGCGAGAGCGCGTGGGCGATGCTGTCGAGGTAGAGCAGGATGCTGGTCGCCGTCGCCCCGGCCGAGGCGCCGACGATCAGGATCGCGGCCAGGGTGAAGCGCAGCCAGTAGCGCTTCGGCTTCGGGGGTGGCTCGTGGTCGCCGCTCGGCGGCGGCTTCTTTGCGGCCCAGCCCGGGCCCAGCGGCTCACTCATCGCCGCGCCGACCCGGGATCGCCCGCAGGAAGGACTCGAGCGCCTGCCGGTAGGTCTCCAGCGAGGAGACCGAGACCCACTCCTCGGGCCCGTGATGGCCGGCGCCGACTGGGCCGAACTCGACCGCCGGGACCCCCACCCGCAGGAAGGAGACCGCGTCGGAGGCGCCGTCGCGACCGACGCTCATCGGCTCGCCGTCGTGGTGCGCCGCCGCCGACTCGCGCAGGCCGCGGACGAAGGGTGAGTCGCGGTCGACCGTCGCCGGCGGCCGGGCCAGCAGGGGCTGCACCTCGACCCCGGGCAGGCCACGCACTTCGGCCAGGATCGCGGCCGGGTCCTGTTCGGGCAGGTGGCGAATGTCGACGTCGATCACGCATCGGTCGGGCACCTTGTTGAGCGCGTCGCCGCCCCAGATCCGGCCTAGGTTGATCGAGGGGCGATCGAACAGCTCCGAGCTGTGCCGGGCAAACGGTAGCGACTCGATACTGCGGAAAACGTCGATCGCGTTGAGCACGGCGTTGTCGCCGAGCCAGGGCGTGGCCCCGTGCGCGGCCGTCCCCCCCACCGCCAGCCGCAGCGCCAGCACGCCCTTGGCCTCGATCCCGATGTGCAGGTCGGTCGGCTCGCCGGTGATCGCGAAGTCCCCGGTGAAGCCGCTGTCGACGAGGTGGTCGGAGCCGCGCTCGCTCTCCTCCTCGGACTCCTCGTCGCCGACGATCCCCAGCCGCACCCGCACCCCGTCCTGGTCGCGCATCTCGGCGGCGACGACCAGCATCGCCGCCAGCGCCCCCTTCATGTCGTAGGCGCCGCGCCCGTAGAGCCTGTCCCCCTCGATCCGCGGCGCGAACTGCCCCGGCAGCCCCGGCACCACGTCGAGGTGCCCGTGCAGCACGACCGTGGGCGCGTCCGCCGGCCCGACCTCGGCCTTGAGCACGGGTAGCCCCCGCACCTCGTCGCGCTCCGTCTCGATCCCGCGTGCCTCCAGCCATCCCTGAGCGAAACCCGCGCACTCCGAGATCGACTCGGCGTCGACGGTCTCGTAGGCGATCAGCTGCTCGGCGAGGGTGACGAGTTCGGTGGTCATCGGGCTGGAATCTTGCCTGGAGAGGTTGCGAGAGGCAGTCCGGTCATCTCCTGGGCGAATTGAGTCGCGCCCCCCAAAGGGGGCAGCTCCCTCATCTTGGTGCGCCCCTATGGGGCGCAGGAATCAGATTGCATATCGCGCGCTTCGCGGACATTCGCCCAGGAGATGACCGGACTGCCTCCCCCAAACGCGCGCCGGACGTTCTCTCGTCACAGAGAATTGCTCGGGTATCCAGCCGCCCCGCCGCGACGGCTTCGAGCGAGGGGAGCCGGTGTGCCCGCGTGGGAATGTCGCGAAGCGCGCGGAAATGCAATCCGGTTATTGCCCGCCATAGGCGGGCTCCGTCATCCGGAGCTGCGCCCTTTAGG
>DASUNU010000142.1:0-23623 GCA_036276995.1 Solirubrobacterales bacterium
CGCACGGCTCGGTGCCGGCCTGCGCGGGCCCGAGGCCGAGGCGGCGCTGGGCGCGCAGGGCCTCACCCTCGGCCACTTCCCGCAGTCCTTCGAGTACGCGACGATCGGCGGCTTCGCCGCCACCCGCTCGGCCGGCCAGGCCTCGAGCGGCTACGGGCGCTTCGACGGCCTGGTCAGCTCGGTCCGCCTGCAAGCTCCGGCCGGCGACCTGGAGACCCTGGCGACGCCGCACACGGCCGCCGGGCCGGCGTTGCGCGAGCTGATCGTCGGCTCCGAGGGGACGCTGGGCGTGATCCCCGATGTCACCGTGCGGGTGCGGCCGGCGCCGGCGGTAAAGCGCTACGAGGGATGGATGGCCGAGGATTTCGAAGCCGGGGCGGAGATCGTGCGGGCGCTGGCCCAGGGGCCGGGGCTGCCGACGATCATTCGCGTCTCGGACGAGGAGGAGACCGAAAGCTCGCTCGCCCTGAGCGGCCCGCGCGGTGTCGCCGGCAAGCTGTTCGGCGGTTACCTGGGGCTGCGCAAACGCCGCGGGGGCTGCCTGGTCATCGCCGGCTACGAGGGCGACGAGGAGTCGGTGGCGCGCAAGCGGGCGCTGGCGGTGCGGGCGCTGCGCGAGGGCGGCGCCGCCTACCTCGGTCAGGTGGTCGGCAACTCCTGGGAGCACGGCCGCTACAACGGCCCTTACCTGCGCGACACGCTGATGGCGATGGGCGGCATGGTCGAGACGCTGGAGACCTCGCACACCTGGAGCCGGCTCGGCGAGCTGAAGGCGGCGGTGGGGACGGCGATCCGCGGCGCTTTGGCCAAGCAGGGGACGCCGGGCCTGGTCTGGTGCCACCTCTCGCACGCCTACGCCGACGGCGCTTCGCTCTACTTCACCTTCATCTCGCGCCGTCGCCAGGGCGCGGAGCTGGAGCAGTGGCGGGCGGTCAAGGAGGCCGCCTGCGAGGCGATCGTCGCCTGCGGCGCCACGATCACCCACCACCACGCGGTCGGCCGCGACCACGCCCCTTACATGGAGGCCGAGGTCGGGCGCGAGGGCATCGAGGTCCTGCGCGCGGTCAAGGAGCAGCTCGATCCCGCCGGGATCATGAACCCCGGGAAGTTGATCCCGGGCAGCTGAGCACTATTCGCCGGATTCCTGCGTTGCCGCGCCGACGATGGGGCCGGTGACGGTCCCGTTGAGGACTTCGGTGCCGGTGTAGTCCGGCGCCTGTTTCGCCGCGGTCGCTTTTTTCAGCGAGGCCTGCAGGGCGGCGTTCTCGGTCCGGGTGACGACGATCTTGGTGAAGGTTTCGTTGGCGAGGTAGCCGAGGACTTCGGTCGGCACTTCGGTCTGGGCGCCGATCTTGCCGTCCTCGCCGACCGTGGTCGTCGCCAACGGCAGCATTTTCTGTGGCGACTGGGCGAGCCAGACCGTGTAGGACTCGCCTTTGCCGGTCGGCTCCATGTCGGAGGCTTCGATCTGCAGCACCAGCGAGTTTTTCACCCGCCCGAAGGAGGCGGCCCCGGCGGCGTCGCTGCCGTCGGTCGCCTGCAGGATCGCCTGGGTCAGGTCGGGATTGTTGGCGGCGTTGGTGTTAGTGCCCGCTTCGACGGCGGTCGTATCGCCGGAGCCGCCCGAGTCGTCGGAGTCGCCGCCACCGACGACGAGGATCACGACCAGGAGGACCAGCACCGCGGCGCCGGCGACGATCGCGGCGCGGGCACCGCCGCTGCCGGGCAGCGAGAGCTTGGGGCGGGGAGGGGGAGTGCGTTTCGGCGGCTGCACCGCGGGCTCCGGGGCGGGTGGTGCCGCAACCGGCTCGGGAGCGGGAGGCTCCGGGGTTGGCTTGGGAGGCTCTGGAGCGGTGGGCTCGGCGGGCAGGGCCGGTGCCGGCGCGCCTTCGGCCTCGAGCTGCGCCAGCGCGTCGCCGACCTTGGCCCGGACCTCGTCCACGCTCAGACCCATCAGCGCGGCCAGATCCTCGTATCCCTGCTCGCGCTGCGCCAGCAGTCGCAGCATCGCCTTCTGGTCGTCGCTCAGCGGCATCCCGCCGGAAACCCTACGGGGAGCGGCGGCGCGGGTGCGGCCTCGCCTCCCAGGGGTCGCGAAAGCTTAATCTCGGCCCCGCTAGGGTTGGCCGCGATGGCCGACGATCCGCGCGGGCTGCGCTCCCACTTCGATGCCCTGGTCGGGACCGAGTGGCTCGACGACGACCCCGAGCACGCCCGGGTCCGGATCGAGCTGCGCGACGAGCTGCGTCAGCCGGTCGGCCTGCTGCACGGCGGCGTCCTCTCGACCCTGGTCGAGAGCATCTGCTCGCGGGCGACCGCCCTGCAGGTGCTCGACGAAGGGATGGCGGCGATGGGCCAGTCGATCAGCGTCAGCTTCATCCGCCCGGTCACCGCGGGCGGCGCCGAAGTCACCGCCGTCGCCCGCCACCGCGGCCGCACCACCTGGGTCTGGGACGCCGAGGTCAAGGACGACGAGGGCAGGCTCTGTGCCTTGGCGCAGATGACCATCGCCGTGCGCCCGATCCCGCAGGACCGTTAGCCGCCGAAGCGATTCGTAATCGGCAGGCGGCGGTCCTTGCCGAACGCCTTCGGGGTAATGCGGATCCCCGGCGCCGCCTGGCGCCGCTTGTACTCGGAGCGCTCGACCAGGCGGATCGCCTCGTCGACGGTCTCTGCCGGCATCCCGGCCGCGATCATCTCCTCGCGGCCCTGGTCGCGCTCGACGTAGGCCTCGAGGATGCGGTCGAGCAGGTCGTAGGGCGGGAGGGAGTCGCTGTCGAGCTGGTCCGGGCGCAACTCGGCTGAGGGCGCCCGCTCCAGCACCGAGGCCGGGACCAGCTCGCGGGCGGCGCGCTCGTTGCGGCGCCGGGTCAGTTCGTAGACGAGGCCCTTGGGGACGTCCTTGATCACCGCGAAGCCGCCCGCCATGTCGCCATAAAGGGTCGCGTAGCCGACCGACATCTCACTCTTGTTGCCGGTCGTCAGGACCAGCCAGCCGTGGCGGTTGGAGAGCGCCATCATCAGGTTGCCGCGGATCCGCGCCTGGATGTTCTCGGCTGCCAGATCCGACTCCCCGGAGCCGCCGAGGGCGCGGTCGTAGCCGGCCATCATCGGCTCGATCTGGATCTCGAGCAGCTCGCAACCGAGGTTGGCGGCGATAGTTCGGGCGTCCCCCTGGGTTTCAGAGCTGGAATGAGGCGAGGGCATGACCACGCAGCTGAGCCGCTCCGGACCGACCGCGTCGGCGGCGAGCAGCGCCACCAGGGCGGAATCGATGCCGCCCGAGAGGGCGACGCCGACGTGGCCGAAGCCGTTCTTGGTGACGTAGTCGCGCAGGCCCAGGGTCAGCGCCTCGTAGACCTCGTCGAGGTCGGGCAGCGGGGGCGCCAGCGGCCCGGGCGCCTCGCTCGGGATCTCGCAGACCAGCAGCTCCTCCTCGAACTGGGCGGCGCGGGCGATCAGCTCGCCGTCGGGGGCGGTGACCAGGCTCTGGCCGTCGAAGACGAGCTCGTCCTGACCGCCGACCAGGTTGCAGAAGGCGAAGTAGGTGTCGTAGGCACGCGAGCGCTCGGCGAACATCTCGACCCGCTCGCGGCCCTTGCCGCGGTGATACGGCGAGCCCGAGGGGTTGGCGATCAGGCGCGCGCCCGCTTTCGCCTCCGTCTCCGCCGGCGGGCCGGGCGCCCAGCAGTCCTCGCAGATCGTCAGCCCGACCGACTGGCCGGCGGCCTCGATCAGCATCGGCTCGGTGCCCGGGATGAAGTAGCGCTGCTCGTCGAAGACGGCGTAGTTGGGGAGCCGGTTCTTGCGGTAGACGGCCTCGATAGCGCCGTTGCGCAGGACCGCGAGCGAGTTGTGGGCGCGGCGCGAGTCGCTCTCCGCGGCCGCGGGCTCGGCGAAGCCGACGAGCACGGTCATCGCGCCGACCCCGCGGGCGAGCTCCTCGACCGCGCGCTGGTTGGCGGCGAGGAAGTGCCGCTTCAAGTAGAGGTCCTCGGCGGGGTAGCCGGGAACGCAGAGCTCGGGGAAGATCGTCAGCTCGGCGCCGGCGCCCTCGGCCCGTCCGATCCACGTGGCGATCTTCGCCGCGTTACCGTCGACGTCGCCGACCGTGGGGTCGATCTGGGCGAGGGCTACGCGCATAGGCGGGAGGGGGTGGTGATCACCCCGGCAGTATCGCCGTCGCGGGGGGCGGAGCGGGCCGAGGCGCTCGCTAGGCTGCTGCCGATGCGGGGCCGCCGTCGCCACCTGGTCGGTTTCTCGGTGGCGGCGACGCTGCTGCTCGCAGCCGCGCCCGCCGCCGCGGCGCCAGGGCCGGGACTTGCGGAAGCCGTGCCCAGCCTCGCCTCCCCGAGCCAGAAGCCGTTCATCGTGCCGCAGCCGCGCCCGACCGAAGCGCGCCAGCGGCCCACCGACGACCCCGACCCCAACCGCAACGCCTACTCGGTCCCCGAGGCGCCGAAATCGCCGCGCTGCAGCCGCCACTTCTGCGTGCACTGGGTGGCGGAGGGGATCGACGCCCCCAGCCTCGCCGACGGCGACGGCAACGGTGTCCCCAACTTCGTCGAGCAGGTGGTGAAGATCGCCGAACAGGTGCACGAGGTGGAGAACGAACGGCTCGGCTGGCGCGAGCCGAAGAGCGACGGGCGCAAAGGCGGAGGGCGCGGCAAGACCGACATCTACCTCTCGCAGATCGGCGGCGAACTGTTCGGCTACGCGGCGCCCGACCGCGGTCAGGACAGCAAAGAACACAGGATCCCCCGCCGGCTGCACGGCTACCTGGTGCTCGACAACGACTACAGCCCCTTCGAGTTCCCGGGCACCAAGCCGCTCGAGGACCTGCAGGTGACCCTGGCCCACGAGTACAACCACATCCTCCAGTTCGGCTACGACGCCTACCAGGACCCCTGGTTCGCCGAGTCGACCGCGACCTGGATGGAGGACCAGGTCTACGACGAGATCGACGACTACCTGCGCTACGTGCGCCGCTGGGTCAAACGCTGGGACACGCCGCTGACCACCAGCTCGATCAAGGAGTACGGCTCGGCGGTCTGGAACCAGTGGCTGCAGCAGCGCTACGGAGCAGCGGTCGTCCGCAAAGCCTGGGCGCACGCGATCCACCTCCGCCCGGGCGGCTTCTCGGTCGGCGCCTACGAACACGCGATCCGCGGTGCTGGCCCCTCCGACCTCGGCCACGACTTCGCCCACTTCGCCGCCGACGTGGCCGAGTGGAGGACGGGGGAGGGCTTTCCCGAGAGCGACCTCTACCCCGACATGCCCCGCCAAGGTGCCTTGCCCCTGGCCAACGCCAAGCTGACCCGCCTGCTCAACCACACCACCTTCCAGCTCCTCCGCGTCCACGCCCCTCGCGGTAACGCCGTCACCGTCCACGTCACCGCCCCCCGCGGCACGTCTGCCGCCCTGGCCCTGGTCGGCCGCCTCGGCAGCGAACGCCAGGGCCGCACCGTCACCCGCCTCGACTACGGCCGCGGCGGCGGCAAGCTCCGCGTCCGCCTACCCAATCCCGCCCGCTTCACCCGCATCACCGCCGTCGTCATCAACGCCGACGCCGCCGCCGACGGCTTCAGCGCCCGCCGCCTCGACTGGCGCTACCTGACTGACCAGGTGCCGTTCGAAGTACGCGGCAACCTGACTCGCTGAGCCGCAAGGTCAAACACAGGTTTCTGCCGGGCACGGAACCGTGCGCGTGTTAATCCGTCTGTCGCCCTTTGCGGGAGCAAATTTTCACAGGTAGGAGTATCCCTACCCACGACTTAGTCTTTCTTGACCACGGACTCACGCTTCCTCTATCGATTGATCAGAGGTCAGAAGACCTCACCAGTCCAATTGAAAGGAAGCACAATGCGCAACATCAAGATTCTCGGGATCAGCCTGCTCGCGCTGCTCTCGATCAGCGGCGTGATGGCCGTGTCAGCCTCGGCGGACACGCTTACAGCGACCGCCTATCCAGCGGTTCTGACAGGAACATCGGACGGGGAATTCAAAGATACGCTCACCACGACAGCAGGGGCCGTGAGCTGTCCCGACATCAAATACGACGCGACAATCACCGGCCCCGTCACGACAGCCGGCCTGATTTCGGTGACACCCACATATCCCGCCACCGGTTGCACCGGTTTCGGCTTCCCCACGACCATTCATCATAAAAGTTGCGTCTTCCAGTTCAGGGTTCTGGCAGGAACAGCCGGCACAGCCAACTTGGAGTGCTCAGGCTCGGACGAACTCACAATTACAGCGATTAGCGCCGGGATCACGAAATGTACCGTTCATGTGAAATCGCAGACAGATATTCCCGGGACGATCAAATTCACGAATACCGCCGGGGGCGGCACAGTCGAAGCCAATCTGACCGGTATTCATTACACCCACACACAGGGCACGGGCCTTGGCGCCTGCACGGCCGGGACAGCAAACAATGGCACCCTAGTTATGAAGGCGGTGTTCACCGCCGAGACGCACGCGGGTCAGCCCACAGGGCTCCTTCTGAGCTCTTAGGTCGAAATAGGCCGTACGCGGTCGAGGAGGCCAGCCCAGGGCTGGCCTCCTCATGGATCGGGTGCGGTGATGATCCGGGGCTCTCTTCGTTTCCCTTCAACAAGATCAACATCTTCCTGAGCTGAGGCGAGCCGGGCGCCGGTCTATGCGGTGCGCGGATCCGTACGCGCGGCGATCCTTCTCACGGGCCTTGCGGGGCAAGTCGGCTCCGGGTTTCGAGTGCTCCCATTTACTGGCTGGTCTTGCTTGACCTCGTGCTCGCGTTTCCTTTACCGATTGGAGGTCACATGGATCTCGTTCAATGGATGACGGAGGAAGAGTCAAAATGCGAAAAGTCAAAATCTTGGGAATCGCGCTTGTCGCTATGTCGTCGATCGGCGCCTCGATGGCGGTGTCGGCTCCTGCGGACACGCTTACAGCGCAGGGCTACCCGGCGGTGCTGACAGGCCAGCCGGAGGAAGGCGTCAAAGACACGCTCATCACGACAGTTGGAACCCTGACCTGCGCTGAATCCAAATATGACGCGACAATCACGGGCCCTGTCACCACAGCGGGATCGCTCGTGGTGACCCCCACATACCCCGCCGGGTGCACGAACTTCGGCTTTCCCGCGCCGATCGATACGAACGGATGTACCTATGTGCTCAGGGTCTTGGTCGCGGAAACAGCGGGGGACTTCGACCTGGAGTGCCCCGCGGGCCAGGAACTCACAATCACATTGCGCAGCGGAGAAGTTCCGAAGTGCACCTTTCACTTTCCCGCTCAGACAGACATGGGCGGCACGGTCAGATACTCGAATATAGCCGGCGGCAAACTCACAGTCGAAGCCAGCCTGACCGGCGTCGATTACAAACACACAGCGGGCATGGGCCTTGGCGCATGCGCGAGCGGCAGCGGGACCAACGGAAGCTTCAGCATCAAAGCGATATTCAGCGCCGAGACGGAGGACGGCAAAACGGCCACATCGCTGGCTCTGAGCTTTCTCTAGCTCGCTCTGGCTAAGAACGCGACTCTGAGGCGACCGGGCCGGCGCCGTTGGTGCCGGCCTTCGCCTTCGCCTTCGCCTTGCTGCGGCTGCGTTTGGGCTTCGCCGGGGCGGTGGCGACGGTCTCGGCGGTGGTCGCCTCGAGGTCGAGGGCAAAGCTCTCGAGGTCGGCCATCGCGTCGTAGTCGCCGATCAGGCCGAAGTTGACCTGGCCGTTGTAGGACATGATCCCGACGCAGAGGGCCTGGCGGCGGGCGAGCGGGACCATCGGGAAGATCGACTCCATCCGGCGGCCCAGTACGTAGAGCGGGAACTGCGGGCCCGGGACGTTGGTGACGACGAGGTTGAAGAAGCGCTGGGCGGGTTGGAGGCGGGCGGCCTGGGAGGCGATCGTGCCGGGGGCGAAGTCGGTCAGTTTGGTCAGGATCTCGGCCCCGACGGCCTGACCGGAGGACTTCAGGTCGCCCATCTCCTCGGTCAGGATCCGCAGCCGCTCGACCGGGTCCTCGGACCAGACTGGTAGCGAGGCCATCATCGCCGAGATGCGGTTGCCGAGCGCCCCGTGCTCCTCCTCGGCGCGGACGCTGACCGGGACCATCGCCCGCAGCTCCAGGCCCTCGGTGTCGTGGCCACGCGCCCGCAGGTACTTGCCGAGGCTGCCGGCGACGATCGAGAGGATGACGTCGTTGACGGTGCCGCCATGGGCATCCTTGACCCGCTTCAGCTCGGCCAGGTCGGCCTGGGCCATCGCGAAGCGGCGGTGAGGCCCGATCTCGACGTTGAAGACGCTGCTGGGGGCGGCCATCCCGGCGCCGACGATCTTCGAGGTATCGCGTAGCCCTCGCACCACCTGGCGCGGGCCCCGCAGCGCAGCGCGGAAGCCGCGCGCGATCTCCTTCGGACTGGTCAGGCGCTCGCGCAGGGCGTCGCCGAGCAGCTCGAGGTCGGTCGGTTCCGGGCGGGCGAGCCAGGGCGGGGCGGAGGCCGGCGGCCCCTGCGGCTCGCGGTCGAGGTCGAAGAGAACGGTGGTGATGTCTACCCCGGAGACGCCGTCGACCAGGGCGTGGTGGCTCTTGCCGACGATCGCGAAGCGGCCGTCGTGCAGGCCCTCGACCAGCCACAGCTCCCAGAGCGGCTTGCTGCGGTCGAGCTGCTGGGAGAAGATTCGCGCCGCCAGGTTGCGCAGCTGCTCGTCGGAGCCGGGCGCCGGCAGCGCGGTCTGGCGCACGTGGTACTCGAGGTTGAGGTGGGGGTCGTCGACCCAGACCGGCCGGCCCTGGTCGAGCGGCACGAAGCGCAGCTTCTGGCGGAAGCGCGGCACCAGGTGCAGGCGCGAGGCGATGTGGTCGCGGAACTCCTGATGGGAGGGCGCCGGCCCCTCGAAGACGATCGTCGAGGCTACGTGCATGTGCGCTCCGGCCCGCTCCATATGGAGGAAGGAGGTGTCGAGTCCGCTCAGTCGATCCGTGGCCACGGTTCATCTTCGCACACGCCGCAAGCACGGAGTTTGGCTTGCTGAAGCCATTTGCACGCATGCTTGCGGTAATGGACGCGTGTGCGTCCCGTCACTCAGCCGCTCCAGGACCGTCCCTACGGTGTTCGCAGACAAAACGATCGATCCCATCTGCCGAGTCCCCTCGCACCAAGCGACGGGGAGCGGGGGACCCAATTGTCGCGGCGAGGAAGCCGCGGCCGGGGCGAATCGGGCGGCGAGCCGCCCGTAGCGAGTGCCGGTCCACGCCGGCTGTCGCGAGCCCGTCAGCTAACCCCGTAGGCAGTGAGAAAGCGAGCGAAACACGATGCGATACCTCCTGCCCGTGGCGGCCATGGCCGCTGTCCTCGCGCTCGGCGCTGTGCCGGCCGCGGCGGCGAAGCATCAGCACAAGCCGAAGCGAGTCGGGTCCCATGTCTCCCTGCACCTCTCCACCCATGTGGCCCTGGGCGAGCGCACCGTCGTCGCCAGCGGACAGGTCCGGCCCGGCGGCAAGCGCCGCCTGAAGCTGGTTCTTCGTGGCCCCGACGATGAGGTGCTCCGCACCACCACCAGGGCCAGCGGCGCCTTCCGGATGCGCCTGTCGCCGGACGTCGCCGGCAACTACGCGATCCGCGCTTACGGGATCCACGGCGCCCGCAGTCGCGGCGACGCGAGCCCGGCCCGCCGGCTGACCGCCTACCGCCCTGCCGGCGCCTCCTACTACGGCCCCGGCCTCTACGGCAACGGCGTCGCCTGCGGCGGCACCCTGCTGCCGGGCACCCTGGGCGTCGCCCACAAGACGCTGCCCTGTGGGACCAAGGTGAAGCTGCGCTACCGCGGCCGCACGGTGACCGTGCCGGTGATCGACCGCGGGCCCTACGTCGCCGGCCGCGACTACGACCTGACCGAGGCGACCAAGCGGCGGCTCGGCTTCCCGGGTGTCGGGGTCGTGCAGGCCAACCGCTAACGGCTCAGGCCGCGGCGCCGAGGCCGAGTTGGAGCTGCCCGTCCTTCGGCTCCGCCGGCTCGGCGTCCCTCTCACCACCCACAAAGGAGGCGACGCGGACGCCGAGTAGCCGCACCGGCCGCTGCGGGTCGTAGGCGCGCAGCAGCTCCAGCGCCACCGGCTCGACCACGGCTGGGTCATTGGTCGGCTGCTCGACCGTGTGCGAGCGGGTCACATTGGTCCAGTCGTCGAGCCGGACCTTGATTCCGATCGTCCGCCCCTCGAGCTCGCGCTTGCGCAGCCGCCGGCAGAGCTCCTGGGCCTGTTCGGAGATGTGGCGTTCGATCTCGGCCCGCTCGCGCACGTCGACGTCGAAGGTGGTCTCGACCGACTGCGACTTGGTCTCGCGTTCGACCGTGACCGGGGTCTCGTCCCAGAGCCGGCCGCGCGCGTGCAGCCAGGCGCCGGAGCGGGGCCCGAAGGCGTCTTCGAGCTCGCCGCGCTCGCACTGCTGCAGCTCGGCCAGGGTGCGCACGCCCATCCGTTCCAGCCGGGTCAGGGTCTTTGGCCCGATTCCGGGCACCAGCCCCGGCGACTCCTGAGCGAAGCGCACCAGCGCCCCCTCGCGCGAGAGCACCACCAGGCCGGCAGGCTTGCCCAGCTCGCTGGTGATCTTCGCCAGCATCCGGCTCTCGGAGATCCCGACCGAGCAGGTCAGCCCGGTCTCGCGCCGGATCTCGGTCGCCACCCGCCGCATCGCCGCCTTCGGCGAGAAGATCTCGGTCAGGTCCAGGTAGGCCTCGTCGAGCCCGACCACCTCGACGATCTCGACGTTGCGCCGCAGCACTTCCATCACCCGCGCCGAGGCCTCGCGGTAGGCGGGAAAGTCCGGCCGCAGGTAGACCGCGTTCGGGAGCCGACGCCGCGCCACCGCCGCCGGCATCGCCGAGTGGATTCCGGCCAGCTTGCGCGCCTCATAGCTCGCCGTCGTCACCACCGCCCGCGGCCCCGACCCGCAGACGACCACCGGCTGCCCCTTCAGCTCCGGCCGCCGCCGCAGCTCGACCGACGCGTAGAAGGCGTCCATATCGAGGTGCGCGATCGTCCGCTCGAAGCTCACCGCTCGATGGTAGGAGGGGGGAGGGACGGAGCGCCCGGGCCGATCCTCCTAGACTTGGCCAGTGGCGTCACCCGAGGCGAAGAACCTGGAGGCGATCTCCAAGGCGATCGACCAGCACAACGCGAACTGCCCGTTCCCGGCGGCCGAGGTACGGATGAACCCGTTCGAGGTCGAGCGGCTGGGCTGGGATCACATCCGCGGCCTGCCGGTCGTGCCCGACGGCGAGATCGGCACCGGCCGCTTCCGCATCGTCTGCTCGCGCGACCTCGACGACAGCGGCCTCGAGATCACCGAGGCGGTCGGCAAAGAGCTCGAGACGGCCACTCCAATTCAGAACTGAGAGAGACACGGGCCAAGGAGTTCAAGGACGAGCGAGGGAGTGTGCTCTGCACATGACCGAGTGAGGACGCCGAAATGCGCCGGCCCGGGGCACTCTCAGACTGAATTCCAGAAGTCGATCCCCGTTTCTTCCAGCCAGGTTTGGGCCTCGATGTTGAGCTGGAACAGCTCGCCGGTCCAGATCAGGATGCCCATCGCGATCAGGATCGCGCCGCCGATCGCGACGATCAGCTGGTAGTGGCGCTTGACCACGGCGAAGGCGGTGGTCATGCGGGAAAAGGCGAGGGCGGTGAGGAGGAAGGGGATCGCCAGCCCGGCCGAGTAGACGGCGAGCAATAACGCCCCCCGGGCGGCCGAGTCGGTCAGTGAGGCGGCGGAGAGGATGGCGCCGAGGGTGGGGCCGATGCAGGGGGTCCAGGCGATCGCGAAGGCGGCGCCGGCGACGATCGGGCCGCCTTTGCCGGCGCGCTCGAGCAGGGCGTCGACGTGCCACTCCTTGTTCAGCCGGGTGATGAAGAGCGAGGCGACGAAGAGCACGCCCATGGCGATGATCAGCGCCCCCGAGATCTTGGTCAGCAGCTCCTTGTGGTCCTGCAGGGCCGAGCCGAGGCCGGTCGCGGTGAGACCGAGCAGGATGAAGATCGCCGAGAAGCTGGCGACGAAGAGCAGGCTGGGGCCGAGCACGCGGCGCCAGTTGGCGTCCTCGAGCTCGTTCGCCGAGACTCCCGTCACGGCCGAGAGGTAGCCGGGCACCAAGGGCAGCACGCAGGGCGATAGAAAGGAGACGATTCCCGCCGCGAGGGCGGCGAGAATGCCCACTCCTGCAGCGGGATCGGTACTGAGAGCAGCGTTGAGCAAGACCCCTGAGATTACCCCCAGTCAGAGCGCGGCAGAGGCCGGCTCCGGCGGCCTCTACAACGCCTCGGGGCGGGTGATGCGGCTGGCCGCTTCGCCGCTGTTCTCGATCGGCCCCGCCGCCCCCGGACCCTCGCTGCGCCGCGGCGCTCTGCTGGCGCTGCCGATCGGCGCCGCCCTCGCCGTCGAGTTCGGCTTCAACGCCCCGACCAAAGGGGCGATCGCCACCGGCGCGATGTTCGCCGCCTTCGCCGGGCTCGACGCCCCGGCCGGTCCGCGCGCCGCCTGGCAGGCCGCCGCCGCCCCGCTGATCGGGGTGATGGCGGCGCTCGGGATTCTCACCTCGCAGTCGGCGCCGCTGGCGGTGCTGACGATGGCCCTGGTCGGGGCGGCCGCCGGCTACCTCTTCTCCTACTCGCTGCGCCTGGCGATCTTCGGACTGGTGGGGGCGCTGACCCTGCTCGTCTCCCAGGGGCTCTTCCTGCCGGTGGATGACACCCTGCCGGCGCTGCTCTGGGGCACGGTCGGGGGTCTCACCCAGGTCCTCTGGTCGCTGATCGTCTGGGTCGTCGCCGACCGCTGCCGGCGCGGTGACCCGAGCGGCTGGGACCGGGAAGCGGTCGCCGCTGCGCTGCGCTCCAACCTCAGCCTGGAGTCGGAAGCCTTCCGCCACGCGTTCCGCTTCGGCGCCTCGCTGGCGGTCGGAGTCGCGATCTACCGGGCCTTCGACATGGACAACCACGGCTTCTGGATCCCGCTGACGATTCTCTTCGTGATGCGTCCCGACCGCGACGAAACGTACCTGCGCACGGTCCTGCGGGCGGCCGGCACCGTGCTCGGCCTGATCCTCGCCACCCTGATCTTCGAAACCGTTGGCTACAGCGATGCCGTTGTCGTGGTCGTCCTCACCGTCGCCACCGCATTGACGCTCGGCCTGCTCACGGTCCAGTACGCGCTCTTCACCGCCGCGATCACCGTCTACGTCGTCGTCCTCACCGACGCTCTCGGCGAGCCGACCTGGGAAGCCGACAAATTGCGCCTGATCGGCACCGCCGTCGGGCTCCTGATCACCTTCCTCGCCTTCGTCGTCTGGCCTGATCCGGAGCGGGGGAGGGACCTCAAATTCCGGGTTCTGCGGCCACCTCCGGACCCACCGGGGCCCGCGGCGCGCTAGATTCCTGGCTACGCAGCCAAACTCCGCGCCGCCGGAGCACCGGTTTCCGCGGGCGCGAACGAACTTCCGAGGAGAGACAGTTGAGCAACCGCACGTTCGTCATCGGTGTCGGCATGACCAAGTTCGAGAAGCCCGGCACCAAGGAGGGCGACTACCCGGACTGGGCCAAAGAGGCAGGGGAGAAGGCTCTGGCCGATGCCGGCATTCCCTACGAGGACGTCGAGCAGGCCTATGCCGGCTACTGCTACGGCGACTCGACCTACGGGCAGCGGGCGCTCTACCAGCTCGGCCTGACCGGGATCCCGGTCGTCAACGTCAACAACAACTGCTCGACCGGCTCCTCGGCCCTGTTCCTGGCCCGGCAGGCGGTCAAGGGCGGCCTCGTCGAGTGCGCGCTGGCGCTCGGCTTCGAGAAGATGGAGCCGGGCAGCCTCGGGGTCAAGTACACCGACCGCACCAACGCGCTCGACAAGCACGCGATGCGGATGTTCGAAATTCGCGACCCCGAGCAGTCGCCGCCGGCGCCGCAGATGTTCGGCAACGCCGGCCGCGACCACATGCAGAAGTACGGCTCGAACCCCGACCACTACGCCTGGATCGGCTGGAAGAACCACAAGCACTCGGTCAACAACCCCTACGCCCAGTTCCAGGACGAGTACTCGCTGGAGGACATCAAGGCAGCGAAGGTGATCCACGACCCGCTGACCAAGCTGCAGTGCTCGCCGACCTCCGACGGCGCCGCCTGCGCGATCGTCGCCTCCGAGCGCTACGTCGAGGAGCACGGTCTCTGGGACCGCGCGGTCGAGATCGCCGGCCAGTCGATGGTCACCGACCTCTCCTCGACCTTCGCCGAGGACGCCGACTGCATGACGATCGTCGGCGCCGACATGTCGAAGCTGGCCGCCGACCGCGCCTACGAGGAGGCCGGCGTTGCCGCCGCCGAAGTCGACGTCTGCGAGCTGCACGACTGCTTCAGCGCCAACGAGCTCATCACCTACGAAGCGCTCGGCTTCGCGGCCGAGGGCGAGGCGCACAAGCTGGTCGAGGAAGAAGCGACGACGTTCGGCGGCCAGGTCGTCGTCAACCCCTCGGGCGGGCTGATCTCGAAGGGGCACCCGCTGGGCGCGACCGGGCTGGCGCAGTGCTCGGAACTGACCTGGCAGCTTCGCGGCGACGCGGAGAAGCGGCAGGTGGAGGGCGCCAAGGTGGCGCTGCAGCACAACATCGGCCTCGGCGGCGCCGCCGTGGTCACGGTCTACAAACCCGCGGCGAGCTGAGGGCGTCCGCGGGACCAAACCACTGAGGAGGAACACCGATGGCGAAAGAGCGGCGGCAACTGAACGGCAAGGTCGTGGCGATCACGGGCGGAGCCCGCGGGATCGGCAAGGCGACCGCGACGGCGCTGGTGCGCAAGGGCTGCCGCGTCGCCCTCGGTGACCTCGAGCTCGACCTGGCGGAGCAGACCGCGGGCGAGCTCGGCGGCGGCACGGTGGCGCTGCCGCTCGACGTCACCAACCGCGCCTCCTTCGCCAAGTTCCTCGATGAGGCCGAGCGTCAGCTCGGCCCGGTCGACGTGGTGATCAACAACGCCGGGATCATGCCGGTGACGGCCCTGGTCGACGAGTCCGACGACTCGATCAAGCGCCAGCTCGACATCAACATCTACGGCGTCATCGTCGGCTGCCAGCTGGCGATCGAACGCTTCCGCTCGCGCGGCAGCGGCCACATCGTCAACCTCGCTTCGCAGGCCGGCAAGACGCCGCTGCCGGGCATCGCCACCTACTCCGGGACCAAGCACGCCGTGGTCGGGATCAGCGAGTCGATCCGGGCCGAGCTGCGCGACACCAACATCGAAGTGCACTGCGTGATGCCGACCCTGGTCAACACCGATCTCACCTCCGGCCTCGGCCAGAAGCTGATCCGTCCGGTCGAGGCCGAGGACGTCGCCGGCGAGATCGTCGACGCGCTCGAGCTCGGCCGCTTCGATGTCTACGTGCCGCGCTACAACGCGGCGATGACCTGGTTCGGCAACCTGCTGCCGCGCCGGGCCGCCGAGGCTGTGGGACGGCTGATGGGCGCCAACAAGCTGATGTTCGAGGTCGACCACGGCGCCCGCCACGCCTACGAGGAGCGGGCCGCGTCCAGCGAGCCGGGCCTCAGCGAGGCCGAGGCTTCGCCGCAGCGCGACGCCGCCTGAGCGTGGGCCGGATCTACGATGCGACCTGGGGGCGCGCTTTCAGCGCCTTCTACGACCGCGCCTTCAAGGCGACCGAAGAGGCCGGCCTGCGGCGGATGCGGGGGGAGCTGCTGAGCGGGGCGCGGGGGAGGGTGCTGGAGCTCGGGGCAGGCACCGGCGCCAACCTGCCGCTTTATCCCGCCGCGGTCGAGCGCCTGGTTCTGGCCGAGCCCGACCCGCACATGACCAAGCAGTTGCGGGCGAAACTGGCTGAAGCGGGGCGCGTGGCGGAAGTGGTCGAGGCGCCCGCCGAACGGCTCCCGTTCGGTGACGGGAGCTTCGACACCGTCGTCGTCACCCTCGTCCTCTGCACGGTGCCCGACCCGCGCGCGGCCGTGGCCGAGATCGCCCGCCTGCTCGCCCCCGGCGGCCAACTGCTCTTCCTCGAGCACGTGCGGGCCGAGGAGCCCGGCCTGGCCCGCTGGCAGGACCGGCTGGAAAAGCCCTGGCGCTTCCTCGGCGATGGCTGCCACTGCAACCGCGACACCGTGGCGACGATCGCCGCCTCGCCGCTGCAACTGGGCGAGGTCGAGCACGGCGAGCTGCCGAAGGCGCCGCCGATCGTCGAGCCGCTGGTCAGCGGCAGCGCCGTCCGCCCCTAGCCTCAGCGAGCGCGGCGGTCGAGCAGGCGGCCGGCGAGCTCGGCGGCGCTGACGCCGATGAAGGCGCCGACCAGCGCGTCTGCGGGATAGTGGACGCCGGTATGCACGCGCGAGTAGCCGACCAGCGTCGCCAGCGCCCGCAGCGGCGCCGAGAGCGCCGGCTCGGCCGCGCCGGCGCCGGTGGCGAAGGCGAAGGCCGAGGCGGTGTGGCCGGAGGGGAAGGAGCTGGAGCGCGGCATCGGTACGTGGCGGCTGGCCAGCTCCTCGAGCTCTTGGCGCTCGGGGCGCCGCCGCGTCGTCAGCGGCTTGGCGACGAGGTTGGCGAAGGCCGAGGCGAGACCGAGCGAGGCCAGCCCGCGGACGGCGGCGCGGCGCCCGCGGCGCCCGCCCAGCAGGCCGATCCCGGCCGCAGCTCCGAACCAGAGCTTGCTGTGGTCGGCCGCGCTGGTCAGGCGCCGCATCGCGACGTCCAGCTGCGGCGTCTTGCTGGCGGCGATCGCCCCGTAGACGGCGGCGTCGACCGCCTTCGCCTCGCTCAGCCAGTCCGAACCCATCGGGCGATCATATGAGTCGCCGGCTCGGCGCCATCGCGGCAATTCTCGGCGGCGCTGCGGCGCTCGCCCTGGCCCTCTACGTGTTCGTGGCCGACTTCCCCCGCGGGCTGGTCGTCGTCGCCTGCGTCGTCGTTGCCCTGGCGGCGGCCTGGTACGCGCTGCTGCGCCGCGGCCTGCGGCGGCTGCTCGGCACCGCCGCGGCGATCGGGCTGCTCGCAACCGGGGCGGTCCTGGTTGCGGGCGGCGAGAACGCCTTGGCCCTGCTCCTCGTCGCCGCCACCTTCGCTCTCAGCCTCGCCGGCGCTCGCTTCGCCTTCCGCCCGGAACGCTCGCTGCCGCGCGCGGTGGCGCCGCGCCGCCCGGTCCTCTTCGTCAACCCTCGCTCAGGCGACGGCAAGGCGGCTGAAGTGGACCTGGTCGGGGAGGCGGAGCGTCGCGGAATCGAAGCGGTCGAGCTGAGCCCCGGCGACGACCTCGAAGAGCTGGTGCGGGCGGCGGTGAGCGAGGGCGCCGACGGCCTGGCGATGGCGGGAGGGGACGGCTCGCAGGCTCTGGTGGCGGCGATCGCGGCCGAGCACGACCTGCCCTATGCCTGCGTTCCCTCCGGGACCCGCAACCACTTCGCGCTCGATCTAGGGGTCGACCGGGCCGATGTCGTCGGGGCGCTCGACGCCTTCGTCGACGGGGGTGAGCGTTATGTAGACCTGGGCGAGGTCAACGGGCGGGTCTTCGTCAACAACGTCTCGCTCGGCGTCTACGCCCAGGCGGTCGGCCAGGACGACTACCGCGAGGCGAAGCTGCGGACGCTCCTGCAGACCCTGACCGAGACGCTCGGGCCCGAGGGTGAGCCGGTGCAGCTGCGCTGGCACGACCCCGAGGGCGCCGAGCAGGCCAGCACGGCCCTGATCCTGGTCTCCAACAACGCATACCGGCTCGGACCGACCCTCGGCTCCGGCACGCGCCCGCGCCTCGACGCCGGAGTCCTCGGCATCGTCGATTTCCACCCGCCGATCGCCGGCGAGCCCGACGACCAGGCCCGCTGGCGCCAGCTCGAGGCCGGCGAGCTCGAGATCGAGTGCGAGCAGCGGATCCCGGTCGGGATCGACGGCGAGTCGGTCACCCTGGAGTCGCCGCTGCGCTTCCGCGTCCGACCCAAGGCACTGCGCGTTCGGATCGCCCACGAGCACCCGGGCGCCTCGCCCTCGGCGGAGATACCCGAGGGCGCTCTCAGCGCCCTCAAGCAGCTGCTGCGGATCGCGGGCCGGGGCGCATAGGCCCTGGAATTCAGATCCAACGCACGATAATGGTGGTTATGTAAACCTGGGCACGAAGGAGGGCGAGATCGCCGACCTCCGGCCAGTGCCTCAGCCTGCCGCGTCGATCGCTTCTTCGATTTCCTCGGCGCCGTTGGGGGTCCCGAGGAGCTCGAGGCCGTTGGTCTTCGGGCCTTCGACCGCGAACGACGGCGTGCCTTCGAAGCCGAGCCGCTGCGCTTCCGCGGTCGTGCGCTGGACCTCGCCGGTGACCTTGGCGCTCTCGCGGTCGCTTTCCCACTGGGCGATGTCCTTGACGCCAGCGCCTTCGGCGACGGCCTTGAGGAAGGCGTCGTCGGCGTAGCCGGAGTTCTCGGTGCCCTGGTTGCGGTAGAAGAGCTCGAGGAAGTTCCAGCCGCGGCCCTGTTCGCCGGCGGCCAGCGCCGCGGCGCCGGCGGGCGCCGACTGCTCGCCGAGGAAGGCGAAGTTGTGGAAGGTGATCTTCGCTTCGCCGCTGTCGACCCTGTTTTCGATTACCTGCGGCAGGACTTCGTCGGCAAAGGCCTTACAGGCCGGGCACTGCAGGTCGCCGTACTCGATCAGCTCGACCTTGGCGCTCGGTTTGCCCAGCGTCATCCCGTTCTGGGGAACGTTGCCGACCAGCGCGTCGACCTCGCTCGCGCCCTGCAGGTTCTCGGCGTCGCCGCCCTCGCTGCCGGAGTTGACGACGATCAGCACCACCACGGCGACGATCGCCAAAAAGACCGCGCCCGCGGCCCACTGCAGCAGCTTCGTGCGGCGATCGCCGCTGTCTACCTTCGCCTCTGCCTGCAGCCGCTCTTCACGGCGCTTCTCGCGCTCCCGCTTATTGCTCATCTGGTTTTCTCTGCTCCCCTGCCGCGCTCTCAGCCCTGCTCGGGCACGGCGGCGCTAGTGGTGGTTCCGGCGTAGCCAATCAGGCGGGTGGCGTTGAGCAGGAACAGCACCGTCATCAGGACGGCGCTGGCCACGCACCACTGGCAGATCGCTTCGATCGTGAAGATCTCGAGGTAGGTGAGGTAGATGCTGAAGCCGAAGCCGCCGAGCGCGGCGGCGAAACCGAGGAAACGCGCCGCGTCGTTGGCGAAGAAGGCGGTGCCGAGCAGGATCAGGTAGCCGACGATCCCGAGGATCGCGACGTTGATGCCGGCGATCTCCGAGTAAGAGCTGTTGGCGACGGTCGCGCAGCCGCCGCCCCCGGCCAGGCAGGCCGGCGCCCCGCCGCCCGACTCGGCGATCGTGATGTAGGTGGCGACACCCACTCCCAGGGCCGCGACGAAGGCGATCGCCCGGCGCAGCGTGCCTTCGCTCGGGAAATTCATAGCGATGAAGATAAAGAGTCCTCGTAAAAGGCAGCTAATTGACGCGAGAGCCTGCCACCCTGCCAGGCCAGGGGCGATTCCCCCTCCCCCTCGCTGATCAGCCGCCCCCGCGGCAGGCGCTCGGCGTAGGCGGCGGCGGTGGCATAAGGATGGCCGGGATCGGCCTCGTCGCGGCTGGCCACGACCAGGGCCGGCATCCGCAGATCCTCCAGTTGGTCCAGCGACTCGAACGGGCGCGAGCGCGGCAGCTCACGCAGCGCCTCGGCCAGCGCCTCGGGGTGCCTGTGCGCCTCGATCCGGGTGCGGGTGAAGCCGAGCACCGAGTCGCGCCAGGCCGGGTCGATCCCCTGCTCACGGTCGATGTACTCGACGAAGCCGTCGACCCCGCCCGTCTCCAGCGCCGCCGCCAGTCCGTCCCAGTAGGCGACCGACTGGGGCGCGATCTCGCCCGTGAAGGTCGGCCCGATCACCGCCAGGCCAGTCAGCCGCTCCCGATGCGCGAGCGCATAGGCGACCGCGGTGTGGGCGCCCATCGAGTGGCCGGCGAGCAGGAAGGGTCCCTCGCCCACCGTCGCGGCGACAACCCGCTCGAGATCGGCGACCAGCCACGGGTATCCATAACCCTCCCCCATTGGGGAAGGGTCGGACTCGCCGTGGCCGCGCGCGTCGTAGGCGATGACCCGGTGCCCGGCCCGCTCCAGCGCTCGCGAGCCGTGGTGGACGTAGCGGCGGGTGGCGGTGACCCCGTGGCAAAGCACGATCGGCGGCCCCTCGCCGGCGGCCTCGCCGCGCAGGACCGGCGCGCCGCCGACCTCGAACGGCGCCGGCGCTGCCTGCGGCGACATCAGGCGATCGCGGCCAGCGCCTGCTCGAGGTCCGCGACGGACTCGTAGGTGCTGCCGGTGCGCGAGACGTGGCGGTAGCGGAGTACCCCCTCCTCGTCGAGGATGAAGATCGAGCGCATGATGTAGCGCCCGCCCGGCGTCTCCTTCAGCCCGGCGAGGCGGCCCAACGGCCCGATCCAGCCGGTGACGCCGTAGCGCTTGCTCACCGCCAGGTCGACGTCGGCGAGCAGGGGCACGTTCAGTTCCTGCTCTTTGACCCAGTGCTCGTGCGACTCCAGCGACTGCGGCGAGATCCCCAGCACCTCGGCCCCGAGCTGGTCGAGCCGGTCGCCTTCGTCACGGTAGGAGCAGAACTGTTTGGTGCAGACGGTGGTGGCGTCGCCCGGGTAGAAGGCGAGGATCAGCTTGCGGCCGCGGTAGTCGGCGAGCCGGTAGGTCCTGCCGCCGGTGCCGGGAAGCTCGAAATCGGGAGCCGGGTCGCCTAGGTCGGGCTTGGCCACCGGCTCAGCACCGCCGCGAGGGCTTAGCCCTTCTCGATCGTGATCTTTTCGATCAGGATCGTCTGTTTCGGTTTTTCGGAGGGGGTGCCGAGGCTGCCGATCCGCTCGACCACGTCCATCCCCTCGCTGACCTGGCCGACCAGGGCGTATTCGGGGGGCAGGCCGGCGTCGGCGCCGGTGACGACGTAGAACTGGCTGCCCGAGGTGCCGGGCGGCTCGGCCGAGCTCTTCGCCATCGCCACCACGCCTTTGGTGTAGGCGAGGTTCGCGGGCGGTTTCTCGACCACCGAGTAGCCGGGGCCGCCGGTGCCAGTGCCTTCGGGGTCGCCACCCTGAATCACGAAGTCGGGGACGATGCGGTGGAAGGTGAGGTCGTCGTAGAAGCCCTCTTCAGCCAGGTAGGCGAAGGAGTTGGCCGTTTTCGGGGCACGCTCGGTGTCGAGGGCGATCTCGAAGGTTCCGCAGCTGGTCTCCACCACTGCGGTCACTTCCTCTCCCTCTTTCAGCGTCTGTTTTGGCGCTGACAGCGAGACGGCTTCCTTCGGTTTCGGCGCTTCGACCTGCTCGCAGCCGTCGGCGCTGGCGGTCGTGGTCGAGTCGCCGTCGTCGCTACCGCCGCGCGAGATCAGGATCACGGCGACGATCGCCACGGCGAGCACCGCGAAGACGGCGAGGATGATCCAGCGGCGGTCGGCCTGCTCCTCCATCGGCGCGCAAGACTAATGGAAGATGCCGATCCCACCGCTGACCCCGCTTGCCGCGGCCGTGCTGCAGGTCGCGCCGGCGCCCGAGCGGGTGCTGGAGATCGGCTGCGGCGACGGCGACGCGACCCTCTTCCTCGCCCGCGAGTTCCCGGCCGCCCGGGTCCGCGGCATCGACCCCTCGCCGGAGCTGATTCACGCCGCCACCGCGCGGATCGGGCTCGATCCGGAGGGCCGTGTCGCCTTCAAGCAGGGGCGACCCTCCTCCCTCCCCTACCCGGACGCCTTCTTCGACCTGGTGGTCCTGGTCGACGGGCGCCCGGCCGTGGCCGAGATCGCCCGCGTGCTGCGCCCCGGCGGCTGGCTGATCCTGGCCGAGAGCCGCCGCCGCGAGGCCCGCGGCGGACTCGGCGGTTGGCTGCGGCGGCACTCCCTGACCCGGCACGGGCTGCGGCCGGTGGCGTCCGCGGCGGCCGGTGACGGCAGCTTCTCTGTCGCCCGCCTCGCCGACGCCGAAGCACCGTCGCCTGGCGATTAGGCTGCGAACGCATGGATATCGAGGGGATGCCACTTGCCCTGCTCGTCAATCCCTCCTCGGCGGGGGGCAAGACGCTGCGCCTGCTGCCGCGGGTCGAGGCCGCCCTCGACGCCCGCCGCACGGTCTTCCGGGTCCAGCGCACCAAAGGGCTCGAGCACGGGGTCGAACAGGGGCTGCTGGCGGTCGAAGCCGGCGAGCTGCCGGTGGTGATGTCGGGCGACGGGCTGGTTGGCGCGGTCGGCGGCGCGATGGCCGGCTCGGACACACCGCTCGGGATCATCCCCGGCGGCCGCGGCAACGATCTCGCCCGAGTGCTGGGGATCCCGAACGAGCCCGAGGAGGCGGTCGCCACCCTCTTCTCCGGCGAGAGCCGCCGGATCGACGTCGGCGAGGCCAACGGCAAGCGCTTTCTCGGCATCGCCAGCACCGGCTTCGACTCGGAGGCCAACCGCCGCGCCAACGAGGCCCGGCTACTGCGGGGCAGCCTCGTCTACGCCTACGCCGCGCTGCGCACCCTGATCAGCTGGAAGCCGGCGCGCTTCACGATCCGGGTCGACGACGAGCGGATCCGGCTCAGCGGCTACACGATCGCGGCCGCCAACAGCAAGGCCTACGGCGGCGGCATGTACGTCGCCCCCGACGCCGAGCTCGACGATGGCGAGTTCGACGTGATCGCGATCGGCGAGGTCGGCAAGCTGCGCTTCGTGAGTAACCTGCCGAAGGTGTTCAAGGGCACCCACGTCGAGGCCGAGGAGGTCCAGGTCTTCCGCGCCCAGCACCTCGAGTTGAGCGCCAGCAAGCCGTTTGCGGTCTACGCCGACGGCGAGCACCTGACCGACCTGCCGGCTTCGCTGCGGGTGCTGCCGCGGGCGCTGAGCGTGCTGGTCCCGGCCCCGGCTTGACCGCGCCCGCGACCCCCAAGCCGCGCCGTCGCGGACCGCTGTTCGGGGCCAAGGTCGCCGCCTCGCGAGTGATCGGGGTCGCCAGCCGCGCCTCCGGCCGCGGTGGCGGCACCACCCTGCCCGGGCGGGTCCTACTGCGGCTCGAGCCGGAGGCGATCGCCCGGCTCGGCGCCGGCCTGCAGCGCGGCACCACGGTCATCAGCGCCACCAACGGCAAGACCACGACGGCGGGGATGATCGCCGCCGTGCTCGCCGCCGACGGGCGCCACCCGGTCCACAACCGGGCCGGCTCGAACATGACCTGGGGGGTCGCCACGGCGCTGCTCGAACAGCACGGCGACGAGGGCCTCTTCGAGGTCGACGAGGCGTGGCTGCCGCAGGTGGCCACCCAGCTCGACGCGCCCCTGATCGTGCTCGGCAACCTCTTCCGCGACCAGCTCGACCGCTACGGCGAGATGGAGGCGCTGGCCGAGGAGTGGGCGAAGACGGTCGACGCGCAGGCGGGCCGCACCGCCCTCGTGCTCAACGCCGACGACCCGCTGATCGCCGACCTCGGCCGCGACGCGGCCGGCGAGCCGCGCCCAGACGTCCTCTACTTCGGGATCGACGACAACCGCCAGGCGCTGCCCGAGCTGCAGCACGCCTTCGACGCAAAGCACTGCCGCCGCTGCGGCCACCCATACGCGTACCAGCGCGCCTTCGTCGGCCACCTCGGCCACTAC
>DASUNU010000143.1:0-12374 GCA_036276995.1 Solirubrobacterales bacterium
GCCGAGCACATCGACGGGGCGCCCTGCCTGAACGCGCTGAAACGGAACCAGACCGTCGCCCAGTATCTGCTCGGCCTCAACCCCCGCAACGAGACCTGGCGGCAGCTCTTCTGCCAGCCGGGGGCGGACCTGAAATGCCCGCCGAACTCCGGCCCGTCGATCGGCGGCACGATTCGCCACGCCTTCGTCTGGACCGACGAGATCCAGTCGCAGCGGGTCGAATGCGGCTCGGCCTTCGGCGGCAAACGCTTCTACGAGCGCTACGACACCTACACCGGCTTCCGCACCCTCAAAGACCACGCCGACCACGCGCTCTTCCCGCACCTGCCGCGCGAATCCCCGACCCACCAGATCATGTCGAACGCGACGACCAGCCGCTACGACTGCGACCACTACTTCGAGCAGCTGGCGCTGGGCAGGGAAGACGCGTCGGGGAACCGGGGGCGGCGCAACGGCTACGTCCAAGGCGTCCTCCTCGCCACCCGCTTCAGCGGCAAACAGGACGCCAGCAAAGACGGCTCGGTCGACTTCATGGCCCAGCGCCTGCCGCTCAAAAAATAGGCGCCGCGTGATCGGGGCCCCGGTGCGGCGGCGCACCGGGCTCTAGCATCGTCTCCATGCCCAGGGCTCGCCGAGTCGTCCTCCTGACCGCGCTCTGCGCGCTGGCACTCGCGGCGCCGGCCGGTGGCCAGGGTGCCGACAAGCTGAGCGACTCCCAGCTGTACTGGCTCGGCCCCTACTTCGGCGGCCTCGAGCTGACCGACGCCGTGTACCAGACGTTCGCCTACGGCGAATGCGAATTCCCCGAGGGAGAGGGCGGCTGCACGCTGCCGGTCCAGGTGGAGAACGCGACCACCTGCTCCCAAAACCCGATTGCGGAGGGCGCCGGCCCCGAACATGAGGTGTTCCTCGTCCGCGGCGGCGGGCTCGCCGTGGCCTACGGAGAAGAAGGAGGGGGAGAAGTCGACTTGGGAACGGGACGGCAGACGCTGAGCCTGCGCGCCCACGAACCGGAGGTCCTCGGCGCGATGCTGCGGGAAGCGCACCGCCGTTCGGAGACGGGTCCGCAGCCGCTCGTCCCGCCCGTGTATCCGCTGCCGGTGCTGCGCGAGCTGGTGCGGGTGACCGCGGCCGAGAAGCGCTTCGACGGGGTCGCCGCGGTCGCGAAGGCGACCGGGCTGTCGCCCGGGGACGTGGAAATGCGGTCGCGGATCGCCGAGCTGCTGGGCCCCAAGGTCCTCGCCGGCGTCCCCGCCCCGACGATGACGGTCGCCACCGTTGAACACCTGCGGCAGCTGGCCTGGGGAGTCCAGACCCATGACCTCGCCCACACCGCCGAACGGCACAAGATGTCGATCGCGACCCTGCGCAAGAAGATCGCCCGCGTGCGCGGCCTCGCCGGCGACTGCTGAGGCGGCGCTGGCCGGTATCGGCTTAGTCGAACAGGTAGCCGGGCTGGAGGCCGAGGGCAAAGTCGGCGCCGCGGACGGCGATCGGGGCGGCGCCGAGGAACGCCATCCGCAGCGTGCTGCGCCAGCGGGTGCGCTCGCCGGGACGGCGGACCAGCGTGGACTGGCCGCGGAACGGGCGCGGCGGCCGCACGGTCGCGGTGCCCGCCGCGAGGTCGTAGACGAAGGCGGAGCCGCCGGCGCGGGCGCTGAGCGCGCGGATGATCTCCATCCCTTCGCGCTGCTCGAACTTGACCCCGACGAAGACGCTCCGCGCCCTCAGCTTGCCGCGGTGGACGCCGGCGGAGAAGTAGCAGCCGCAGCTGCGGCCGAAGGCGTGGAAGGAGGCTGACTTTTCCTCGTCGTGGGAGCGCAGCGCCAGCGGTTCGGCGGTCGGCATGAAGGGGGCCGACTGCGGGCACTGCCACTGCGAGACCACGCTCATCGACCCCGTCGCCTGGGGCGGGTCGATCCGCACGTAGCCACGCTCGCCGGTGAAATCGATCGTGCCGCTGAAGGTCCCCTCGCGCAGCGTCCGCGGCGCCCCCGTGCACCCTTCCGAGGGCGCGGTCGAGCTCAGGGTCCGGGTCGGCGTGAAAGCGACGTCGATCAGGCCGAGGCGGCCGAACCGCACCCGCAACCCCGCCTCGGTCACCTTGCCCGCCACCTCATAGCTGACGTAATGCTCGCGCCCGCGCTGCAGCTCCAGGGTCACCATGCCCTTGTCGGAGGTCTCGAGCAGCGCCCGCATCCCGTTGCTCGCCGGCAGCTTCAGATCGACGTTGACGATCGTCCCCTCTTCCGGGCTCGCCGCGGATGCCGCGCCCCAGGGGGTGACCAGCAGGACGGCGGCGGCAATTGCCGGGACGAGAGCTGAGCGGATCCGCACCCGCCGAGCATACGCAAGGGGTTCGCGGCCGCCGTGCGCTCAGAGAACCGCGAGGCCGTCGCCGAGCAGCTTGGCGCCGAGCAGGAGCAGGACGACCATCATGATCACGGCGTTGTTCTGGGCCATGAAGCGGCGGACCGCGGCCAGCGGCGCCGCGGCCCGGGCGCCGGCGAGCAGGTGGAAGAGCACCGCGCCGGCGACGGTGGCCGAGCCGACGGCGACGAACGCCGCGGTGGCGATCGCCTCGTCGGCCGAGTCGAGCCCGGCCTCGGCGATCGAGGCGGCGGCGGCGAGGGTCAGGGCCAGGTTCTTCGGGTTCGCCCCCGACAGCGCCGTGCCGAGCAGGGCCGCCCGGGCCGGGCCGGCGCTGTCGACGCTCGCCATCCAGCTCGGCTGCTCGGGCTGCTCGCCGGGCCGGGGCCGCTTCGACCACTGCTTCGCGGCCATCAGCAGGAAGAGAACGCCGATCGCGACCTTCAGCCAGTCGAGGCCCGGGTCGTCGTGGTCGGGGTCGCTGCCGCCACCGACCAGCAACAGGACGACGACGCTGACCGCGAGCAGGCCGGCGATCCAGCCCAGGGCGAAGGCCGGCCCGGCCGTCCGCGCCCGCGGCGCCCCGAGCACGAGGACGACGGCGACGATCGGGATCGGGCTGAGCGCGACCGCGAGCGCCGAGGGAAGCAGGTCGCCGATGGCCTCGCTCAGCACGGTCGTCATTTTGCCTGCGGAATGCAATGCTGGCCTCCCAGTCAACGTCAGCGCCTGGGTTACGGCGCCAAAGGAGGACGGACACGATGCCGACGGTGCTCGCTTTTCACGAGGTGGACGACATCGACAAATGGCTCAGCTCGCCGAAGCGGGAGGAGGTCTTCGGGCCGCTCGGGATAACGGTCCGGACCTTCAAGGACCCGAAAGGCTCGAATCAGGTCGGCTTGATCATGGAGGTTCCCGACATGGCTGCCCTGGAGGAGGTCCTGAAAACCGATGCCGCAGCGGCGGCGATGCAGCACGACGGAGTTCGCCCCGAGACGCTGGTCCTGCTCGAGCAGGCCTAGCCGAGCAGCCGCCAGGGCAAGACCAAGCGGGTCGCGATCGGGGAACCCGGATGTTGACCGCGGCCGTGGCGCCTGGAATCATGCGCCGCCTTGCCTCGGATCTCCCGCATCTCCCTGATCGCTGCGGTCCTAGCGCTGGCGCTCGTCCCGGCCGGCGCGGCGCGAGCCGACACCATCGCCTATAGCTGCGGCGCCGACATCTGTCTGATCAACCCGGACAACCCGGCGGAGCGCACGAACCTGACCGAAACGAGCGAACTGCTGAGCCAGGAGCGCTCCCCCGCCTGGTCGCCGGGCGGGAACTGGATCGCCTACTGGGGCGCGATCCAGGGCGTCACCGAAGGCTATGACGTCTTCGTCCTCGACCCGAGCAAATCGGCGGCCGAAGGGGAAGGGACCAACGTCTCCGCCAATCCCGAAGCGTATGGAAACTTCGAGCTGCCGCCGGTCTGGTCGCCCGACGGGACGCGGCTGGCCTACGACGAAATCTGGAACAGCAGCGCCCAACCGGGTCAGGACGTCTTCGTCAGCCCCTTCGACGGCAGCGCGCCGCAGGTGCCGATCGGCCAGACCAAAGACGGGGAGACCCACCCGACCTGGACGCCCGACGGCCGCATCGCCTTCGGCCGCTTCGGCGGCGTCTACGTCGGCAACGCCGACGGCTCCGGCACGCCCACGGTGGTGCCGGGCGGCAGCGGCTACAGCCCGACCTGGTCGCCCGACGGGAAACACATCGCGGTCGAAGCGACCGGGGCCTACCCCTACGAGGCGCGGCTGATCAGGACCGACGGCTCCGGCTTCTTCGATCTGGCCAAACCCGCCGACCTCGGCACCCAGTTCGACTGGTCGCCCGACGGCTCGCGGGTCGTCTACGTAAACGACGAAATCTCGGCGGAAGACCAGGTCTGGGTGGCGCCGGCGGACGGCTCGAGCCCCGGCAACGCGGTGCCGATGCCGGCCGGCTGGATCGTCGCCCACAACCCCTCCTTCTCCCCCGACGGGACCCGCGTCGCCTTCAACGCGCGCAACGAATCCCTCGGCGGCCACGAGCAGATCCTGGTCGGCCCGGCCGACGGCAGCGCCGCGGCGGTGCCGATCACCGCGGGCGCGGTGTCGAACCAGGAGCCCGACTGGAAACCCGGCCCGGGCGGGCCGAAACCGCCGAGCGGGAATCCTGGTGGCGGGGGTGGCGGCGGCAACGGCGGCGCGGCCGGTGGGGGCGGCAGCGCCGGCGGCGGGGGCGGCGCTGGGAGCGGCGGCCCGGGGCAAGCTCAGACCCCGGCCAAGATCAGGTTCGCCTACCTCAAGCAACCCATCGTCCACCTCCCTTACGTGACCATCTCCTTCATCGACTGCAATGCGCAGGGCGGCCGCCCGAGCGGGAAAGTCGCCGAAATCTGCGCCGCCGCGGCCAACGCCTACCCGTCCGGGTGGAAGCCGCGGACCGCCTTCCGGCCCTTCGCCGCCGCCGCCAAGGCGAAGCCGAAGCCACCGCTCTTCGCCAAGGGCTCGGTCAAGGTCCCGGTCGGCCAGAAGAAGCCGCTGAAGCTGAAGCTGACCGCGGCCGGGAAGAAGATGCTGAAGGCGGGCAAGCCGGTGAAGCTCAAGGTCACGACCACGCTGACCGAGCCCGGCGCGAAGCCGAAGACCGTGACCAAGACGGTGACGGTCGAGCCGCCCGCGAAGCCCTAACGCGCTCGCCGCGACTAAGGGGACTGCGGCAGCTTCGCCGCGCCGCGCTTGGTGACCGGGGCCGAGGGCGGCGGCACGACCGGGCCGATGTCGCCGTCGGGGGCCTGGTCGAGGTCGGCGACAACCGGGGCGTGGTCGCTCGGGCCTTTGCCTTTGCGCGCCTTGCGGTCGACCCAGGCGGCGCGCACCCGCTCGGCCACCGGGACGCTGGCGAGGATCAGGTCGATCCGCATCCCGAGGTCGCGGTGGAACATCCCGGCCCGGTAGTCCCAGTAGGTGAAGACCCGCTCCTCGGGCCAGCGGTCGCGGACGACGTCGCGCAGGCCGAGCGCCTGCAGCTCCGCCAGGGCGGCACGCTCGGGCTCGGTCACGTGGGTCTCGCCGGCGTAGGCCTCCGGGTCGAAGACGTCGGCGTCGGTCGGGGCGATGTTGACGTCGCCGCAGACGACCACGGCCTCGGGCCCCGCCCTCACCACCTCGCGCAGCGCCGCCAGCCAGGCGAGCTTGTACTCGTAGTGGTCGGAGCCGGGCTCGCGCCCGTTCGGCACGTAGACCGAGTGCACGCGAACGCCGCCGCAGGTCGCCGCCAGCGCCCGCGCCTCCGGGTGCGGGAAGCCCGGTGCGCCGGCGAGCCCCGGCTCGACCTCCTCCAGCCCGACCCGCGAGAGGATCGCGACCCCGTTCCAGCTCGCCTCGCCGTGCACGGCGACCTCGTAGCCGCGGCTCGTCAGCTCGTCCCCGAACAGCGCCAGGCAGGCGTCGTCGGCGAGCTTCGTCTCCTGCAGGCAGACCACGTCCGGGCTCCGTTCGTCCAGCCAGGGCAGCAATCGCGGCAGCCGCTGCTTGACCGAGTTCACGTTCCAGGTGGCGATCCGCATCCCAGGGCACGCTACTTGCCGCGACCGGCGCCCGCTGCAGGCCGCAACTCCCGCTCGCCGCGGCGGTTTCGGGGGCGATGCCGAGTGGGGGGAATCGCCTGAACGGGCGGCTGGTGGCTCTGGTCGCGGTGGTGGTGGCGCTGGCGGTCCCGCCAGGGGCTGCCGCCGCCGGGCTGCCCGGCGGGTTCTTCGGGGTGGTCCCGCAGGGGGAGCTCTCCGAAGCCGACTTCAACCGCATGCGCGGGACGGTGGGGACGGTCCGAACCTTCCTCGACTGGCGGCAGGTGGAGCCCCGGCCGGGGGTCTGGGACTTCGCCGCATTCGACGCGCTGGTGGCGGGCGCGGCGAAGCGGGGGATCCAGGTGATGCCGAGCTTCTACGGCCTGCCCGCCTGGGCGGGCGACCTGCCGGCGCGGGCGCCGCGGGGGGCGGAGCAGCGGGCCGGCTGGCTGCGCTTCGTCCGGCGCGCGGTCGGCCGCTACGGCCCGGGCGGCAGCTTCTGGGAGGGCCGGCAGCGGCGCCTCCCGATCCACCGCTGGCAGGTCTGGAACGAGCCCAACTTCCTGCTCTTCTGGCGCCCGCGGCCCGAACCGCGGCGCTACGCGCGCCTGCTCCGCGACACCGCGCGGGCGATCCGCGCCCTCGACCCGGGCGCCAGGATCGTCGCCGCCGGGGTCGCCCCGGTCGAAGGCGGGATCCCGCCGGCCCGGTTCCTGCGCGAGATGTACGAGGTGCCGGGGGCGAGGCGGAGCTTCGACATCGCCGCCCTGCACCCGTACGCAACCAGCCCGGCCAGCCTCGTCTACCAGGTGCGGCAGGCTCGGGCCGTGATGGCGGCGGCCGGCGACGGCGCCAAGCCGCTGCTGATCAGCGAGCTCGGGGTCGCCTCCGGCGCCTCCTCCCCCACCCTGTTCGACCTCGGCCTCCGCGGCCAGGCGCGCTTCCTCAGCCGCGCCTTCGGCCTCCTTGTGGAGCGGCGGCGACTCTGGCGGATCGCCGGCGTCGACTGGTTCTCCTGGCAGGACGGCGCCGGCCCCGACCCGCACTGCCCCTTCTGCGAGCACTCCGGGCTGGTCCGCGCCGACCGCAGCCCGAAGCCGGCCTGGCGGGCCTACCGCCGAGTGGTCAGGGAGACGCAACTTATGACCGGGCGCCGTTTTAATCCACGGTGATGGGGAGAGGAAAGAGACGCGTGGGGATCGTGGTCGGCGGGCTCGCCCTGCTCGTCCTGGTGGCCTGCGCGGCGGCGCTCGCCGCCGGGCCGCGAGTCGTGAAGACCGAGCTGGCCGGAGGGCCGGGCCAGGCGGAAGCGGTGCTCACCTACGACGGCAAGCGGCTGCTCCTGCTCTCCTCCGACGAGAGCGAAGCGATCACGCGGGTCTTCGCCGACGGCTCGCCGGACCGCTCCTTCGGCGACGGCGGGCGGGTCGAGATGCCCTTCGCCGACGTCGCGGTCGCGCCCGACGGCAAGCTCCTCATCGCCGGCTGGGGCTCGGCGGCCAACAGTTCGAACTCCGACGCGCAGGTGACCCGGCTGCTCCCGAACGGCGCGCCGGACCCGAGCTTCGGGCAGGGCGGCGTCGCCCGCATCGACCTCGGCGGGCGCTACGACGGCGCCCAGGCCGTGGCGATCGGCGCGCGCGGCCGGATCCTGGTCGGCGGCACCAAGCAGACCATCGTCGCCGAACGCGGCGGCAGCGACGCGGTCCCGGCCCTGGCGCGGCTGCTCCCCGACGGCGGCGTCGACCGCGGCTTCGGCAAGGGCGGCGTCAGGCTCCTCGGCGGGGGCTGGGAAGGCGGCATCTACGACCTCGCCCCCACCCGCGACGGTGGGATCGTCGCCCAGGGCGAAGGCTATATCGGCACCGCGGTCTGGAAGCTGCACGAGACCGGGTCGCTCGACCGCGGCTTCGGCAAGGGCGGCGAGGTCATCGTCGAAGGGCGCGGCAAGAAGGAAAAGTACGGCTGGGAGGAGGAACTCGAAGCGATCGAAAAGATGGTCGTGCTCCCCAGCGGCAAGATCATGCTCGCCGGCACCGGCTCCAGATATGGAGAGCGGAAAAGGCGGTACCGGTTCCTGGCCCTGCGCCTGCGTGCCGACGGCAGCCTCGACCGCTCGTTCGGCAGGGACGGCTACGCGGCGGCGGTGGTCGGTGGCTGGACCTTCGCCAGCGCGCTGGCGCCGCTGCCCGGCGGCGGCCTGCTCGTGACCGGCTCCGCGCAGACTCCCGACGGCAAGCGCTCGGACGTCGGCGCGGTCGCCTTCACCGCGAGCGGGAAGCTCGACCGCCGATTCGGCAACCGGGGCAAGATGCGAGTCGACCTCGAAGGCTGGGACGGGGTCGACGACGTCACCGTGCAGGGCCGCCGCGCGGTCATCCTCGGCGCTCCCAAGGACCCCCGGCGGCGCTGGCTGGTCAGCGTCCCGCTGCGCCAGCGCCGCTAGGGAGTCGGGTCTAGCCGATGCGCGTCGCCTTGACCACGGCGTCTTCGTCGGCACCGTCCGGCGCGTCGCCGACCGTCTCGACCAGCACGACCGCGGCTTCGTTGCCCTCGGTCCAGCCGAACGCGTTGAGGTAGGCCACCGGCCGCTGGTCGCCGTTTACCGCGCGGCTGATCACCAGCTGGTTGCCCTCGACGTCACCGTCACCGGCCGCCGGCAGCGGCTTGATCGCGACCTTCGTGCCCATCTCGTTCGAGCTGAGCAGGTTCGCCAGGCAGGCGATGCTGAGGTCCGACAGCGCTTCGTTGAGGCCGCGCTTGGCCTGGCCGGCGTTGTCGTAGGTGCTGACGATCGCGCCCACGCCTTCCTTGCCGCCGCCCCGGATCAGCTGTTCGGAGCTGACCGCGTTCGGCACGACTTCGTCGCCGTCCTTGCCGCACTTGTTCGGCAGCGTCTCGTTGTCCATCAGCTTGCCGGCGAGGCCGAACTCGGTGATCTTCAGGCTCTTGCGCCAGCCGTCGCCCGGGAGCGCCCCGGCGCGCACGGCCGCATCGCCGTCCTTGGGCTCATCCGCTTCGTTGTCCTGGCCCGGGCTGCCCGAGCCGGAGGGGATGAAGACGTTGCCGGCGATGTCGTCGTCGTCCTTGATGATCCTGGTGGTGGCGTTGCCCTCGCAGCTGAAGGTGTTGGCGCCCGTGGTCGGAGCCGAGACCTTGCAGCTCACCGTCGGTCCGGGGTTGGTGAAGTTCATGAACGCGTGGCAGCCGTAGCTCGGAGCCGGGTAGCCGGTGTTGGTGAACGCGGCCGCACCCTCGGTGGGGATGCCGGTGACCGCGAAGGCGGCGTACTCGGCGACGCTCGCCGGGTTCGGCAGCAGCGGCGTGTAGAGGATCGGGTGCACGTTGGACTGGGCGCCGGTCTTGTTGAAGACGATCAGCGTGCAGGTGTCCTTCCAGGCCCAGGCGTGCGCCTTCTGTGGCTGCATCGCGCTCGACGCGAAGAACGTTGCGAGGAGGGCTGCGAGGGAGACCGCGGCGACCGCAAGCCGTCCGCGCATCCCTTCGACGTATCCACTGCCAAAGTTCATGTGTTCCTTCCAGTAGTCCCGCACCTGATTGCGCGGCGACAGCGCTGCATCGACAGGGGCGGCTCCGCTCTTGAACTGGGAGCGTTCCGGCTAAGCGATTGCCGGGTCGGCGTCGATGCGCCGCTCCGGCAGGCCGAAGCTGCTGAACAGGTTCGGCATGAACGGCGCCAGGAAGTTGTGGACACCGGCGACCGAGGGGTCTCCCCCGGCCCGCGCGTCCCACTCGAGGATGGTCAGCGACCAGGGCAGCCAGGCGCCGGACTCGGGGTCGGGTTTGTAGGCGGCGAAGGCGGGGCAGCCGTTGGCCTCAGTGGCGACCAGCTTCGAGCCGCGGCAGGCGGCGCCCTGGCCGAGCATGAAGGTGCCGACCTGCTCGGGGCCGCGGACCCAGAGCGGCAGCGGCGGCATGTCGAAGACGACGTCGTAGCGCAGCAGGGCGACGATGCGGTCGATGTCGTACTCGGCGAAGGCCTCGAGGTACTGCTCGAGCAGGCGCTGCTCGTCCTCCTCGCTGGGCCGGGCCGGCGCCTCGGCGTCCTCGAGGGCGAGCTCGTCGAGGGTGGCGCGGGCGCGCTGCAGGGCGCTGTTGACCGAGGCGACCGAGGTCTCGAGCAGGTCCGCCACTTCCTGGGCGCTCCAGCGCAGCACCTCGCGCAGGACGAGGACGACGCGCTGGCGCGCCGGCAGGTGCTGCAGCGCCGCGACGAAGGCGAGCCGCAGCGACTCGCGCTCGGCCGCCTGCGCCGCCGGGTCGGCCTCGGGGTCGGCGACCTGGCTGGCGGCGATCGGCAGCACCCAGGCGGTCTCCGGCAGCGGCGCCCCGACCGGGGTCTCCGCGCTGCCCGGGTCGGCCAGGTCGATCGGGCGCGCGCGGCGCTTGCGGTCGGCGATCTGGTCGAGGCAGACGTTGGTCGCGATCCGAAACAGCCACGACTTCAGCGCGGCCGGCTCAGCCAGGGTGTCGGAGCGGCGCCAGGCCCGGACCAGCGTCTCCTGGGTCGCGTCTTCGGCCTCGAAGCCGGAGCCGAGCATCCGGTAGCAGTAGCCGGTCAGCGCCGGGCGCAGGCGCTCGAGGTCCTGCTCGATCGTCGCGTCGGTGGTCGAGGGAGCCATCGCTGGAGCCTAGTCGGGCCGGCGTTCCGGCCCTAGTCCTCGGCCCGCTCGTAGATCAGCAGCGCCACGCCGGAGTCGTAGGCGACCGTCCGCTGCAGCTTCAGCTTCTGCATCGCCGCCGGGTCGGGAAACATCCGTAGCCCATCGGCAACCAGGACCGGGTGGACCATTGCCCGGAACTCGTCGACCAGGTCGGCCTCGGTCAGCGCATGGGCGAGCTGGGCGCTGCCGTTGAGCAGGATCGGGCCGGCGAGCGTTTCCTTCAGCTCCCGCACCGACTCGACTGCGTCGCCGGACAGCACCGTCGTGTTCTCCCACTCCGGGTCGGTCAGAGTCGAGGAAACGGCGTACTTGGGCATCGAGTTGAACTTGTCGGCGAACGGTCCCTCGCGCTGTGGCCAGGCGGCAGCGAAACCTTCGTAGGTCTTGCGACCGAGCAGCAGCGAGTCGGCCTCCTCGAGCTCCTCGGCCTTGTAGCCGTAGTGATCCTCGCCGTAGATCGAGTCGAAGGTCCAACCCGCGTGCGGGTGGGTCGCCTCACCGCCAGGCGCCTCCATGATCCCGTTGAGGCTGACGAACTCACTGACGATCAACTTGGCCATCTCTGCTCCTTCGTTCGTGGTTTCGGGGCTAAGACGACGGTCGCCGCCAAAACTCATCGCGGCCCCACTCGGCCCAGAGGACGGAGGTGGCCGAAGCCTGGTTCATCGAGGATCGACCTTTGTCTCCTCTCGCGATGAGTTTCGCCTGCCCCGGCCGTCTTAGCGACATCCACTCAACCAAGGAGGAACCGATGTCCCGCCTGCTCTTTCTCAACCTGCCCGTCGCCGACCTCGGCGCCAGCCGCGCCTTCTTCGCCGAGCTCGGCTTCGAGTTCAACGAGAAGTTCTGCGACGAGGGCGCCCTCTGCATGGTGGTCAGCGAGCAGGCCTTCGTGATGCTGCTGCACCGTGACCGCTTCAGCGAGTTCGTGACCAAGCCGGTCGCCGACCCGGCCAGCGCCACCGCCCTCACCGTCGCGGTCAGCGCCGAGGACCGCGACGCCGTCGATGCCCTCGCCGAGACCGCCCTGGCCGCCGGCGCCTCCCCGGCCAAGGAGCCGCAGGACTACGGCTTCATGTACCAGCGCAGCTTCCACGACCTCGACGGTCACCACTGGGAGATCGCCTGGATGGACCCGGTCGCGGTCGAGCAGGGCCCGGGCGAGCTCAGCGCGACTGGCTGAGCTCGCGCAGCTCCTCCTCGTGGGAAACGGCATGGCGGCGGAGCTGCCCGTTCGGCTCGATCGCGTAGCTGCCCATCCGGACCAGCGGCGGCGAGTAGGCGTGGATGGTCACCGCCGGTTCGCCGCCGGCGTGGAGGACGCGGTGGATGTCGCTGGCCCCGAAGGAGAACGCGGAGCCGGCGTGGGCCGTGCGGGCGAGCGGGGAGTCGACCGGCCGGCCGAGGACGAGGCGCTCCTCGCGGACGCTGCCGGAGACGACGGCGACGGCGCCGGCCGAGAGGTCGTGGTCGTGGAAGCCGGTGTCGTGGTCGTGCGACCAGCAGAGCAGCCAGACGTCGAGGTGCTCGTCGCGCAGCAACTGCTCGTAGGAGCGCTGCGTCGGGTCGTGCCTGACGTGGTGGAACCAGAGCTCCGGCCGGGCCGCGATCGCGCTCGCGACGGCGCGCAGCTCCTCCTCGGTCAGGTCGTGCCCGTGCGGCCGGGCGAGGTCGTCGATCTCGATCATGCGAGGTCTCCCTTCTGGCGAGAGGTCAACAGGGACTGA
>DASUNU010000144.1:0-22091 GCA_036276995.1 Solirubrobacterales bacterium
GGGCGTCGCCGAAGGCGCCGGCGGAGGCGAAGGCGAGGCCGTCGCCGGTGACGGAGGCATGGGCCTGCCCGCGCCAGATGTCGTTGCCGTTCTTGTCCGCCGGCGAGACCCGCTCGTAGGCGCGGCAATCGGCGAGGTAGCCCGAGCCCTGTTCGGCACGGATCGCCGCGTTCGCGCAGGCATCTCCCCGGTCGGGCGCGGCCGCAGTCGTGAAGACCCGGTCGGTGCCGGTGGCGCTGCCGGCGCTGTTCTCGAGGACGACGCGGAAGTGGTAGGTCGTGCCCGGCTGCAGGCCGGCGAGGTCGGCGCTCACCTGCAGGTCGCCTTTGCCGGCCGGGACCGAGCTGGCCGGCGTGCTCTGGCCGTAGGCGGCCGTGGGGCCGTACTCGAAGCGGTAGGTGGTGTCGACGTTGCCGCGGTCGATCGTCGCCCTCAGGGTCGCTTCGGTCGTGCGCGGCGCGGCCGACTGGGCGGAGACCGTCGGCGCTTCCGGTTTGGTCTCGAGCACGGCGGTGATCTTGGTCGCCCCGAAGAAGTCGTTCATCGGGCTGCGGGTAACCGCGTAGGAGCGGGCCGAGCCGCCGCCCTGGGCGACGAGCCCGGAAACGGTTGCGTAGAGGGTGTCGGCGGCCAACGTGAGTTGGCCGGTCTCGGTGCCGGCGGCGTCGAAGAAGGCCAGCAACGGAGCCGAGGAGCCGCAGTTGTAGGCATTGACCCGGGCGGCGATGACGATGGCGTCGTCGTCGGGATCGACGGCGACGCTGCCGGGTGCTTCGAGTGAGCCGCCGATCGTCGCTTCCTCGACCCCGGCACCGCTGAAGCGACGCACCGAGGAGGAGGCGCAGGCGACGATGTCGCCGCTCGAGGTGACGACGTAGACCCGGCCGGCGGAGTCGGCCGCGACCGAGATCGGCCGTTCGGCGGCGAAGCTGCCGGCGGCGGTGCCGTCGGCCTCGAAGCGGCGAATCAGGTTGGCGCCGGTGTCGGCGACGAGCAGGTCGCCGCTCGATGGGTCTACCGCGAGCGGGCCGGTAACGCCGGGGTCGGTCCAGCCCGCCACCGGGCTGAGGCCCGCGTCGAGCTTGGCCACCCCGCTCGCGTTGGCGACGTAGACGTCGCCGCTCGCCTGGTCGATCGCCAGCCCGGTCGGGGCGGCGTGCGGGGCCTGCGAGTCGTACTCGCCCCCGCTCGCCGTCGGTTTGAAGACCTGGATGCGGTTGTTGTCGGTGTCGGCGACGTAGAGCCTGCCGGTCGCGTCGCTGACCGCCGCCTGGTTGGGGTTGGCGAGCTGGCCGTCTTCAGAGCCCGAGCCGCCGGGGCCGCTGCCGCTGCCGGCAAAGCTGCCGAGTTCTTCGAAGGCGGCGCCAGCGGAGGGCGCGGCGGCCGCGAACATCAGGCAGAACCCGACGACAAAGGTCAGAAGCTTGCGGTCCCGTTTCAACTCATCTCCTCGTTCCCGTGAGCTGGAGGCGCCTTCCCACGCCGACCCGCTCGCTTGTCCCTGGCACTGCCCTAAGCCGACTGAACTACGTCGTACATAGAACGAGCAGAACAATAGACGAGCCATTTTTCGATGTCAAGGTGGGGAGCGCGAACGGCGGGGGGCGCCCGCGCTCGAACCAAGAAAAATTGGCTTGAAAAAAGGGTTTGAGAGCATGAGCGCGATGCTCCTGCCAGACAACTCGGTACCTGCAAATGCGGTGGCTGCCAACAGATCCGTGCCCGAATAGGCTCCCTGTGGGATGGTCGTTACGCCTTGGGGATCGGTTGGGGAGGGCTCGGAGCCAGGAGACGGAGGCACCCCCCCGCTGCCCGCCAACATGCGGCGCGAGCGCCTCTTCGCGGCGATGGTCGCCTCCTGTGCCGAACGCGGCTACGAGGAGACCTCGGTCGCCGATCTGCTGCGGCTCTCCGGCGTCTCCCGCGCCACCTTCTACGAGCTCTTCGACAACAAGGCCGACTGCTTCCGGGCAACGATCGCGGTGGTGCTGAGCGGAGGGCTGGCGGCGATCTCCGCCAGCTACCGCGCCGACCTGCCCTGGGAACAGCGGGCGCGGCTGGCGCTCGAGTCCTTCCTCGGGCTGGCCGCCGCCCAGCCCGCCGCCGCCCGGCTCTGCCTGGTCGAGTCCTTCGCCGCCGGCTCCGCCGGCACCGAAGCGGTCGAGAGCGCGGTCCGCAAACTGGGCGTCTTCGGGCGCCAGGCGCTGGAGCAGATGCCCGGCCGCGAGACCATGCCCGCCGACCTCTCGCAGGCGATCATCGGCGGCTTCCACACGATCCTCTACCGGCGCCTCGACGAAGGCCGGGCCGAGGAGCTGCCAGGCCTGGCGGACCGCCTCTGGGAGTGGGCGATGGCCTACGCGCCGCCGCCCGAGCGGCTGCGCCTGCGCAGCCGCCGCCCAAAGATCGAGGACGGCAACGTTCCCCCGTTCGCCGCGATCGACCCCGGTGAGCGGATCATCCGAGCCTTCGCCACAGCGGTGATGGAGAAGGGCTACCCTTCGACCACGATCGCTGACGTCGCCGGGATCGCCGCGATCTCCCAGCGCACCCTCTACGAACACTTCAGCGGCAAGGCGGAGCTGCTGGCCGCCGCGCTCGACTCGGCCGGCGCCCAACTGACCGCCGCGGTCCTGCCCTCGATCCGCCGCTCCCCCGGCTGGCCGGACTCGGTGCGGGCCGGCTTCGGCGCCACCTGCTCGTTCCTCGCCGCCGAGCCCGCCTTCGCCTACCTGCGCGAGGTCGAGGTCTACGCCGCCGGCCCCGAGGCGATCGCCCTGCGCAACCGGACCGGCACCCAGGTCCTCACCGAAATGCTCAGCGGCGAAGACCAGCCCGACTTCGACCCGCTCTACTTCGAGGCGATCGAGGGCGCCGCCTACTCGGTCCTGCACGACCAGATCCGCGCCCACGGCCCGGCCAGCCTGCCCGAGGTCGCGCCCCTGCTCACCTACGTCTCGCTGGCCCCGATCCTCGGCCCCGCACAGGCCTGCGAGGTCGCCAACGGGGACGGCCGGCGCCGCCCCGCCGGCGGCTGAGGCTGAGCTATCCCCGCGCCTTGCAAGCCCGCGTCAGCGTCGAAGAGAGCTGCTTGCCCCCCACGAACCCGTAGCTCGCCTTGGCAAACGGAAAGCTCCCCCCCGGGAACCCCTTCGGCGCCGGGCAACCAGCGGAGGCAAAGGAGCGCTGCTTGCCCTTGAAGGAGTAGGAGCGCTGCAGCTTCATCTCGATCGCGGTGATCAGGTTGTCTTCGTCGGCCGGGATCTGGGCGGTGAGCTTGGTCCCGAAGGTGCCTTTGGACTTCGAGATCACGAACGGCAAGGTGAAGGAGGTCGGCACCGGTTCAGAGCCGTAGACGTGAGCAAGGATTGCTGGCTTGCCTTTGTAGGTGCCGTTGTAGGCGTAGAGCTTTCCCTTGGAGGGAAAAGCAGCTTGTTTTGAGAGCGAGACTTCCGAGGAGAAGGAGCCTTCACCCACAAGCGAGGGCCGGCATTCTTCAAGCGCCTTCGCGGTAGTCGCCGGTTGGATGTCGGTGACTTCGCACTTGGGCAATCCCGTCGAGTCGAGGCGGCCGTGGGAGTTGATCGCGATCTCGATCTTTGAGAGCTGGGCCAGGGGCTTGCCCTTGGCGGCGGAGATCTTCGTCCCGACCGAGACCGCTACCGGGGCCATGCCGTCCCGCGGCAGCTTGGAAGGGGAGATCGAGCCGTCGAAGGCGACCTGGATGCCTCCCTTCTGCAGGGTCTCGGCGGAGGCCAGTGAGGCCGTCCCGACGAGCAGCAGGGCGGTCAGGAGCAGCGCTGCCTTCTTCACTTCTCAGCCCCCTTCTTCTCCGTTGGGTTCTTCTTGGACTTCGGCTTCTTCTTCGCCTTGCCCTTGCAGCTGGGGCTGAGGACGGTCGGCTTCAAGACGATCCCTTTGTTGTTCTGCCCCGCCATCCGGGCGGTGCCCTTGGCTTCCTTGCAGACGTTGTCGGAGTTGACCAAGAGGCCGCGTTTGCCTCCGTTCAAGGTCAGGGTGAACTTGGAGACCGGGGCGTCGGGGAGGACGTCGTAGGTGGCGCGCATGCCGCCGTCCTTGGAGTCGATCCGGCCGGCGATCTCGATCCGTATTCCCCTGCCCGTGAGGTCGGCGACGAGGTCAGGCAGCTTGTTGGCCGAGGCCCGCAGGTAGACCGGGCCTTCCAGCGGCTCCTCCATCAACGGGGTGATCGCCCTTGCTTTGCCGTAGATCGATCCGGGTGGGCATTTGCCGGCCTGGGACTGAGCGCGGGTGCAGATCGTCTCGATGTGGTTTTGGGCCAAGAAGATCGAGGGCGGCAGGGTGACTTCGGCCCGGCCGATGTTGGCGTCGCCCGCCCTTGGGGCCACCGTCGCGGTCAGGCTCGGGTACTTCCCTCGCTTCGTCCCGCCTTTGAGGCGCAGGTCAATCCTCGGTTTGAACTCAAGCGAGGAGCAGAAGGAGACCTGGAAGGGGTTGGTGACCGAGGCCAGCGAGTCGTCGGCGGGGTTGGAGAAGGAGTTGCCCGAGCCGTTCAGGGTCGAGCTCACCCCGAAGCGCTCACAACTCGTCGGGTTGAGCATGAAGTTGGGGCGGTCGATGTAGACGCGGATGTCGCGCAGGTGCAAGGGGATGCCCTTGATGATGTGGGGGATCGGGTCCGAGCCGGCGGAGTCGATCGAGACCTGCGCGGTGACCGGGTCGACCCGGATCGCCGAGCGGACGATGATCACGCCGAGGTCGAAGGGGCCGACCGTGGCGGAGTCGACGGCGACAACCGAGAGTGGGCTGCCGTTATACGGGCCGGCGAGGTAGAGGTTGCCGGGGGCGTAGGCGAGGACGTTGCCGAGGCCGTAGCCGGCCGTGGTCCTGCCGATCTTCGATGCCTCAGGGCATGACGGGTTGGCGGTCTCGGCGAAGCCGTCGTTTCTCGCTGCAGCCTGAATCGCCGACTCCGGGCAGAACGGCACGCCCTTGATCGCGCCCAGCAGGCCCTTGGGGAGAGTGGCCGAGTAGGAGGTGATCTCCTGCTCGTCATCGCCGCGGGTCAGGTGCAGGTAGAAGGGGGTGAAGGAGCCGGTGTTGCGGTTGAGGGTGCCGGAGTTCGCCTTGGGGTTGAAGGGGGGCGTGCCGGTGGGGCAGGGGCCACCGGCGACGCCGTGGACTAGCTGGAATTGCGTGCCGCGCCTGAAGGCCCGGTTGGGTTCCAGCCAGGGGAATAGGTCGATTTGGGTCCCGTAGACGCCACAGGAGGACGGAGTCGCCAGGGGGCTGCGTTGAGAGTCGCGGAAATGGACGTTCAGGTGCGAGTATGGGAGCTGAGGCAGGTTGTCAAACGCGGCCACGAGGCGGCCCGAGTGCGGGTCTGCATCCACCCTGCCAGCGACCTTGACGATCACACCGCGGTCGGGGGCCTTGGCGACGAGGTAGAGCGCCAGCAGCGTCCCGAAGGGATTGCCGTAGGGCTCGGCAAGGAAGAGCGCGCCTTGGACAGGCTCCTGAAGGAGCGGCGTCCGCACGGTCATCTCACCGATCTTGGACGCGTTGGGGCAGCCTGCGCCGGGGGCGCTCGCGATCGTCTCGGCGTCGAACTGGGCGGGGGTGCAGACGCCGAGGCCGGCGGCGACCGAGGGGTTGACGGTGACGCCGTCGGGCAGGGTGACGATCGCTCTCTTGACCTGCGAGGGCGCGCGCAGTTCGGGGAGCAGCCGGCCTCTCTCGGTCACGTTGTCGACCAGGCTCGTCTGGTCCACGTCGAGGTTGAAGTCAAGCCCGCTCGAGGAACCCGCGCGATCGGTGGTGGGCACAACCGATGCCATCGTCCGCAGGGTGTTCGGGTCGCACCCGAAGAATTCCATTGGTTGGCTTCGGACCAAGCTCGCCGACTGCTGCCACGAGCTCGCCTCGACCGACACCGCCGACTCCCCGCACGAGGTGGGAAGGGTCAGATAGGCCAGTGGCTTGAAGGTCTTTGGGTTCCCAGTCGAGCAGGTTCCCTCCTCATAGTCTGGCGGCGGCGCCGCCGGTGGCTCGTCTTCGAGGCTCCCCGCCACTCCGAACCCGTTCTCGGGGTCCACCTCGTTGAGGCAATCGCCACGCTGCAGGTCGTGCTGGACCAGCCAGGGATTGCCCCAGAGAGTCATCTTCAGCCCAGTGATGTCGAGCCGCTGAGCGATGTCGTGCGCTTCCAGCGTCAACCCGTACTCGCCGTTGGCGCTGCGGACCCGGGAAGAGAAGGTGAGCGGAACGCCGAACGGGCTGGCGCCAATTAGGGAGGGGAAGCCCGGCGGCGGGGTGAGGTTGAAGAGCCCGAAGGTGCGGGCGCTTCCGGGGAACGAACCCCGCACGGTGACGATCCCGATCTGGGTCCGCAGGGGACAGCTCTCCCCCGAGAGGCTTTCCTGAAAGGGCGAGTTACGCGGGGTGCTGAAGATCGAGATCGGGCAGCGGTCGACGACCGTCGGGTTTTCGATCATCCCCGGCGGCAACGCCAGGCGGAGGTCCCGGACGTCGCCGTCGGAATAAGGCCCGCTTCCCTCGAGAGAGAAATTGACCTTGGTCGTCAGGGCGAAGGGATGCGAACCGGCCAGGCTGGCGCGTGCGCCGTTCGCCTGCGTCGCGGTAACCGCAAAGCCTTCGCCACCGGGCAGAAGCCCGAAGGCGGCGCGAGCCGAAGACGCGCAAAAGAACATCGCGATCGCGAGGATGGCGATCAGCGACGCTGGCAATGTCCTTCGGCTGGTAAGGGCCCTCATCGCTTACCGTCTCGCTTGACGCCATCCCGCTTGATGCTCGCCTTTTTCTTGCGGGTCTTCTTGTGCTTCTTGGCCTGCTTGGGCTTCTTCTTGGTCTTGGGATAGCTAAGTGGCGGGTTGCCTTCAGGGCGATAGAAGGCGGTGCTGGGGGCCGGGTCTTCCGGTTCGCCGGGCACCACCTGGCAGGCGTCGGCGACACAGGCGATCGGGACCTGCGGACCCGGGAATCCACCGCCGACTCTGGCGTCGTAGACGTCCACCGCCCCGGGGTCGTTCGGGACCAGCGAGCCGTCAGTGAGGAAGAAGGCGTCGGAGCCGTCGGCCGAGGCGTCGAGGAAGGAGGCACCTTCGGTGGCACGACCGCTGGAGATCAGTGCGACACAGCCGCCGGGCTTGACGCAGTCGCCAGCCCCGCCGGCCTCCCACTGGTAGACGTCGAGATCGCTGTTGGTGTCGCTGGCGACCAGGGCGTTGCGGGTCTCGAAGAAGAGACGGTTGCCAGCGAGCGAAAGGGCGCGTGGCTTGTGAAGATAGGCAGCGCCGGGACCGCTGCCGTTAGCGGTCGCGGCGGGGATCGTCGCCGGCCCGGGCGGGCGGGTGCCGCTGGGCGGACAAGAAGTGCAGGTCAGGGTTTGCGCGGCGGGTGCGTAGAGGAACACCTGCGCGAAGCCACCGGTGTCCTGCTCGGTCAAGGCGGCCGCGGAGAGAAAAGCGAGGCGGCCGTTGGCGGCGATGCGGGCGGTGCCGGTGGTGGGTGGGTAGTTCGTCGCGTCGGCCTCGGCGGCGACCGCGAACGTCGAGCCCGAGTGGTTGAGAAAAAGCCCGGCCGCAGCGAGGTAGTAGAGGTAGGCGCCGTCACCGGAAGAACCGAGCACCCCGAGGACTTCGCCACCAGGGGTCAGGTCGGTGGCAACTTTGGTCAGGGCGCCGTAGCGGTAGAGGTGGCCGGCTTTGGTGAAGAAGGCAACCGACCCGTCGGCCGAGGCCGTCTCGAAGCTCCCCCCTCCTCCCACGCTTTCGTCGACCTGCACGGTCTGCGATCCGTCGCGCAGGTAGAGGTTGCCTTCGAGGTCGAAGTAAATGCGGGAGCCGTCGGTGGAGACGGCGCCGCTTTGGGCGGCGAGGGTCGCCCCGGGCGTCGGAGCGGTGTCACCGGGTTTGAGGTTCACCGCCGTCATCCCCCCACCAGACCAGCGGTAGAGGTTGCCCTGGGTGGAGAGCACCGTCTGGGTCAGCCCCGGGTTGGAGCCGGCGAAGGCGAGGTCGGTCGCCTGTGAGGAAGGCGCAAGCGAGCCGTTTGCGCTCTGGCGCAAGAGGTAAGAGCGCAAGCACGGTGGCGATTCGCAGCGCTCGGGGACCACCAGCAGGCCCCGGGCCAGGTCGGGCGAGAAGAGCTGGTAGGGAACGCCGTCGGGGTGGGTGCCGTAGGCGCCGGCCAGGGTCGGTTGCGTGACGTTCTCGGTGGCCCAAGCACCGCCACCGCGCCGGGAGATGTACTGGCTACCCCCTGGGGCGCCGAGGGCGCCGGCGAAAGAGGAGGTGGAGCTGTAGGTGACCGAGGATCCGTCCGCGCTTGCCTGCAGGACACCGCCGCCGAAGATGGCGCCGGGCCCCTGGATCTCGCCGCCGTTTTTGTCGACCGGCGAGACCATCTCCCAGCCCCGACCGTCGGGAAGTGCCGTGCCCGGAGTGGACTCCTGGGTGACGAAGAGGCGCGCGGGGCCCAGCGTCGTCGCGGCGGAGCTCGTAGCCACGACCCGGTAGCGGTAGGCGGTCGCGGCCTGTAGGCCGCCGACGCGCCGGGTCAACTCGACGGCGGCGCTGCCGGCCCCCAGCGGCGAGCCAGTGCCGACCGGGGAGCTCGTCGCGCCGGAAAACCCGTCCCTGGGCGGGGCCGCGGCAAGGTTCGCCTGGTAGGCGGCCTCGGTGAGATATTCAACCCGGCCCGAGGTGAAGAAGCCGTTCGGGTTGACCATCCCGTGGAGGTCGCCAGCGCCGGTGGTGACGGCGGTGGCCCAGGTGTCCTCGACCTGAGGCGGACCCGCCGCCCCCGCCCCCGCCGGAGCAACGGCGAGAGCGAGGGCGACGAGCGCCGGCAGGCAGAGCGAGCGAATCGCCGAGCGCAAGGGCTAGCCCTTCCTCGTCGGCTTCCCACCCCTGTTCTTGCCGGCCTTCTTGCCCTTCCTCTGCTTCTTCTTGCAGTCGTTGGTCACAACCGGGGTCGAGTCGGCAGCCGTGCCGTTCTGCCCGTCGAGCTGCACGTCAGCTTTGTTGGTCGAGCGACAGAGATCGCGGTTGTTGACCAGCAGGCCCTTCTTGCCGCCCTCCATCTCGAGCACGAACTTAGAGACCGGGGCGTCGGGCACCGACTCGAAGGTGCTCCTCAGTCGCTCCTTGACGGAGTCGATGCGCCCAACCAGGTCGATGTGGATCTGGCCGTCGAGTTTGGCGACCAGGTCCGGCAGCGGGTTGGAGGAGCTGCGCAGGTAGACGGGGCCACTGAGCGGCTGGTCGAGCAGCGGGCTCCAGGCCGTCGCCTTACCGTAGACCGAAGCCGGCGGGCAGGCGTTGGCCGCGTACTGCACCCGGGTGCAGATCGTGCGGATGTGGGACTGTTCGAGGAACTGGCTCTTCGGCAGGGTGACCTGGGCCCGGCCGATGTTGGCGTCGCCTGGCCTTGCGGTCAGAGTCGCTTTCAGCGCCGGGTATTTCGAGCGCTTGGTGCCACCCTTCAGGTCGATCGCCAGCTTCGGCTTGAAGGTGAGCGCGTTGCAGCCGCCGACCTGGAAGCGGTTGCTCAGCGAAGCGGTCTGGTTGAAGACCGAGGTCACCCCGGCGAGCACGCTCATCGGGTCGCAGGAGGTCGGGTTGAGAGTGAAACTCGGGCGGTCCATCCTCAGCGCGATCGAGCGGATGTCGAGCGGGATGCCCTGCAGGATCGTCGGGAGCGGATCGCTCACGGCGTGGATCTGGGCCGTCTCCGGGTCAACGTTCAGCGCGTTGCGGATCACCACGGTGCCGAGATCGAAGGGACCGGCAACGGCCGGGGTGATCACCGCCAACGAGAGCGGCGCCCCTTTATAAGGACCGGCGAGGTAGGCCTCGCCGTCGACGTAGAGCGGGTTGCTGCCGGCGCCGGCGCCGACGTTGACGGAGCCGACCCGACTCGCCCCCGGGCAGCTCGCCGACGCCTGCTCGGCCTTGCCGCTCCTGCCCGCAGCCGCGGCCAAAGCGCCATCGGAGCAGTAGGCGATACCCGCCAGCTTGCCGAGCAGGCCCTTCGGCAGGGTCGTGTCGATCGCCTTGATCGTTTGGGTGCCGTCGGCTCGGGCCAGTTTGAGCACGAACGGGGTGTAGGCGCCGGCCGCCGGGTCGACGGTGCCGGCCGCGAACGAGGGGCTGTTGGGAGCCTCAGCCTCGGACCTGAGGCAGGCGCCGCCGCCCGCTCCCTGGGTGATCGCGAAGGTGTCCGCCGGCGTCGCCGTCGCGCCTTCGGGCGAGCTCCAGGGGATCAGGCTGCTGGTGGTGGTGTGGTTCCCGCAGGAGATCGGCGTCTTCAGCGACGCCCGGGGGCCGGTGAAGAGGCTGACCCTGAGGTCTTCGAAGGGCAGCTGCGGGTTCTGCTTGAAGCCGACAGTCAGCTGACCCGTCTGCGGATCGGGCTGCGGCTGGCCGGCGAGCTTGATCGTCACTCCCGAGACGACGTCTTCGACGACGATGTAGAGCGCGAGCAGTGAGCCGAACGGGTTCTCGTTCTGGCTCGCCAGGTAGATCGACCCCTTCAGCGGGTGGTCGAGCACCGGCGTGTCGACCTGCACGGTCCCGAGCTTCGAGGAATCGGGGCAGGTGACCGGGACTTCGTCGAACTGGGCCGCCGCCTGGCCGACCGGGCTGGCCAGACCGACCTGGGCGGGCGAGCACGCGCTCAGCCCCTGTGCCGAGGAGGGATTAACCGTCATCCCCGGCGGCAGGGTGATCGTGGCGTCCTTCAGGTGCGCCTCGGCGAAGCCGTCGGGGTCTTCGTTCTGGGGGATGTGGAGGTTGACGTCGAGACCCGCCGGCGAGTCCGCCAGGTTGGTGGTCGGGCGCGCTTCGATCGTCGGGCTGAAGTCGAGCTGGTTACAGCCTTCAGTCGTGATCGGGTTGCCGTTGATGTCGGAGTCGAAGGACGCGGTATGGGCGACCGAGGGCTGGCCCCAAGAGGTGGCGCTGACTCGGAACAAGTGCACCTGGTTCGGGCAGCGCGTCGGCATCGTCAGGAAGGGCACGCGGGGGGCGGTGCTGGGCGCGCCGTAGAACAGGGACTGCCCGAGGAACTGGCGCTGCGGCGTGTTGGCGGGATCCGCCGGGACCCCCCAGAGCGTGACCCGGTTGCTCATCACCGGTAGAGACTGGCTGGCGTTGGCGACCCGGGCGGTGATCCCGTAGTCCCCGTTGGAACGGACATGCGGGTCGAGGTTGATGATGACGCCATTGATGTTGAAAGCAAACCGTCCGGGGCTTCCGGCGGGAGCGACGACGTTGTAGACCGGATTCGAGAAGGTCGACGTTCCCTGGACGGTGAAGGCCAGGCCGACCTGCGACTCGGGAGCACAGAGGGGCTGGGTAGCAGGGCCGACGAGGTTCGCGGCGGTGCAGGTCGGGATCGCCGAGGGGTCGCCGACCAGGCCCGGCGGCAACTCGACCTCAACGTCTTTGATGTTGTCCGTCGGACCGACCGCTCCAGACAGGCCGAAGCGGCTGTTGATGGTGAAGTAAGTGGTGAAGTCGGGGTGGCCGCCCGCCTGGCGCGCCAGACTCCCGTCACCGTTGACGAAGCGTCCGCTGAACTGATCGATCCCGTAACCGGCCGGGTCGGAAGAGACGCGATTGGTCGCTGAAGCAAAGTCGTTCTGGGCGCCGCCGCCGGAGACCTCGAAGTGAGCCTCTCTGGGTCCCGCCGGGGCATCTGCGTCGACCGAGGCTTCGATGTAGAGCGGATACAGGGTCCACGCATGGGGGCCGAGGTCGGGGCTGAGGTTGATGTCCACGACGTCGAGCGTGCAGGTGACCGTGGTCGCGCCCATGAACCCGGGGCAGGTCCAGTAGAACCCGCTGTCGCGAATCCCGGTTACGGTCATGCCCTCTGGCAGGGTGGCGGTGACGTTTACGTCGCCACTGGTCGGGTCGCTGCCGAGGTTTTCGATCTGGGCCACGTAGGTGACTACCTCGCCCGGTGCCACCTGGGTCGGGTAGCCCTTCGCGATGACGTCGAGCACCGGCCCCACCGCCGAGGCCGAGCCGGCGGGGATCAACATGAACGCCGCCAGGGCAGCGATGAACGCGAGGCGCATCCGATTCGTGCTTGAGATCACGATACCCATGGCTAATTGCCCTTCCTGTTCGAGACGGCCTTGAAGACGAGCGTGGCGGTGGAACTCGACAACGCCCCTCCACCCGGGTCGTAGGTGACCCGCAGGCTCACCCGCACCACCCCCTGCCGCTTCAGCTTCCTGACCCCCTGGGAAGTGAGCTGGACCTTCAGCCTGTAGGTGGCCGCTTTGGCAGCGACCTTGTGGGTTGCCTTGACACCCTTGCCCCTGGCCGAGATCCGGCCCTTGCCTGGCGTTTTCACCTTCAGCGTCGCAACCGGTCCCGTCACCGCTTTCGGTGCCGAGACTCGGAAGGCGGGTTCCGTTTTCCTCGGCCTGCCGGCGCCGCTCTCGAAGCTGCCCGAGCCGATAGCGGGAAGGGACGACGGGGCCGAGGCGGGTCCTCTACACGCTTCTCCCTCACACCCGCCAATTGAGATCACAGGCTGGTTCTGCGCGGCAAGACCCCCGTTTGCGCGGGCGTCATAGAGGTCGAACTCATCGTCGGTATCACTGGCGACCAGCCGCTCCGCGGTGATGAAGAAGACGTCGCTGCCGTTGGGAGAAGCCTCCGAGAAGTAGGAGTCGGAGGTGCTACGGCCGCTCGAGATGAGGCTGTAGCTCCCGTCCTGCCACTGGTAGACGTCCTGACGGTCGTTGGTATCTCGGGGGTCCAGCTCCATCGCGGTGGAGAAGAACACCTTGCCGTCATCGAGAACCGCCCTCGGCCTGTATTCGCTGATTGCTCCGACCTTGCCGCCGAAATAGGACGAGCGGTCCCGGTCGGGGTCGCCGGTGCAGGTGACGCAGACCAGCTCGTCTTTAACCGTGTCGTAGAGAAATACCTCGCGACAGACACCACCCTCCCCATTGACGCAATGTGGGCCGGCATTGTCATAGCCCGTGAAACGATCGATCGAGTCGAAGGCCACATAGCGTCCATTGGGACTGATGGCTGACGATTCTGGTCCAACGAATTCATTTGGAAGACCGCCCAGACGGGTGATCTCTCCGTCTTTTGCGATGTAGAGAGCTGGTTCGAATTCAACGTACTCGGAGGTCAGCTTCACCGAGCTCGCAAATATCACGGTCTCTCCGTCATCGGACGTGGCGACTACTTCATCTCCAAGAAAGGGCGTGTAGGGTCCGATCGGTTTCGTCACCAGCGTCAGCTCGTCGGTGAGGACGTCCAGCCGATATAGGGCGGGGGCGATTAGGGCAGTGGCGATCCCATCGGTGAGCTCGCTTTTGCTGGTGAAATAGACGACCGTCCCATCCTTGCTCATGCCTTGGAGCTGAGCCGGCTGTGGTTCGTCCGAGTCGCCGGCCCGGTGCGAAACGGAGAGGGGAATAGTTTGCTCACCGTCGACGCGCATGTAGAGGGCGCCCGTGTCTCGATCGGGTGGGTAGGCGAAAAGGACTCGGCGACCATCGGCCGATATCGGCTGGAAGGGCCGTTCTTGGAAACCACCGAGCGCAGCGCCCTCCGCGGGTATCGAGCCGTCGGGCAGCCGGCTGGCGACCTGCAGGTGGTTGGGACCCACTTCGTAGACCTGATCCACACCCGGCGCCACGCCAGGGAGGAACGGTTCCGGTCCGGAGAAGACGAAGTTGGAGAGATCGTCGGCGGCTCCGAGCGGCGGCCGCACCGTCGCGTTGTTGTAGTACCCGATCAGGTCGCTGCCAGGAGAGACGGACGCCAACAGTTTGCGCGAACCGTCGAGGTTGTTGCGCAGATATATATTTCCCCCGCCTTCGACCGCCCCCGGAGCCACTGCCCGGCTGCCCATCTGGATCGTCCCGGAGAGATCCGGGCTGAGGACCAACGAGGGTCGTACTAGGGGCGCGCTGGACTGGTTGTACTGCGGGGCATCGATCGCTTCGGTCGTCCAACCGGCCTGGCTGCGACGACCGATGTAGTAGTTGCCGGAGACACTGGACTCACCGCCGGAGAAGGTTCCCGTTGCCGAAAAGGCGGCCGCTTCGCCGCTCGGCGCGGCCTGCACCGTCCTCAGCATGTCGACGCCGTTCCCCTCCTTGTCGACCGGCGAGACCATCTCGTAGGCGCGGCAATCGCCAAGGCCCCGGGAGTCCTGCGCGGCGCGCAGCGCCGCGTTGGCACAGCCGTCCGCCGGGCGAGCGGGGCCGGTGGTCAGGGTCAGGTCGTCGCTGTTGGTCGTTCCCGACTCGTTGGTGGCGACGACCCGAAAGTGGTACGTAACCCCACCGTCGAGCGGCGCGGCAAAGGCGAAGACCCTCCTCGGCCCGATCGACTTTGGCAGCGCCCGCGTCAGGGTGGACCGCCCGTAGCTGGTCGTTGGCCCGTACTCGACCCGGTAGGTAGTTTTACCGTTGCCGGGGTCGATCTTTGCATTCAGGCGGGCTTCCGTGTGGGTAGCTTCGGGGTAGAAGACGGAACCGGTGAAGTCAGATACGTCTGGCAGCGCCACCATCGAAAAGGTGTCGTCCTCCCCTTGGGTCGAGCCGTCGGCATTGGCGGCGACGAAGCGGAAGTGATAGTCGCCGGGGTCGAGATCGGAGACGTCGGCGTAGACCGGGACTCGCGCTTCGCCCGAGCCGATTTCGGCGGGGGTTTGGGCGCACGGAGCGACGCTGCCGTAGTTCGTCGTCAACCCATATTCGAATTTGCACTCGGTCAGTTCGAGCCCGCCCGGATTGACCGTCCCGGTCAAGATCAGGCTGGTCGGCGTGTGGTTGCCGATGCCGGTGGTAGTGACCTCGCGAACGTAAGTCAGCGTGAACGAGCGCGACGCCGAGATCCGCTGGCCATCGGAGTTGGAGCCGACCAGCCGTACCAGGTAGGGCACCTCCTGTTCGAGGCCCGTCGCTTCCGCGCTGACCGCGACCGGGGTGGTGCTGGAGCCGGCGCTCTGCATGGGGGTCGAGGTCCAGCTGCCGCCGCCGTCGGCGGAGTACTCGAAGTGCCATTCGCTGGCCAGCCCGTTGGGGTTGACGGTGCCGGTTAATTTGGCGCTGGTCGCCGTGGTGCTCGTCTTCTCGACCGGATCCATGACGAGGCTTGGTTTGTGGAAGTCGGCAAAGACGTCCACTCGCGGCGCGGGGGGGAAGCCGAAGGGGTTCTCGCCGACGTCGAGGACGGCGTAGATCCTGGTCCCGAAGGCGAGCCCGTGGAAGGTGCCGAACTGAAAATCGACGACCGGTGACTCGAGTGGCGCGTTGGACGAGCTGAAGAGGTGGAGCGTCGGCGTCTGGAAAAATTCAACCGCGTCCTGGTTCCCCGAGACGGCGACCCTGCCGCTGATCCGGTCGACGGCGACGGTTCCCGGCCGCTGGTTCGGGCCCACCGGCGTCAGTTCGGCTTTGTAGGCACCGCTGCTGTTGTAGCGAAGGGCGCGAGTATTGACGAACTCGTCGCCGACGCGCGCGACCACGTAGATGTCGCCGCCGGCACTGGTCGCTATATCCCTCAGGGCGGCAAAGGCACCTGGCGAGCCGGTGCCGGCGGAGCCGTCGAAGGCCGCTTTGAAGGAGCCGTCGGCGCCAAAGCGCTGAACCTGGTTGCTGCCGGGGTCAGCGAGCAGCAGATCGTGGGTGGTCGGATCGACCGCCAACGCGGCTTTGTAATCCTCGACTTTGCCGGCGGCGAGGCTGAAGGAGCCGTCGAGGGTGAGGCTCGGACTGGCCGACTCGTCGGAGTCATAGCGGACGATGCGATTGTTGCCGGCGTCGGCGACGTAGATGCGGGTCTGCCCACCCTCTTCGTCGATCGCGATGCCGTAAGGATCGGCGAGCTGGCCGGCACCGAACTGGGTGAGATATTCGGCCCCGCCGACCCCGCTCGGTTTGAAGACCTGGACCCGGTCGTTGCCGCGGTCGACGACGAAGAGGTTGCCGGTACTGGACTCGAGGGCGGCCCGGCCGGGCGAGGCCGCGAACTGACCGTCGCCCGAGCCTTCGCTCGCAAAGGTGCCAGCGTATTCGTACTCCGCGGGCGCCGTGCCCGCGAGGGCGAAGAACGAAGCCAGCGCTGCGATTACGAAAAGCACCCTCGCGTGGCGTCTCACGTATTGCTCTCCTTGTCCCTGGAGCCCCTCTGGCGGGCCCGCTCCCTGCGCGGCCCTCGGAACTCGTTTTCCCTGTCCCTGTTTTCCCTGCGACGGCTGCGCCGTCTCCCTGAACTACTGAACTACAACGTACATCAATTACGCGGAAAGGAGAACACAGAAGTTTGTAAGTGTCAAGCGCGCATTTCGCTCAACCGCGTGACAAAACCCCCGGAGCGGCCAGAGACCGCTTGAGCAAGCGCAATTGAGAACCGAAACGGTTCCTAGGAGTCGAGGCCGGGGATCGGCTCGTGCGGCAGCTCGCCGTGAATCGCTTCCAGCTCGCTCAGGTCCTGTTGGTCCCGAGGGCGGCCGGCGAGGCGCTTGAAGCCGACGATGCTGCCCAGGCCGGCAATCGGGAACTTGAGTCCCTCATAGTCGGCCTGCATCGCCTCCGCCGCGACCGTTTCGAAGTCGAGCGGTGGCAGGCCTCCGCGCATGACGTCGATTACGCCGGCTGAGGTAATTGCCCGCAGGTGGCTCTGTCCCAACAGATGCCCGTCCTCGAGCGGCTTCTCGTCGCGCTGACGAACAGCGTCGAGCTCCCGCAGCGCCGCCAGGATCCGGCGGTCGTTCTCGGCGTCGTCGGGGACGAGGAAGTCGATGTCCTCCGTCGCCCGCACATAGCGGTTGGCGATCACCGCGAATCCGCCGATCACGACGAAGCGGGCGCCGGCCCGGACCATCGCCCCCGCGGCTACGTCGAGCTCAGGGTCGAGCGAGCCCATTGCCCCGGTCGACCGCGCGCAGCAGGCGTGCGGCCTGTGCCGACAGATGCTGGCCGCGGCGCAGCAACTCGCCGATCGGCGTATCCGGTGGGGGCGTCAAAAGCTCTCTCTTCTCGGCACCCAGTTGCTTCCACTCGGCCTCGTGGCCAGGCTCCAGCAAGGTGCGCGGAGAACGACTCATGCCTCAATGCTACGCCTAAAAGCCGCTCGGCGTGGGTAATCGCGTTCAGCGATTGCGGCGCTTGGCGCGCTTCTTGGCGCCCTTGGCGGCGTCCTGGAGGGTGCGCTCGCCGGCCCGTTCGGTCGCCTCCCCCATCGCGATCTGGAACATCGCCAGGACCGCGTCGGAGGCGAGGCGGCGGGTGCGGTCGAGGGCCTCGCGCACTTTCGGCCAGTCCTCCTCGGGCCGGCCGGCCTTGTCGAACGGCTCCCAGATCTCCTTGACGAAGAGCTCGACGAAGGTGTGGGCGGCGGCATCGCTCTGGCGGCGCAGCTTGTCGGCGACGGCGAGGGTGGCGTCGGGGCGGACCCCGAGCTCGACCAGGGCGCCGCCGGCCCGCTGTAGGCGCGGGCTCAGCGCTTCGATCTTGCCGTCGGGCAGCTCGCGCAGGATGCCGAGCTTCTCGCCGCGGCTGATCAGCTTCGGATCGAGCTCCTTCGCCCCCCAGATCTCCGCCAGCTCCCCCGGCTCGAAGATTTCCGGCGTCTCATCCTCAAAGGGAGCGCGCACGGCGCGGGCGAAGTCGACGATCTCGGCCGAGGAGCCCTCGGCGCTGTCGAGCACACGACGGATCGCCTCCAGGTTCAGCCCCTCCGCTTGCATCTCCCGGGTCAGCTCGATCCGCTGCACGTGCTCCTCGGTGTAGAAGCCGGTGCGGCCGTGCACCTCAGGCGGCGGCAGCAGGCCACGGGTCTGGTGGGCGCGGATGTTGCGCACGGTCATCCCGGTGCGCCGCGCCAGCTCGCCGATCGTCATCTTGCCGTCGGGAGTTTTCGGGCGTTTGGGGCGGGGGCTCATCTACCGCATGGTAAGCGGCAACCGCTGCCCGTTCATCTTTTCCCCTGCATCTGAGCAGAGAAATGCGATGCCCTCGGCGACCTGCTCGGCGGGGGTGAAGGTCGGGAACTCCTTGCCCGGGTTCTCCTCGCACATCCGCGGCGTCAGCAGCGCGTCGATCACGACGATGTTCGCCGTCGCCCCGCCCGGCTCGAAGCCGTCGGCGAAGGCGAGCGTCCAAGCCTCGGCGGCGGCCTTCGCGGCGGCGTAGGCCGCGTTGGTGTTGGAGGGCGCCTGCGCCTGCTTGGCCGAGACCAGCACGAAGCGCCCGTTCGGGCTGGCGGCGATCTGGTCATGGAAGGCGCGGGTCGTGTGCTGGACCGTGCGCACCAACAGGTCGTGCAGCAGCTCCCAGTCGGCCAGCGGCGCCTCGTGCAGCGGCTCTCCCCCGCGCCAGCCGCCGACCAGATGGATCAGCCCGTCGACCCGGCCGAGGCGCCCGACCAGCGCCGCGCACCACTCCCGCGTCGCCCCCTCGTCGAGCAGGTCGACCGCCCGCCCGTCCCACCGCTCCCCGATCCCGAGCTCCGCCTCGACCGAGTCGAGCACCTCCTGGCTGCGATCCGTCCCCGCCACCGACGCCCCGGCCGCCGCGAGCCGCGCCGCGACCAGCGGCCCCAGCGCACCGCCGACCCCGGCGATCGCGTACACGCGTCGGTCGAGGTCAGTCATATGGGGGAGAGAGGATTCGAACCTCTGTAGGCATAGCCGGCAGATTTACAGTCTGCTCCATTTGACCGCTCTGGCACTCCCCCTGGGCGTGCGGCGGCGGATTCTAAAGGGCTGGCCGAGGCAGGGTTGGCCCGGCGAGGAGTTAAGCCTGCGCCGCTTCGAGGCGCGCCTTCATCTGCTCGTTGAAGGCGTTGACCGCCTTCAGCGGGCGCATGAAGACGGTCAGGTCGGCGACCCGGCCGTCCTCGTCGAGCGTCAGGTAGTCGATCCCCTCCAGCTCGAGCTCGCCGACCTGGGCCTTGAAGCGCAGGACGACGCTGTCGCCTTCCTGCACCTCGTCTATGTAGGTGAGCCCCTCGAGGGTCGCGGCAACGTGGGTGAGGACCTGGCCGACGATCTCGCGGCCCTCGAAGCCGCGGAAGAGGATCGGGCTGTGCAGGACGACGTCCTCGCGCAGCGTCTCGGTCATCAGCTCGACGTCCTTCGCTTCGGCAGCGCGGCGGAAGGGGTGCGGCTCCATGCGCCTACTTTAAGCGGGTGGGTCGAGTTTGTGCGCCTATGGTGTACAAACTCGACCCATGCCGAGCGACAGCTTCTACTCGCGGATGTCCCACTCGCTCGGGGCGAGGGGGCTGCGCATGGTCGGCAAGCTGAACGTCCCGCTCTACCGGCTGAGCCGCGGACGGATCGGCGGCAGGGTCGGCAAAGGGCCCGTACTGCTGCTGACGACCACCGGCCGCAAATCGGGGGAGCCGCGCACCGCGCCGGTCCTCTACCTCGCCGACGGGGAGCGCTACGTCGTGATCAACACCAACGCCGGCAACTCCAAAACGCCGGCCTGGTCGCTCAACCTCCGCGCCGACCCCGACGCCGAGGTCGAGGTGCGGGGGAAGCGGACCAAGGTGCGAGCGCGGATCGCCGAGGGCGACGAGCGGGCCGATCTCTGGCGCCGCCACATGGAGCAGTACTCGGGCTGGGACTACTACGAGTCGAAGCTCGACCGCGAGATCGGCGTCTTCGTGCTCGAGCCGCGCTAGGCGCGCCCGCCGCTGAGCGCGCTGTCGACTACGACGCTTCCCGGAGCATCTGCGCCTCCGGGAGCCTCTGCAGCTTTTTCAGCGTGTTGTTCTCGATCTGGCGAATCCGCTCGCGGGTGACCCCGAACGTCTTCCCCACTTCCTCCAGGGTCAGCGGGTCGGCGCCGGAGAGGCCGTAGCGAAGTTCGATCACCTGGCGCTCGCGCTCGGGCAGGGCCTGCAGCGCCCGCTGCACGCCCTCCTTCTGCAGGTGCTCGCTCGCTTCCTCGAACGGCTCCAGCACGGCATCGTCGGCGACGAAGTCGCCGAGCTCCGATTCGTCCTCGTCGCCGACCGGTTTCTCCAGCGAGACCGGTAGCTGGCTGACCCGGAGGATGTCGCGCACGTCGGCCACCGGCCAGCGCAGCTCCTCGGCGATCTCGGCCGGCTCCGGCTCGCGCCCCAGTTTCTGCACGAGCTGGCGCTCGACGTGGGCGACCCGGTTCAGCTTCTCGACCATGTGGACGGGGATGCGGATCGTACGCGCCTTGTCGGCGATCGCCCGCGTCACCGCCTGGCGGATCCACCAGGTCGCGTAGGTCGAGAACTTGTAGCCGCGGCGGTAGTCGAACTTCTCGACCGCCCGGATCAGCCCCAGCGAGCCCTCCTGGATCAGGTCGAGGAAGCTCAGCCCGCGTCCCAAATAGCCTTTCGCGATCGAGACGACGAGGCGCAGGTTGGCCTCGACCATCTGCCGCTTCGCCAGCATGTCGCCGCGCTCGATCCGTTTCGCCAGCTCGACCTCCTGCGATGCGGTCAGCAACTCGACCTGGCCGATAGAGCGCAGGTAGAGGCGCAGCGAGTCGAGGCTCGGCTCCACCGTCAAATCAAGCTCTTCCTTCTTCGACTGGCCACCCGAGTCGCCGCCGCCGCGCGCCTCCTTGTAGGCGCTGACGCCGTCCTCGGCGATCACGTCGACCCCGTGCTCGACCAAATGCGCGTGCAGGCCCGAGACCTGCTCCTTGTTGATCTCGACCTCCTCCAGCGTGGCCGCGATCTGCTCGAAGGTGAGGTAGCCGCGTTCGCGCCCGAGCGCGATCAGTCCCCGCAGCTCCTCGATCTCAGTCACGGGATTCCGCTCCTCGTCACGCTCCATGACGTTGGCGGCCACCGTCTCCAACGATTCGATAGTCACACCCTCTCCCCCATTCCCATGAGGTCGGCCCTGACAGCTCCGACCGCTCGAAGTATAGGCGGAATAATTCTCCGCATTGCTTAAACCGCGGGCAGCAGCCCGCCAGATGCCACCGAGGGCGCCGGTTGCTTACTCTTCATAAGCCGATGGCCAGTCAGCCGACCGCCACCCCAGCCGCCCCCGACGTCCAGGCCTCGCTGCCGGCGACCCAGGTCAGCCTCTCGCGGGTCGGCGTGACCGGGGTCGAGAAGGTGATCCGGGTCAAGGCGGACGGGGCCGAGAACCTCTTCTACGCCGAGCTCGAGTGCTTCGTTGACCTCAACCCGCAGCAGGCCGGGGTCCACATGTCGCGCTTCGAGGAGATCGTCGGCGAGGCGATCGACGAGGTCGTGCTCGGCGAGGCGTTCAAGGCCGAGGTGCTGGCCGCCCACGTCGCCCAGAAGGTGCGCGAGCGCCAGGGCGGGCTGCGCGCCGAGGTCTCCGTCACTGCCCATTACCCGGAGACGGTCACCACTCCCGCCAGCGGCCTGCGGACGCAGGAGATCTACGTCCTCTTCGGCACCGCGGTCGACTCGGTGCGCGGTACCCGCACGCTGACCGGCGTGCAGGCGCAGGGCATGACCGCCTGCCCCTGCGCCCAGGAGATGGTCGCCGGGCTGGCCCGCGAACGGCTCGCCGCCGACGGCTTCGACGCCGAGCAGATCGAGCGCGTCATCGACCTCGTCCCGATCGCGACCCACAACCAGCGCGGGGTCGGGACCCTCCACGTCGGCTGCCCCGAGGGCGGCCCGTCCTGGATCGACGCACCGGAGCTGCTGCGGAGCGTCGAGAGCTCGATGAGCTCGGAGATCTACGAGCTGATGAAGCGCCCCGACGAGATGTCGGTCGTGGTCAAGGCCCACGAAAACCCGCGCTTCGTCGAGGACTGCGTGCGCGAGATGGTGCGCCAGGTGGTCGAGGGCTACCCCGACCTGCCCGACCAGGCCTTCGTGATCGCGCGCCAGGAGAACCTCGAGACGATCCACCGCCACAACGTCGTCGCCGAGCGCCACGGAACGCTGGCCGACGTCCTGGCCGAGATCGAGCGCGGCGAGCACACCCGCCGCCATCTGACTATGCGGGAGTGGCTGGAGGGCTGAGGGCCCGCAGCTCCCGCCGGACCCCGACGAAGTAACTCGCGCCGGAGATCACCGTGATCGCCACGGCCGCGTAGACCAGCAAGTCGACGCCGA
>DASUNU010000145.1:0-44926 GCA_036276995.1 Solirubrobacterales bacterium
CGCTTTCAGCGCCCGCGCCAGCTTCTTCGTCGCCAGCTTGGCTGGGTCGGAGGAAAAGCCGCTGCTTGAGCTGGAGCCGCTGAAGCCGGAGTTGAAGGCGAGGCCGGAGAGTGGGCCGATGTAGGAGCTGGTCGCGTAGCCGGAGTCAGCGACGCCGCGAAGCCGGTCGAAGACCGTGTCGTCGCCGTAGACGCGGCCGGTGATCGCGCGGATGCCGGCGGCGCGGATCTGCGGCACCAGGGAGAAAATGTTGGCACCCATGCCGGCCAGGTAGCTGCTGTTGAAGGCCGGGGTGCCGAGGGTGGGGTCGCCGTCGCCCTGCAGGTAGAGGCTGCCGCGCAGGGTGCCGCTGGGATCGATGCGGCCGTCGGCGAGGACCTCGGTCGCCATCCGGTAGTCGGGCCCGAGTTTCGAGAGCGCCGCTGCGGTGGTGAACAGCTTCATGTTCGAGGCGAGCAGCCGCGGCCGGTTCGCCGCCTTGGCGCAGACGACGTCGCCGCTTTCGGCCTCGACCACCAGCAGGCCGCTGGCGGAGCCGCCGCCGCTGGTCAGCATCCCCCGCATCTGGTCGCAGACGGCGCTCGCCTGGGCGCTGCTGGCGAGCAGCGCCAGCGCCGCGCAGGCGAGGGCCAGGAGGATCGCGCCTCTTCTCATTGCCGGTACCAACACAGCCGCCGCGCAAGGTAGCGGCTTGCCCGGCCGGTCCGCCTGGGATACTTCGTGTTCCTGATGGGCAAGGTCGTCGACATCGATTCCAAGCCGCGGCGTAAAACGCGCCGTAAAAAGCCCTCGAAGACGGCTCTGGTCCTCGGCGGCGGCGGTTTCACCGGCGGGGTCTACGAGATCGGCGCCCTGCGCGCCCTCGACCTGCTCGCGGTCAACAGCACCGTCAACAACTTCGACGTCTACGTCGGCACCAGCGCCGGCTCCTTCGTCGCCGGGATGCTGGCCAACGGCGTCACCCCCGACGAAATGATGCAGGTGCTGAACGAGCGGGTCCCCTCCGAGCTCGAGGATCTCGACCTCGACCGGGTGCTGAAACCCAACTACCTCGGCTTCCTCTCGAAAGCGGTGGCGCTGCCGCTGCGGACGGTCGAGCTGCTGCGTTCGCTGGCGCGGATCGGTGAGCTCTCGGCGATCGATGTCGGCGTCGGCCTGGCCGAGGCGCTGCCGACCGGCATCTACTCCGGTTCCGGCCTCAACGACTACGTCGAAGAAGCGCTGGCCGAGGCCGGCCGGGTCAACGACTTCCGCCTGCTTGACCCTGAGCTCTACCTGACTGCGACCGACCTCGACACCTGCGAGCGGATCGTCTTTGGCGAGGACGGCTGGCAGGACGTGCCGATCTCGAAAGCGATCGAGTGCTCGACCTGCCTGCCGATCGTCTACAAGCCGGTCGACCTCAAGGGGCGGCAGCTCGTCGACGGCGGCATCCGCTCGACCACCAACGTCGACATCGCGGTCGAGAAGGGCGCCAAGTTCATTGTCGTCGTCAACCCGCTGGTCCCCTACGTCAACGACTTCGAGAAGACGATCCCGACGGTCTTCGGCAATCGCGTCCGCCGCGTCTCCGACATGGGCCTGCCGGCGATCGCCAACCAGACCTTCCGCCTGATCGCCCACCAGCGCCTGCACCAGGCGGTGGGGATGTGGAAGGAGAAGTACCCGGGCGTCGACATCATCCTGCTCGAGCCGGAGCCGACCGACGAGCTGATGTTCGGCACGCCGATCATGGACTACTCACGGCGCCTGCAGATCGCCCGCCACGGCTTCGAATCGGTGACCGCGACCCTCGCCCGCGACTACGACCACTACGCCGAGATCGCCGAGCGCCACGGCCTCGAGATCTCCGAGCGGCGCGTCCGCCGAGTCGTGGAGCGGGCTTCCGAGGAGGAGCCGGAGCAGACTTCAGCCTGGAGACGAGTGTTGGAGCAAACCACGTCAGTGCTGTTGCGGCAGTCGGGCGAGGCTTCCTGATTTGAGCTGAGGTGGGGGAGGGGGTCGGTGGACGCTCCTCACTCGCCTGCCTGGCTGGAACGAACGCGGCCGTCCGAGATGGTGCTCTCGGCCAGCGGCGCAAAACGTTCGGAGCATCCACCGACCCCCTCTCAAAGCTCGGTCAGTTCAGGCGATCTTGGCCGGCTGCCGCAGCAGTTCCGGTGGGAGAGGCCGGCGCACCGCCGCTCCACGCGTCGCCTGGTCGGCTTCGCTGGGAGGGGCTGGGTGATCCTCTGAACGTCTTCCGCCGCTGGCCGAGCGCGCGTCCCTCGGACGGCCGCCAGCGATTCAGCCAGGTAGGCGAGTGAAGAGGGTCACCCAGCCCCTCCCAGCACAAGCCCAACCGCTCAGGCGTAGAGCGCCTCGATTGAGCTCTCGTGCTTCTGCGCAACAACCGCCCGCTTCACCTTCAGCGTCGGCGTCAGCTCCCCGTTCTCCTGCGAGAGGTCTTCGGGCAGGATCGAGATCTTCTTGACCTGCTCGACCCGGGCGTAGTTCTTGTTGATCTCCTCGACGTGGGCCTCGATCGAGGCCTTGATGTCGGGGTTGGCGGCGAGCTGGGCGGGGTCCTCCGGGAGGCCGTTTTCCTTCGCGTAGGCGACTGCCTCTTCGGGGTCGAGCGTGACCAGGGCCACCAGGTAGGGGCGGCGGTCGCCGACCACCACGCACTGGGAGACCAGCGGGTGCTGCTTGATGTCGGCCTCGAGGTTGGCCGGGGTGATGTTCTTGCCCCCGGCGGTGATGATGATGTCCTTTTTGCGGCCGGTGATCTTGATGAAGCCCTCGGAGTCGATCTCGCCGATGTCGCCGGTGTGCAGCCAGCCGTCGACGATCGTCTCGCGGGTCGCCTCCTCGTTCTTGTGGTAGCCCTGGAAGACGTTGGGGCCCTTGACCAGGATCTCGCCGTCGCCGGCGATCTTCACCTCGCAACCGGGGAAGGGTTTGCCGATCGTGCCGATCTTGAAGTCGTCGGGGGAGGAGATCGTCGCCGCGGTCGAGGTCTCGGTCATCCCCCAGCCCTCGAGCACGAGCACGCCGGCGGCGTCGAAGAAGCGCAGGATCTCGGGGTTGATCGGAGCGGCGCCGGAGACCGCGAGGCGCAGGTTGCCGCCGAACAGATTGCGAATTTTCGAGAGCACTTTCTCGTCGGCGAAGGCGTACTGGCGCTTCAGCAGGAAGCCGGGCTGGCGGCCGCTGCGTTCGGTCTCGCGCATCTTGCCGCCGACCTTGATCGACCAGTCGAAGACCTTCTTTTTGATGCCACCCTCTTTCTCCATCGCGCTGGTGGCCATCGTGTAGATCTTCTCGAAGATGCGCGGCACCGAGGGGAAGTAGGACGGTTTCAGTTCCGCCAGGTTGGGCATGATCTTCAGCGGATCGCGCTCCCAGTAGGCGATCGTGGCGCCGAGGTCGAAGCTGCCGAGCTGGATCAGCAGGGCGAAGGAGTGGGCCAGCGGCAGGTAGAGGTAGGTGACGTCTTCGTTCTCGATGACGCTGGTCTCGTTGACCATGTCGAGCATCGCCCGGTAGTTGCCGTGGCTGATCACGCAGCCCTTGGGCGGGCCGGTGGTGCCGGAGGTGTAGATGAAGGTGCAGATGTCCGCCGGCGTGACCGCCGAGTAGAGCTCCTGCCAGCGCGCGTCGTCGCCGCTCGCCTTGGCGGCCAGCTGCTCGGCCGAGAGCGCGTCGTCGCTGCTGCCGGTCATCCGTACCACGTGCTGCAGCTGCGGCAACTGGTCGCGGACCTGACGGATCTTCTCCAGCTGTTCGTCGTCCTCGACGACGACGACCTTGGCGTCGGAGTTCTCGAGGACGTAGCGGCACTCCTCGGGCGAGTTGGTCTGGTAAATCGGGACCACGGTGGCGCCGATCGAGAGCGCCGCGAAGTCGAAGTAGGTCCACTCGGGGCGGGTATTGCCGAGGATCGAGACGCGGTCGCCTTTTTGGACGCCGAGCTCGGCCAGGCCAAGGGCCAGCGGCCGCACGATCTCCCGCACCTCGCTGAAGCTCTTGCTGACCCAGCCGTCGCCGTCCTTGTAGCGGACCGCCGGCGCGTCGCCGTATGCCTCTGCCGCCAGCGGCAGTAGGTCAGCGAGCGTCTTGGAGTTGGTACCCCGCCCCGTTCCCATCGGGGGAAGTCTAGTTCAGCTCAATTTAGGGCGATGCGACACGGATTGCTGTAACGGTGAGTAGCTGCGCAAAGAGGATTCGAACAGGGTCCGGTCGATGCGACCGTGGAAGATCGGGACGCCCATCTCGACGCACTTGCCGATCACCTCCTGCCGCTTCATCTGCAGCTGGTCGGCGAGCTCGCTGGGCGTCAGGTGATTGGCCATGGATGACCTCCCTTGTAGTTGAAATTGGGTAACCCATGGTTATCGCTTGGCGCGGACATGTCAATCGCCGCGAGCGCACGTTGCGGCTTCCCGAAGGCGCTGGTCGGGATAATGGGACGAGTGTCCGAAGCAGCCGCCAGACCGCTCCCCCGCCGCGGCCGCATTTGGATCGCCCTGATCCTGGCGTTGTTCTTCGGGGGGACTTGCTACCTCGTCTACGCGATCGCGACCCTGGAGCCGGGCGACCCGACCGTGGAGGTGTCCGGCATCGGCGATGCCCAGCGCCTCTTCGGCGGGGTCCCGCAGGAAGGCGACCGGCTCGGCTCCGACAACGCGCCGGTGACGATCCAGATCTTCAACGACATGCAATGCGCCGCCTGTCGCGAGGACTTCCTCCGCACGATCCCGACCCTGGCCGAGGATTACGCCCGCCCCGGCGAGGTCGAGCTGCTCTACCGGCACTACTCGAACAGCGAGAACATCAAGCAGCTCGGCTTCTTCGGCGCCGAGGCGGCCGCCGAACAGAATTACGGCTGGCAGTTCACCTACCTCTTCTTCCGCAGCCAGGCCGAAGCCGGGCACTTCGGGGTCAACCAGGAATTCCTCGAAGCGATCGCCGGCGGAATCGAGGAACTCGATTTCCCCGAATGGAAGCAGGACCTGGAACGGAACCTGGGGGGAGAGGGCCCGATCGCCGGGCGTCTCGAGGGCTACGAGGAGCTCGGCTCCGACCTTGGCATCCGCGTCCGCCAGGCCGCGATCGTGACCGGCCCCGAGGGCACCCGCACGCTCCAGGACGGCCCCAGCCTGGGTCAGATCGAGCGTGCGATCGAAGCGGTGCAGTAGCGGTGCAACTGCGACGTCCCACGAGTCTCTCGATCGCCTTCCCCGGGCCTGGGCAGGTCGAGCTGCGCCAAGAGCGGCTGGCGCGGCCGAAGCGGGGGGAGGAGCTGCTGGAGGCGCGCTGTTCGCTGGTCAGCACCGGTACCGAGCGCACCTGTCTGGAGCGCGACTTCGAACCGGGCAGCCACTGGGACGCCTGGGTCCAGTACCCCTTCCGGCCCGGCTACAGCTTCGTCGGGGTCACCGGCTCGGGTGAGCGAGTCTGTGCCCACGCTCCCCACGCGCAGCGGGTGGTCCTGCCCCAGGACCTGCTGATCCCGGTCCCCGACGGGGTCAGCGACGAGGACGCTTCCTGGTTTGCGCTTGCCTCGATCGCCCAGATCGGGATCGCCGCCGCCGAGATCTCCCCGGGCGACTCGGTGGTGGTGCTGGGAGCGGGTGTGCTCGGGCAGCTCGTGGCACAGCTCGCCCGGGTGGCCGGGGCCGACAGCGTGATCGCCGTGGCGGGAGCCGGACCCCGGCTCGACGCCGCGCTCGCGCACGGTGCCTCGCACGTGATCGCCGCGAGTGCGGCCGGCGCCCGCGAGGAGATCCTGGCGCGGACGAACGGGGAGGGGGCGGCGATCGTCTTCGACGTGACCGGCAGCGAGCCGGTCTTCGCCGATGCCCTGAAGCTGGCGCGGCGTCACGGCACCGTGGTCTTGCTCGGCGACGCAGGGCACCCGGCCCAGCAGCACCTCGCGCCCGAGCTCCTGCTCAATGGCCTGCGCGTGGTCGGCGCCCACTTCGAGCACGCTGACACGGAGGGGCGGCGGCGGATGGCGGCGCAGTTCTTCGAGGCGCTGCAACTGGGCAGCGTCGTCGTCGGCGACCTGATCACGCAGCGAGCCCGTCCCCAGGACGCGGCGGCGCTGTACGCCTCGCTGGCGCAGGACGACCGGGGCCGGATCGGGGTTCTCTTCGACTGGAGCTTGGCCTGAGCCAGCACGACGTCGTCGTGGTCGGCGCCGGTGCGGCCGGGGGCTGGGCGGCGAAGGAGCTGACCGAGCGCGGGCTGCAGGTAGCGCTGCTGGACGCCGGCCCGCTGGTCGCGGAGCCCGGCGGCGCCGGGCTGGAGCGGCGGCCGGTCCAGTCGACCTCCTACGCCTGCACGGCGGAGACCGCGCACCTCTTCGTCGACGACTTCGACAACCCCTACGGGACCGGGGAGGAGGCCGAGTACCGCTGGATCCGCAGCCGCCAGGTCGGCGGCCGGCTGCACGTCTGGGGGCAGACCTCGCCCCGCATGCGCGACGACGAGTTCAAGGCCGCCTCGCGCGACGGTTACGGCGAGGACTGGCCGCTCTCGGCCGCCGACCTCGCCCCGGCCTATGACCGGGTTGAGCGCCTGCTCGAGGTGCGGCGCACGCCCCTGGCCGCCGGCGAGCGCGACTTCAAGGCGACGGTCGAGCGGCGCTGGCCGACCCGGACCGTCGAGCGCACCCCGCGGGCGGGCCAGGGGCCGACGCGGGCGCTGGAGGACGCGCAGCGGACCGGGCGGCTGACCGTGTTCGCGGACACGATCGCGGAGCGGGTCCTGGTCGGCCCCGGCGGCGCGCGGGCGACCGGGGTCGGCGTGGTCGACCGCCACAGCGGCGAGCGGCGCGAGATCGAGGCGCGCGCCGTCGTTCTCTGCGCCTCGGCCCTGGAGTCGACGCGGCTGCTGCTCAACTCGGCAACCGGCGACCACCCCAACGGCCTCGCCAACTCCTCCGGCGCGCTCGGCCGCTACCTGATGGACCACCTCTACGGCATCTACTTCGAGGGCACGACCCCGGGGCGGGCCGGGCAGGACTACGAGCCCAGCGGCAACGGCGCCTTCATGGCCGGATTCGCCAACGTCACCGAGCCGCGTCAGGGCTTCCTGCGCGGGTACGGCCTGGAGATGGCGGTGGAGACCGCCTGGGTCCGCTTCGGGCGGGTCAAGCGCGACGTCCGCGACCGCTTCTGGATGGGCGCCTTCGGCGAGGTGCTGCCCAATCCCGAGAACCGGGTCGAGCTCGATCGCGAGCGCCTCGATGCCTGGGGCATCCCGACCCTGCGCATCCACGCCCGCCACGGCGAGAACGAGCTGGCGATGGCCCGCGACCAGGTCGCCACCCTGCGCGAGATGCTCGACGCCGTCGGCTTCGAGATCGGCCAGGAAGTGACCGAGCCCGCTCTCCCCGGCGCCTCCGCCCACGAGATGGGCACCGCCCGCATGGGCAGCGACCCCGCCACCTCCGTACTCAACTCCCACAACCAGGCCTGGGACGTCCCCAACCTCTACGTCACCGACGCCGCCAGCTTCACCTCCAGCGGCCACCGCAACCCGACCCTGACGATCATGGCCCTGACCGTGCGGGCCTGCCTGCACCTCAGTCGGCAGCTGCGCTCGGGCGATCTCTAGCCGGCTCGCGGGAGCGCCGGCGCTCCCAGATGCCGGAGATCGCCACTCCGAGGAGGAGCGGCAGCCCCGCGAAGACGACCATGGTCAGCACGTGCGGCGGCGAGAACGCCGGAACCCCGTCGTGTTCCCCTGGGTCCCAGCCGATCGCGCGGCCCACCAGCATCCCGACGAGGGCGACCAGGACCCACCAGCGCCCGACCAGGAAGCCGACCCCCAGCCCCGCCAGCCAGGCGCCGAGCAGCAGGGCATCGGGTATCCCCGAGGAGTTCTCGAGCGCCATCAGCGCCCCGAGGACGCCAGCGTAGAGGGCCGTTACGAGGATGCGCCAGGTCACGGTGAAGGTAACCCGTACTGGAGGATCGGTTGCGAGTGAAAAATCGGGGCGCCCGGATTTGAACCGGGGACCTCACCGACCCGAACGGTGCGCGCTACCAGGCTGCGCCACGCCCCGAGAGCGGCGATTATCCCAGAGCGGCGGCTCGGGGCGGTGCCCGCCCTGGCCGGGCGGGGCGCTACTTTGCCCGTGGGGGCTGTTGCAGAGGCCGATGAAGCGGAAGATCCTGATCCTGATTGTGGCGCTGATGGCGATCTCGCCGACGGCGGCGCAGGCGTACCTGCCGCCGGGTTTCATCGGGGTCTCGCCGCAGAGCTATGCCAACGCGGCCGATTTCAAGCTGATGCGCGAAGCGGGGATCACGAGCGTTCGGCTGCCGCTCTACTGGACGGTGGTGCAGCCGCAGGCGCCGACCTTCAGCGAAGCCGACTGGGATGGCTTCGACCGCGAGGTGAAGCTGGCCGCGGAGGCGGGGATCGAGATCCTGCCGTTCGTCTGGGGCTCGCCGGAATGGGTGGCACCGCAGGTGATCGACCTGCCGGTGCGCAGTGCCTGGCAGCGCTGGGGCTGGACCAAGATGCTGCGCGAAGCGGCCCGTCGCTACGGCCCGAACGGCTCGCTCTGGCGCGAAAACCCCGAGCTGGAATACGAGCCGATCCGGCGCTGGGAGATCTGGAACGAGCAGAACATCGTCACCTTCGCCGACGAACCCGACCCGAAGGAGTTCGCGACCCTGATCCGGATCTCCGGCCGGGTCCTGCACCGGATCGACCCCGGCGCCAAGGTGATCCTCGGCGGCTTCTTCGGGCGGCCGCTGCAGGTGCCGCCCAACGTCGCCACCGGCGACTACCTCTCGCGCTTCTACCGGGCGGGCAAGGTGAAGCCCCACTTCGACGGCGTCGCCCTGCACCCCTACGTCGCCCGGGCGCGGGCGATGGGGGCGCAGATCCGCAACATGCGGCGGATCATGCGCCTCCACGGCGACGCCGCGACGCCGCTCTACGTGACCGAGCTGGGCTGGGGCTCGCGTAGCGGCCCGACTCGCTGGGAGCGCGGCCTCTACGGCCAGGCGCGGCAGCTCTCGCAGGCCTTCTCGATGCTCTCCGCCAACCGGCTCAACTGGCGGATCCGCGGCGCCTGGTGGTTCACCTGGAGCGACGAGGGCGGCACCTGCGCCTTCTGCAACTCGGCCGGGCTGCTGACCGAGAACCGGCAGGCCAAGCCCTCCTGGTACCGCTTCAACGCCTGGACCGGGGGAGACCCCGACATCGTGCCCCGGGCCCGTTTCACCAACGGCGTCCAGGACTCCGAGGAGGCACCGGCGCCCGGCGAGTTCGAACAGGGCGAAACGCCCGCGCCGATCGCCGAATAACCGCGGCGCCGCGGGGGTATCGGCGTCGTTAGGCTCCCTAGCCAACTTCCAAACCGACCCGAGGAGTTACCAGTTATGCCTTTCTCCGTTCCGGATCTTCCCTACGCCTACGACGCGCTCGAGCCGCACATCGACGAGGCGACGATGCGCGTCCACCACGACAAGCATCACCAGGCCTACGTCGACAAAGCCAACGCTGCGCTGGAGGGCACCGAGTACGCCGACGCCGATGTCGAGGACGTGCTGAAGAACCTCTCCAGCCTGCCCGCCGACAAGCAGGCCGCGGTCCGCAACAACGCCGGCGGCCACTACAACCACTCGCTGTTCTGGGAGATGCTGAGCCCCGACGGCGGCGGTGAGCCCGGTGGCGACCTCGGCGCCGCGATCGCCGAGAAGTTCGGCTCCTTCGACGCCTTCAAGGGCGAGTTCAAAGAAGCCGGCATCACCCAGTTCGGCTCCGGCTGGGCCTGGCTGGTCCACGACGGCTCCGGCCTCGCGGTGGCGAAAACCCCGAACCAGGACTCGCCGATCTCCGACGGCAGCACGCCGCTGCTCGGCGCCGATGTCTGGGAGCACGCCTACTACCTCAAGTACCAGAACAAGCGCCCGGACTACCTCGACGCCCTCTGGAACGTCGTCAACTGGGACTACGTCGCCCAGCGCTTCGCCGCCGCCAGCTAGGCGCTAGCGAGCGACAGGAGTTGCCGGCCGCGCCGCCTCCGGCAGGTGGCGTGGCTCGGCTCCCTCCTTGGGAGGGACCAGGCTCATCGCGTGCTCGGCCTTGGCGGTGATCGTCAGGCTCGGGTTGACCCCGGGGTTGGCCGGGACCGAGGAGCCGTCGGTGACCATCAGGTTCTCGTAGCCGAAGACGCGGTTGCCGGCGTCGACCACGCCGCGCTCGCGATTGGAGCCGATCACGGCGCCGCCGAGGATGTGCGCGGTGGTCGGGGTGTTGCGCCAGGACTCGGTGAAGGCGCTCTGGGCCATGCCGCCCATCCGTTTGGCGAACCAGCGGGTGGCCTGCTCGGCGGCCGGGATGAAGGTCGGGTTGGGACGCGCCGCGTCCTGCTCGGTCTGCAGGCGGACGCCGCGGCCGAACAGCTTGCGCTTCGGCTTCAGGTGCATCGCCGCGTCGACGGTCTGCATCACCAGCAGGATCACGGTTCGCCGCGACCACTTGTAGGGAATTGCGCCGCGCAGCGCCTGCAGCGGGTTGCGCAGCGTCGCCAGTAGCCACTTCAGCGGCCGGGTCAGCTTGGTCCCGTCGCCGGTCGCCGTGGTGAAGGTGCCGTTCATCGCATCGCCGGCCTCGCCGTAGGTGACGACCTCGATGTGGGTGTCGGGATCGGGGTAGATGCTGGAGGTGATCGCCACCGAGCGGCTGAAGTCGCGCTCGTCGTCGCGGGCGGTGACCGCCTGGATCGACTCCGAGTTGGTCCGCACCACGGCGCCGACCTGGTCGGATAGCCGCGGCAGGGCGCCGCTGTGCTTGCAGTTGGCGAGCAGGTGGTTGGTGCCGAGGGCGCCGGCGGCGACCACGACTCCCTTCGCGGTCAGGGTCTGGCGGCCGCGGCCGAACCAGGAGCCGGAGCGCTCGACCGTGATCGCGTAGCCGTCGGACCCGTCGGCGGCGCCGAGCGGGCGGATCTCGGTCACCTGCCGTTCGGGCTTCACCTCGACCCCGAGCTTCTCGGCGAACCAGAGGTAGTTCTTCATCAGCGTGTTCTTGGCGCCGTGGCGGCAGCCGACCATGCAGCTACCGCAGCGCATGCAGCCGGTCCGGTCCGGTCCCTCGCCTTCGAAGTAGGGGTCGGGCACCTGCTGGCCGGGCCGGTCGAAGAAGACGCCGACGCGGGTGTTGGTGAAGGTCTCGCCGACCCCGATCTCCTCGCTGTACTCCTTCAGCAGCTTGTCGGCCGGACCCATGCCTTCGTACTCGGTGACGCCGAGCATTCGTTCAGCGGTGTCGTAGTGGGGGGCCAGGGCCAGCTCCCAGTTGTCGAGCTCGGCCCACTGCGGGTCCTCGAAGAAGGAGGGTCGGGCCCGGTAGAGCGTGTTCGCGTAGCCAAGGCTGCCGCCGCCGACACCACTGCCGGAGACGACCAGCACGTCCCTGAAGAAGCTGATCCGCAGCACCCCGCGGAACCCCAGCTTCGGCACCCAGAAGTAGCGGCGCGGCTGGCGCAGGGTCGACTCGGCGAAGTCCTCGTCGCGAAAGCGGCTGCCGCACTCGAGCACGCCGACGCTGTAGCCCTTCTCGGCCAGGCGCAGGGCGGAGACCGAGCCGCCGAAGCCCGACCCCACCACTATCCAGTCGTAATCAAACTGGCTCATCAGCCAAACCCTATTTCGCGGGGCGGGCGGAGGGGTTGTGGCTTAGGCCTCGCCCGGCTCGAGCGGGCGGAAGTCCGTGGTGCGGGCGCCGCAGACCGGACAGAACCAGTCCTTCGGGATGTCCTCGAAGGCGGTGCCGGGCGGGATGCCGCCATCGGGATCGCCGATCGCAGGGTCGTAGATGAACCCGCAGCTCTCGCAGATCCAGAGGGTGATGTCCTGAGTCGTCGCAGTCATGTGCCCTGAATTCTAGGGAGCGGCTATTTGGTGCCGAAGTCGACCGCGACGGGCTCGCGCTCGGCGTCGGCGATCTCGAAGAACTCGCGGCCGGTGAAGTTGCCGGCGTTGGCGACGATCGAGCCCGGGAACTGTTCGATGTCGGTGTTGTAGGCCTGGACGTTGGAGTTGTAGATCCGGCGCGAGGCCTGGATCTCATCCTCGAGCTCGGAGAGGTTGCGGCTGAGCTGCTGGAAGTTCTCGGTCGCCCGCAGGGTCGGGTAGTTCTCGGCCACCGCTTTCAGGTCGGTCAGCGCCTGGGTCAGGTTCTGCTCGGCTTTGGCGGTGTCGCCGACGCCCTGGGCCTGCATCGCTTCGGCCCGCGCCTGGGTGGTTTTCTCGAAGGTGGCGCGCTCGTGCTCGGCGTAGCCCTTGACCGTCTCGACCAGGTTGGGGACGAGGTCGTGGCGCCGTTTCAGCTGCACGTCGATCCCGCTCCAGGACTCGTCGACCCGGTTGCGCTGGGAGATGAACGAGTTGCGCTTGATGATGAAGTAGAGCGCCGCGATGACGATGAGCGCGACGATGACGATGAGGGCGATGGTCATTGGGGCTCCTGTGGGGTCGACCGGGGTGAAGGGCAATCCTAGTGCCGTCGCGGGCGCCCGCATAGGATCGGCGGCCGAATGGGCGCCAAGCAAGAAGCCGAGACCTGGGCCGGGATCGTGCGCGCCTACGGCGAGCGCAACGGCCTCGCCTACGAGGAGGTCGGCGGGATCAACCCCAAAGACGGGCCGGTGGCGCTCTGCGTCGGCGGCGTCAACCGCCTCACCGGCCAGCTCGCCGAGGGTTTCTGGGGCTCCTCCTGCGACGCCGACGAAAAGGAGGTCGGGAGCCTCTTCAACAAGGCGGTGCTTCCGACGGCGCTGCTGGCCAAGGCGCACATGCCGGACCTGGCGAAGGTGGTGCCGGCCTTCAACGTCGAGTCGGTCGAGGGGCACGAGGCGGTAGCCCAGCGCTTCTCGCGCAAAGTCGAGTTCGAGTCGATCGACTTCAACAGGCGCTTCTGGGCGACGGTGCCGAGCGAGCACGACCCGATCGCCCTGCGCGAGCTGTTCAGTCCGGGCTTCCTCGGCTGGGTGACGACGATGAACGGCGAGATCGATTTCGGCGTCAACGACCGCCAGCTCTGGTTCCTCTGGCGCCTGCGCGAGCGCAGCGAGGTGGAGCTGAAGGAGGCCCTGAAAAATGCCGGCCAACTGTTCAAGCGGCTGCAGGGGGAGATGGACGAGAGCGGCATCCACACCTACCCGCCCGGTCCCTGGCACGCGGGCCTGGAGCCCTTCCCGGACGCCTAACCTGTCTTCGGAAGGTCGTATATCGGTCCAGCCCCGGCGGTGCGGAAGCCGATATCGGTCCAGGGTTGACTCACGAATCGGTCGCCTGGGTCGATCCTGTTGAGGTGATCGCCCTCCCCCGCTCAACCGCATGGCGACTGCGCGCGGCGCTCTCTGTGGCTCTCGCGATCGCGATCCTCGCGGTCGCTCTGCCCACCGCTTTCGGCGGGGGACTGTGGAACGGGGGCATCGACGCCGGACAGGTTTTCTCTTCCAACGCGCCCTCAATTTCGCCCGATTCCGTGCCGATGCGATCCGAGCATGGAAGCGATTCAAGGCAAACCCGCCGCGAGGCGGGGACGCAAAGCTAGAGGTCTCGGCTTCGGCCGAGACAGCTCGGCTGCCGCTTTCGGAGCCCTATTTCCAAGCCCCGAAGGAGGCACTTATGTCTCGCATTTCCGTGATCCTCTCGAGTCCTCGCCATCTGCTCGGGGCGCTGCTTGTAGCGCTCCTCGCCGTTGGCGCGGTCGTTGGATCAGGCGCGAGCTTCACCTCGAAGTCCGCGAATCCCAGCAACACGTTCAGCTCCGGCAACCTCGCGCAGTCCAATTCCAAGGAAGGCGCGGCGGTTCTGACGGCTGCCAACATGCTGCCGGGAACCTCAGCCAACGGCACGGTGACGATTACCAACAGCGGCAACGTTGCTGGCACGTTCTCCCTGTCGAAGACCAGCCTCACCGACACGCCGGGCGCCAACGGCGGCCAGTTCTCGGCGGTGCTGGATCTGACGATCAAAGACGTGACCAACTCGTCGTCGCCGGTCAGCGTGTACTCGGGCAAGGTCGGCGCGATGGGTGCCCAGTCGCTCGGCAAATTCGCCGCAGGCGAGGCCCGCACCTACGAATTCACCGTCAAATTCCCCGACGGCGGCACTCCGGCGTCTGCGACGACCGGGGACAACGCCTACAAGGGTTCGGCGATGAGCGTCGGCTATCAGTGGGATGCCGTTTCTTAGCGGTGGTCCCGGGGCGGGGGATGGGGGCCGGCACTGGTGCCGGTTTCTCCTCCCTCGCCCGATCTCTTCCCCGGGGACGCTGGCTTGAGTGACGCCTCCGGCATGACGACGGCGTACGCGGTCGGCTACGCAGAGGCCGCGGAGGTGCCGCCCGGCACCGCCCGCCGCGCCCTGCGCCTGCTCGCCGCGCTCGGGACCGTGCTTTGCCTGGCTCTGGCGGCGATCCTGCTGATCCCGGCGGCGCTCGGCTTCCAGCGCTACGTGATCGTCAGCGGCTCGATGAGCGGCACCTACGACAAGGGCGCGATCGTCTTCGACCGCGAAGTGCCGGTCGACGATCTCAAGGTCGGCGACGTGATCACCTACGAGCCGCCGCCCGGGACCTTCTCGCAGGACCTGGTCACGCACCGGATCGCCTGGATCGGGATCGACAAGGAGGGTGAACGCACCTTCCGCACCAAGGGCGACGCCAACCCCGGCGCCGATCCCTGGACCTTCAACCTCGAGCAGGCCAACCAGGCCAAGGTCGAGTTCTCGGTGCCCTACGTCGGCTACCTGCTGGCGGGGCTCTCGATTCCCGCAGTGCGAATGCTGGCGATCGGCCTGCCGGCGCTCGTGATCGCCTTCCTGATCCTGGCCGGGATCTGGCGCGAAGCCGGCGAGGAGGCGAGGCGGCGCAAGGCCGAAGTGGGCGAGGCGGGGCCGCAGTGGATCGGCTGAGGGTCCTGCTCTCCGGGTCGCACCGCTGGCTCCTGCTGGGGGCGTTGGCGCTGGCCTCGCTGGCGCTCGGCACGACCCTGTTCAGCGGCGCCCGGTTCGCCGCCAAGAGCGCCAACTCGGCCTCGCTGGTGGCGGGCAGCATCCAGCTCAGCTCCTCGGCCGCGAACCAGGCGGTCGTCGCCGCCAGCGGGATGAAGCCGGGCGAGAGCCGCCAGGGCACGATCGCGATCGGCAACAAAGGCACCGCCCCCGGCAACGTGACGCTGAGCGCCAGCGGCCTGACCGGCACCGCCCTGGCCGCGGTGATCGATTTCAAGCTCGAGGACGTGACCAGCGGTGCGAGCCAGAAATGGAGCGGCAAGCTGGGCTCCTTCAGCAGCGTCGATCTCGGCTCCTTCGCCGCCGGCGCGACGAAGAGCTACCGCTTCACCCTGAGCTGGCCCGCGGCGTCGACGGAAGCCTCGCTGCAGGGCGCCTCGGCCTCGCTCACCTTCCGCTGGACCGGTAGCGCCAAAGGGGGCGAAGGCTGATGCGCGGCCGCAGCGCCCTGGCGCTCTCCCTTGCCGCCCTCGCGGCCTGCGCGCTCGCGGTCGGGTTCTCCACCGCGGCCTTCACCGACACCAGCCAGAACCCGCAGACGGTCAGCGCCGCCGCTGACTTCCTCGCCCCCACGGCGGCGGCGAGCACGATCGCCAAGACCCAGGGCGGGGTCGCCGGCACGATCAAGAAAGGCGGCACCTACTACGTCTACGCCAACGTCTCGGACTCGGGCAACCCGGCCAGCGGCGCCAGCTCGGTCAAAGCCAACGTGGCGGAAATCACCTCCGGGCAGACCGCGGTGACGCTGAGCGCCGGGTCCTACAGCGTCGACGGCGACTCCTACAACTACCGCAGCGCCCAGCTCACCGCGGGTAGCTTGCTGAGCGAAGGGACGAAGTCCTACGTGCTGACCCTGACCGATGCCGCCGCCAACTCGCGCACCCAGAGCTTCACCGTCGCGGTCGACAACCGCTCCTTCGCCGGCGCCGACATCGAGACCGAAAACTCCTCCGGCGGCACCTCGGGCAAGGCGGAGAAAGGCGACACGATCTACTTCACCTTCAACCGCGCTCCCGACCCCAACTCGATCGTCTCGGGCTGGGACGGCAGCAGCGCTAAATCGGTGACCGTCTCGATCGCCGACAACTCTTCCAACGACACGCTCAGCGTCAGCGGCGCGACGATCGGCAGCGTCGCCCTCCAGGGCGACTACACCAACAGCGGCAAAACCACGACCTTCAGCTCCTCGAGCCTGACCGTCAGCGGCGCGACCGTGCGGATCGTGCTCGGCACCGACTCAGGCAACGCGAAAACGGAAACGACCAAGAACGTGCTCGAATGGACGCCGTCGGCCTCGCTCTACGACGCCGCCGCCAACGCCTGCTCGACGACCAAGGTCAAAAGCGAAAACGTGCGCCAGTTCTGAGGGGTCAGGCGGGGTAGTCGGGGTCGCCGGGGAGGACGATCCGGTGGTCCTCGCGGGAGCCGACCACGACCGGCAGGATCGGCTCGACCTCGCGCTCGCGGTAGGCGGCCAGCGCCTCCTCGGAGGTGCGGAACTCGGCCAGCGTGCCGAGCTGGGCGAGGGTGGGGAAGGCGAGCACGATCTCGCCCGCGGCCTGCGCCTCCAGCGCCGCGGCCGGGCGGAACCAGCGCGCCTCGACGGTCTCTGTCCCGTCCGGCTTGGGCGGCGTGTGGGCGGGGGCGAGGGCGAGGAAGAACCAGGCGTCGAAGCGGGTCGAGATCACCGCTGGCGTGATCCAGCGCGAGAACAGCACCAGCTCCTCCTCGGCGGGCAGCTCGATCGTCGCCTCCTCGGCCAGCTCGCGCACGGCGCAGGCGCGGTAGCCGGCCTGGTCCTCGCCGTCGGCCGGGTCGACGGCGCCGCCCGGGAAGACCCAGACGTTGGGCATGAACTTGGCCTCGCCGCTGCGCTTCAATAGCAGCACCTCGAGCTCGCGGTCGCCGTGCTTGCCGCCGCGGCGCAGCAGCACGATCGAGGCGGCGGGCCGGGGCTCGGAGGGCGTTCCCAGGTTGGGCGCCTCGGCCGGACCGCGCGTTCGCTCCTCCATCGGCCCCACCCTAGCCGGGGCGCTCCCGACTTTCTACGTCCTCGGGCACGTACAAAGTCGGAAGCGCGCGGGGCGACGCTCAGGCGAGGGCGCGCTCGCGGGCGCGGCGCAGACGGGCGCGGTTGCCGAGCCAGGCGAGCAGGGCGACGAGCGCGAAGGGGGCGAGGACGGCGAGGGCGATGACGCTGACGCCGGCGGCGATGCCGAGGATGCGACCGGCGTCGTCGAAGGCGTCGCCGACGCCCCAGGCGCCCGATTCGTCGGAGCCGGCGCCGGCCCCGGTCTCGATCCGCAGCGAGACCCGCGAGAGGTTGGCGCGTCGCTCCAGGCTGGAGAGCTGGGAGCGCAGGTTGGCGTTGCGGCGGCGCTCGGCGCGCAGCTCGGTTTCGGCGGCGACCCGCTCGGCTTCGGTATCCGCCTCGGCGAGCTGGACCAGCAGGCCGTCGATCTTCGCCCGCGAGTCGCGCAGCAGTTCGCCGGTGCGGACGGTCGGGGCGGTGATGTCGTCGGTGGCCTCGTGGCGGGAGACGACGCTGTCGATCGCCGAGAAGGCGGCGAGCGCGTCGCCGAGCTTGGCGGACGGGATCAGCAGCTCGAACTCGGCGCCGGCGTCCCCTTCGGCGCCGCCGCGCACGGAGGAGCGAAGGACGATGCCGTCGACCGCGTGGACCGCGTCGAAGACCTCGGCGGCGTCCTTGCCGACGTCGGCGGGATCGGCGCCGAGCACGATCTCGGCCGAGCGTTCGACGTCGCGGTCGTCGGTCTTGGCCGCGAAGGGGCCGGTGTCGGCCGGGCCTGCCTGCCGAGGCAGGTAGCCGCCAGCGGCCTGCTCCTGCGTCGCTGCGCTCGGGGACGCAGCCCCATCGGGCAAGGGCACGATTTCGCTGTGGACATTCGAGGAGTAGGAGACGGTCTCCGTGCTCCGGGTCCCGACCATGACGACCGCAACCGCAACCGCGGCCAGCGCGGCGCCGGCGGCCGAGAACGCCAGGCGCTTCCTCGGCTGCCTCCACAGCCAGGTAAGCGCCGCGGAGAACGGGTTGCGCCGCTTCGGCGAGCGCCGCGGGAAGCCCGCGGCGGCGCGCTGGTCGAGCTCGGCGGCAAAGGCCGGGTCGGGGGTGGGGCGCAGGGCGCTCAGTTCGGCGCTCAGCTTGTCGTCAAAGGGCTCCATCGCATGCCTCCCTCAGCTTGGTCACGGCGCGGTGCAGCTTGGTGCCGGCGTTCGATTCGCTGACGCCGAGGACCGCGGCGATCTCGGCGTTGCTCAATCCGGCGAAGAACTTGAGCGCGATCAGCTCGCGCTCGCGCGGTGCCAGCCCGGCCAGGGCGGCGGCGAGGGCGAGCCGGCGCTCGCTCGCCTCGGCGCTCTCGTGGGCGGGGGCGGCGAGCAGGTCGGCCGGCTCCGCGGTCAGCTCGGCCTGGCGGCCGCGGCGGCGCAGCTCGTCGAGGGCGGCGTTGCGGGCGATCCCGAACAGCCAGGCGCGCCGCTCGCCGCGGCTGGGGTCGAAGCGGTTGCGCTTGCGGTAGGCGCGCTCGAAGGCGGTCGCGGTCACGTCCTCGGCGGCGGCGCGGTCACGGACCAGGCTGGCGACGTAGGCGTAGACGTCGTCGCGAGAGGAGCGGTAGAGGGCGTCGAAGGCGAGGTCCGCCTCGCGCGGCGCCGGCTCGGCGGTTGCGGTCAGGGTTGCATCCACGCCCTTACTACGGCGCCGCCCGGCTTTCATCACAGGGAGGCTAAGCGGCCTGGGGCAGAGCTACCGCCGCCGCGATCGAGGCGGCGACGATGTCGAGCAGCCGGTTCAGCTCCGCGGCGGAGATCGCGAGCGGCGGGACCAGGACCACGGTGTCGCCGAGCGGGCGCACGAGGGCGCCGCGCTGGCGCGCCTCCAGCGTCGCCCGGTGGCCCATTCGCAGGGCCGGGTCGTGGGCGCCGAGGTCGATCCCGACCATGAAGCCGCGGCCGCGCACCTCGGCCACCTCCGGCATCGCCTCGATCTCGCGCAGCCGCTCCCAGAGCAGCTCGATCTTCGGCTGCAGGTGCTCCAGCGTGCGCTCGGACTCGAACACGTCGAGGCTGGCCAGGGCGGCCGCGCAGGCCAGCGGGTTGCCGGTGTAGGTGTGGCCGTGGAAGAAGGTCCGCTGCTCCTCGGGGGCGCCGAGGAAGGCCTCGTAGACCGCCTCCGTGGTCAGCGTCGCCGCCAGCGGCAGGTAGCCGCCGCTGATGCCCTTGGCGAGGCAGAGCAGGTCCGGAGCCACGCCCTCCTGCTCGCAGGCGAACATCGTCCCGGTGCGGCCGAAGCCGACCGCGACCTCGTCGCAGATCAGCAGCACCCCGTACTCGTCGCAGAGCTCGCGCACCGCCCGCAGGTAGCCCGGGGGGTGGGTGAGGATCCCGGCCGCGCCCTGGACCAGGGGCTCGACGATCACCGCCGCGACCTCGTCGCCGTGGGCGGCGAGCACCCGCTCCATGTCCGCCGCGTCGCCCGGCTCGGCCGCGTGGGTGTCGAACAGCAGCGGCCCGTAGGCGGCGTGGAAGAGGTCGATGCCGCCGACCGAGACCGAGCCGATCGTGTCGCCGTGGTACGCCTCGCGCAGCTTCACGAAGGCGCGGCGGCCGTTGCCGTCGGCACCGCGCTGGCGCTGGTACTGGAAGGCCATCTTGAGGGCGATCTCGGCCGCGGTCGAGCCGGAGTCGGAGTAGAAGACGCGGGTGAGGCCGGACGGCGCGATCCCGACCAGGCGACCGGCCAGCTCGGCGGCCAGGGGGTGGGAGAGGCCGAGCATGGTCGAGTGCGCGACCCGCTGTAGCTGCTCGCTGACGGCTTGGTCGATCGCCGGGTGCCGGTGGCCGTGGACGTTGCACCAGAGCGAGGAGGTGCCGTCGATGTAGGCGCGGCCGTCGCCGTCGTAGAGGTAGCTGCCCTGGCCGCGCTCGATCAGCAGCGGCTCTTCCTCCGACCAGCCCTGCTGCTGGGTGAAGGGGTGCCAGAGGTGGTCCTGATCGAGCTGCGCGGGATCCGCCGACATCGAACTTCGACGTTAGACGTGAGACCGGCCGGAATCCGGGTAGAGGTGACTCTGTGATTACACCCACAGATGTAACATCGATTCATGTCATGATCGGTCGGGATGGCTGAGCGAGGAGCGAAACCCCAGGTTCCGGCGATGCGCCGTCGTGCTCTCCGCGCGGTTAGCTCGCTGTTCTCGCCGCTGCTGCCCGACGACTACCTGGAACTGATCAACCCGCTCTGGTCGACCCGCGAACTGCGGGGGCGGATCGAGCGGATCGAGCCGGAGACCGGCGAGGCGGCGACGGTGGTGATCCGGCCCGGCTACGAGTGGGGCGGCCACCGGCCCGGCCAGTACCTGCGGATCGGCGTCATCGTCGACGGCGTCCACCACTGGCGCGCCTACTCGCTGACCTCCGACCCCGGCGGCGAGGGCGGCCGCATCGCGATCACCCCGAAACTGGTCGACGCCGGCAAGGTCTCGCCCTACCTGGTGCACCGCGCCCGTCCCGGCGACCTGGTCCGGCTCGGGGGCGTCGAAGGCACCTTCGTCCTGCCAGAGCCGGTCCCGGAGAAGCTGCTCTTCATCAGCGCCGGCAGCGGCATCACGCCGATCATCAGCATGCTGACCAGCCTGCACCGGCGCCAGCAGATCGGCGACGTCGTCCATCTTCACTCCGCCCGCAGCGAGGAGAACGTGATCTTCGGCAAGCGGCTGCGGCGGCTGCAGGAGGCCGAGGAGGGCTACGACCTGCGCCTGCGCCTGACCGGCGATCAGGGCCGGCTCGCCCCCGCCGAGCTCGACGCGCTCGTCCCCGACTGGCGCCAGCGGCACGCTTTCGCCTCCGGGCCGGGGGAGATGCTCGACGACCTCACCCGGCACTGGCAGGACCAGGGCGACCCGGAGCTGCTGGCGATGGAGCGCTTCCAGCCGATCGTCGGCAGCGCCGATGTGGGCGGCAAGGGTGGCACGGTCCGCTTTGCCAAGAGCCGGGTGGAGGCCAGCTGCGACGGCGCCACGCCGATCCTCGCCGCCGGCGAGGAGGCCGGCGCGGCCCTGCCCTACGGCTGCCGGATGGGGATCTGCCACACCTGCGTCGGCGAACTGCGCAGTGGACAGATCCGCGACCTGCGCACCGGCGAGGTCCACGGCAGCGAGGGAGAGATGGTCAGAACTTGCGTCAACGCCCCCGAGGGGCCGATCGAGATCGCACTTTGAACCGACTGAAGGAGATTCGATGACTGTTGCCACCAAAGCGAGCCAAGCACCGCCCGGGACCACGATCGAGAGCCCGCTGGCGCGGCTCACGCCCGCGCAGATCGAGCAGCTGGCCCACGAGTTCGACGCGATCCGCGACCGCGTCCACGCCGACCTCGGCGAGCGCGATCGCCGCTACATCGAGAGCATGATCGACATGCACCGCCGCCTCGGGGTGATCTCGCGGGCGCTGCTGCTGGCCTCCAACAACCTGCCCGCCCGCTGGGCCGGGACCGCCGCCCTCTCGGCGGCGAAGATCCTCGAGAACATGGAGATCGGCCACAACGTCCTGCACGGGCAGTGGGACTGGATGAACGACCCCCGCATCCACTCCTCGACCTGGGACTGGGACACCGCCTCCACCTCTGAGGCCTGGAAGCACTCCCACAACTACGTCCACCACACCTTCACCAACATCCGCGGCAAGGACAAGGACCTCGGCTACGAGATCATGCGGATCGACCCGGAGCAGCCCTGGCACCCGGTTTACCTGCTGCAGCCCGTCTACAACCTGATCCTGATGGCGCTGTTCGAGTGGGGCGTCGCCCTGCACGACATGGACTACGAGGCGATCCGCAAGGGCGAGAAGTCGAAGGCGGAGGTGAAGCGCCAGGTCAAGGGCATCGTCGGCAAGGCGAAAAGCCAGGTGGTCAAGGACTACATCGCCTGGCCGCTGCTGAGCGGGGCCGCGACCGCGGCGGTCGAGCTCGCCCTGGAGTCGGTCGCCGACCGGCGTGAGCCCGGGCGCCGGCGCCGGCGCGGCGGCCTCGCCGCGAATCTGCGGCGGGCACTGGATAAGGGCGGGGTGGCGGCGCGCAAGACGGCGAAAGCGAACGCGACCGCCAACCTCGCCCGCAACGTCTGGGCCTACGCGATCATCTTCTGCGGCCACTTCCCCGACCAGACCTACACCTTCAGCCAGGAGGAGGTTGAGAACGAGACCGCCGGCGGTTGGTACGTGCGCCAGCTCTCCGGCTCGGCCAACATCGAGGGCGGCCCGTTCTTCCACGTCGCCAGCGGCAACCTCGGCTTCCAGGTCGAGCACCACCTCTTCCCCGACGTGCCCAGCACCCGCTACGCCGAGATCGCGCCTCAGGTCAAAGACATCTGCGAGCGCTACGGCCTTCCCTACAACAGCGGCCCCTTCCTGCAGCAGCTGGGGATGGTGCAGCGGACGATCCTGCGCCTCGCCTTCCCGGGTGGCAAGCACCGCCCCAAGCCGGGCCCGTACAAGGGCGAGAAGGCCGACGCTCTGTGATGTAGGTCACAGGCGCAAATATTGCTCTTGAGGAATTGTTGCGGCAGTGCAACTATTCCTCACATGCAAGCAAGCGATGTGAAGGCGCTGGCCGAGCAGGCCGCTGCCGAGACCAGCCCCGCGGAGCAGGAGACGGCCGCTCGCATGGCCGCCCTGGTCCGCCACCTCTTCCGTTACGACCGCGGCAACCTGCTGCGGGTGATCGAGGAGTCGGGGCTCTCGATGACCCAGTGCAAGGCACTGCTGGAGCTGGGTGGGCTGGGGCAGACCGCGGAGACCTGGCAGGTCAGCGACCTGGCTGAGGTCTTCGGCGCCTCGGTTCCCTCGATGAGCCGGGCGGTCGACGCCCTGGTCAAGGAGGGCCTGGCGACCCGGGTCGAGGACCCGGATGACCGCCGCGCCCGCCAGGTGCGGATCACCGCGAAGGGTCAGCAGCTGGTCGAGACCCTGGTCACCGTGCGTCAGACCGGGATGCAGGCCTTCGCCGCCACCCTCACCGCCGCCCAGCGCCGCAAGCTCGACGCCGCCGTCGACGCGCTGATGGAGCGCGAGGACATCGCTCAGACCTATGAGCACCTGAAGGGAGTTGGACCCGCTTGACCCGTTACCGCCACCTGATCACCGACGACAACCGCAAGTGGTGGACGCTCGGAGCGATGTGCTTCGCGCTGTTCATGATCATGCTCGACAACACGGTGGTGAACGTCGCCCTGCCGTCGATCCAGAAAGACCTCGGCGCCTCGATCTCCGGCCTCGAGTGGACGATCAACGGCTACACGCTCTCCTTCGCGGTGCTGCTGGCGACCGGCGGCCGGCTCGGCGACATCTTCGGCCGCCGCCGCATGTTCCTCCTCGGCGTCGTCATCTTCACCCTCTCCTCGGCGACCGCGGGCTTCGCGGTCAGCTCGACCGACCTGGTGATCAGCCGGGTCGTGCAGGGGGTCGGGGCGGCGCTGATGATGCCGGCGACGCTCTCGATCATCACCAACGCCTTTCCGGCCTCGGAGCGCGGCAAGGCGATGGGGATGTGGGCGGGAGTCTCGGCCCTGGCCCTGGCCGTGGGCCCGGTCCTGGGCGGGTTCCTGACCGAGCACGTGAGCTGGCGGGCGATCTTCTACCTCAACATCCCGGTCGCGATCGGGGCGGTCACCGCGGCCCTGTTCGCGGTCCGCGAGTCGCGCGACACCAGCGTCGGCCGCGAGGTCGACTACGCCGGCGTCGCCATCCTCACCGGCACCCTGACGGCGCTGATCCTGGCCCTGGTCGAGGGCAACGCCTGGGGCTGGGGCTCGCCCGAGATCATCGGCCTGCTGGCCGTAGCTGGGCTGGGGATGGGCGCCTTCGTGGCGGTCGAGCAGCGGGTGAAGACCCCGATGGTGGACTTCGGCCTGCTCTCCGATCGCAACTTCCTCGGCGCCGTCGTCGTCGCCGCGATCGTCTCCTTCTCGATGCTGGGCGTCTTCTTCTTCCTCGCCCTCTATATGCAGAACATCCTTCAGTACTCGCCCTTGGAGGCGGGGGTGCGGTTCCTGCCCACGACCCTGATGATCGTCGGCGTGGCGCCGGCGTCGGGGCGGCTCTCGGACCGCTACGGGCCGCGCTGGCTGATCGCCGGCGGCCTGGCGATCGTCGCCGCCTCGCTCTACAGCTTCAGCGGCATCGCCGTCGACTCCAGCTACCTCGACCTGCTGCCCGGGTTCATGCTGCTCGGCATCGGCATCGCGATGACGATGTCGCCGATGACCAGCGCCGCGATGAACGCGGTGCCGGTGCAGAAAGCCGGGATCGCCTCCGGCGTGCTCTCGATGTTCCGCATGGTCGGCGGCAGCCTCGGCGTCGCCGTCACCGGGGCGATCTTCCAGGCCCGGGTCGGGTCCAGCTTCGAGACCGCCTCGCCGCAGCAGTTCGTCGACGCGCTCGGCTTCGCGATGCTGATCTGCGCCGGGGTGGCGCTGCTCGGCGCCGCCATCGGCGCCGTCGCGATCCGGGCCAAGAAGGACAACGGCGCGCATCAGCTGACGGTCGAGGCGGCCGAGGCCAACGTCAACCCCGGCGGCTCCGCGGTCGCCGCTCGCGAGGCGCAGCCGGAAACCGTCTGAATCGGGCAGGATTGGCGCCGTGCTGATCCTGCTGCCGCCCTCCGAGGGCAAGACCGCTCCTGCCGAGGGCCGGCCGCTGGAGCTCGACTCGCTCGCCTTCGCCGCCGAGCTGGGCGCGCGGCGGGCGGCACTGCTCGACGCGCTCGAGGCGCTGGCGAAGCGCCCGCGGACGCGAGCGATCGAGCAGCTCGGGATCTCCAAGGGCCAGGCGGGGGAGATCGCGGTCAACGCGGAGCTGCGCGCGGCCCCGGCGGCCCCCGCCGCCGCGGTCTACAGCGGCGTCCTCTACGACCACCTCGACCTGGCCGGGCTCTCGACGCGGGCGCAGGGCCGGGTGCTGATCGCCAGCGCCCTCTGGGGCGTGGTCCGACCGGGGGACCGGATCCCGTACTACCGCTTCTCGGCGAAAGCGCGACTGCCGAAGATCGGCCCGGTCGCGGCCTGGTGGCGCGAGGCGCTTGTGGCGGCGCTGCCAGACGAGCCCGGCGACCTCGTCGTCGACATGCGCTCCGGCGCCTACGCCGCGGCCTGGAAACCGAAGCAGGCGACGCTGCTGGCGGTGCGGGCCTTCAGCGAGAGCGGCGGCAAGCGCAAGCCGATCTCGCACATGGCGAAGGCGGTGCGCGGCGACGTCGCGCGGGCGCTGCTGAAGGCGCGGAAGCTGCCGAAGAGCGCCGAGGACGCGGCGGCGGTCGCTGCCGGCGCTGGCTTCGAGGTCGAGCTCGACGGCTCCAACCTCGACGTGATCGTCCAGCCGGGCTAGTCGGCGCTCTTCGTCCCGGCGAAGGCCGCGAAGCCCGGCTGGGGACCGATTGTCGCTTCGGTGAAACCGGCGGCGGCGAGCCAGCGGCGCACGTCCTCGCGGTGTGGCGGCACCGGGTGGCCGGTCAGGCTGCCCAGTCCGAACAGCGCCCGCGCCCGCCGGCTGCAGTCCGAGTAGAAGCTCGTCCCGACCAGCCGGCCGCCGGGCCTGAGGCAGCGGGCGATCTCGCTAACCGCCCGCTCGGGTTCGGCGAGCATGTGCAGGCCGCTGAAGGAGAGGAAGAGGTCGGCCTCGCCGGCGGCGAAGGGCAGCTCGGTCATGTCGGCGGCGACGACCTCGACCTGGCTCAGCGAACGCGCCCGCGCCCGCCGCTCGGCCCGCCGCAGCATCTTCGGCTCGATGTCCGCCGCGATGTAGCGCACCTCCTGGCCGGGGTCGAGGGCGCGGAGGGCGACCCCGCCGCCGCAGGGCACGTCGATGATCGTCGCGCCCGGGGCGGCTTCCCGGATCGGCGCCATGCTCGCGTAGAGGATCGAGCCGTCGATCCCCCAGATGGCGCGGCCGACGTACTGCATCAGCCGCGGCCGCTCGATGTAGAAGTCGTAGAAGGCCCCGAACGGTCCGGCGCAGGTGTTGGGGGCCGACTCGGCGATGGCCGGACCCTATGCACCCGGCGTCCCCAAGTATGTGTTTTAAGTCACTAACAAATCTAGGGTCGGCCACGAGCCCGGATCGGCGAGGTCGAGCAGCGGCAGCGTCTGCACCTCCACCCGGCCGAGCGCAGCGATCGTCTCGCGGTTGGAGCGCTCGATCTCGCTCGGCTCCTCCGGCCACGGGGTGAGGACCACCGAAGCGATCTCGAGTCCGGCGCTCCGCGCTGCCTCCAGGGTCAGCAGCGTGTGGTTGATCGTCCCCAGCCCAGGTGGCGCCACCACCACGAGCGGGTAACCGAGATCGGCGGCGAGGTCGCGAACGAGGTAGGGCGTGTCGCCTTTCTCGGCTATAGGCCGAGTAACTCGACACGCCAGCGGGACCAAGAGCCCCCCGACGCCCTCGCAGACGATGGCGTCGGCGCTCGCGGCGGCGTCACGGGCGGCGCGGCGCAGGCGTTCGGGGTCGATCTCCACGTCCGCTAGCGCCGCGGCGAGGTGAGGGGACATCGGCGGGTCGAAGCGGTAGGGGGCAATCTCCGCGTCGCTCTGGGACGAGCCGGCGGCGCGGCGCAGCAGCGCGTGGTCGGTCTCGCCCTCCTCTTCGAGCCCGGTGACGGCGGGCTTGAAGACGGCGACGCGCTTGCCTTCCCTGGCGAGCGTCTGGGCGACGACCGCGGCGACGACGGTCTTGCCGACCTCGGTGCCGGTGCCGGTGACGAAGATGCCGCGCGCGGCCACGGCCGCGCTCAGGCGGCGAGCGCCGGGGGAGTGGCAAGACCGAGCTCGCGCACGGCGGCGCCCGCGAGCCGCGCTGCGTCTTCGAGCTGCTCGGCCTCGTGCGTGGCCATTACCGTGAAGCGCAGCCGCGAGGAGCCCTCCGGGACGGTCGGCGGCCGGATCCCCTGAGCGAAGACGCCGCGCTCGAGCAGGCGCTCGCAGAGCGCCATTGCCGCCTCCGCCGCGCCGACCTCGATCGGGACGATCTGGGTCTGCGAGCGGTGGTCGCCGAGGCCCTCGGCGGCGAGGGCGGTGCGGAAGCCGGCGGCGTTGGCCTGCAGGCGCCCGACCCGGTCCTCGTCGACCAGCTCCAGGGCGGCCGCAGCGGCCGCGACCGAGGGCGGTGGCGGGGCGGTCGAGAAGATGAAGGAGCGGGCGCTGTTGAGCAGGAAGTCGACCGTCTCGGCGTTGGCGCAGGCGTAGGCGCCGTAGGAGCCAAGCGCCTTGCCGAGCGTGCCGACGACGACGTCGACCTCCTCGCCGAGGCCGGCGGCGGCGACCGAGCCGCGCCCGCCCGGCCCCAGCGCCCCGGTCGCGTGCGCCTCGTCGATCATCAGGCGGCAGCCGTGGCGGCGGGCCAGCTCGGCCAGCCCCGGCAGCGGCGCCACGTCGCCATCCATCGAGAAGACGCCGTCGCTGACGATCAGCGCCGCCCGCGCCCCCGCCTCGCTCAGCCCCCAGGCGAGGTGCTCGAGGTCGCCGTGGCGGTAGACGAAGGTCTCGGCCCGCGCCAGGCGGCAGCCGTCGACGATGCTGGCGTGGTTGAGCTCGTCGGAGAAGACGACCTCGCCGGCGCCGGCGAGAGCGGCGACGATGCCGCTGTTGGCGAGGTAGCCGGAGCCGAACAGCAGCGCCGCCTCGCAGCCCTTGAACGCGGCCAGCCGTCGCTCCAGCCGGCGATGCGGCTCCATGTTGCCGCTGACCAGGCGCGAGGCGCCGGCCCCGGCGCCCCAGCGCAGCGCCGCCTCGGCCGCTGCCTCCCGCACCTGAGGATGGTCGGCGAGGCCGAGGTAGTTGTTCGAGCAGAGCAGCGTCACCGGCCGGCCGTCCAGCAGCACCTTTGGCCCCTGCGGCCCTTCGATCAGGCGCAGGCGCCGGTAGAGCCCGCGGTCGCGGAGCTGCTCGAGCCGCGCCGCGACGTCGGTCATGCCTTCGCGGCCGGGTACGGCGGCGGCTTCTTCGCCTTCTTCACGACCCGCAGCTGGGTCGAGGGATCCCAGAAGTTGGCTTCGTCCTGGTGGTCGATCAGGGTGTCGATCGGCGTCTCCGGCGTCTCGCCCTCGAGCCAGCCGGAGCGGTTGTCGGGACGGGGGTTGGCGCCGTTGTCGGGCTGGCGGGCGACGTTGAGCCCGAGCTCCTCGAACATCGCCCGGTCGTCCTCGGGCTCGGCGCCGAGGGTGGTCAGGAAGTTGCCCATCATCACCCCGTTCAGTCCAGCCTTCACCGCCAGCGGCTGCAGGTCGCCGAGGTTCTCGACCCTGCCGCCGCAGAGGCGGAAGAGGGCGCCGGGGATGATCAGCCGGAAGATCGCCACCCACTGCACGACCTCCAAGGCGTCCATCAGCTCGCGGTCGCCGAACCTGGTGCCGGTGCGCGGGTTGAGCAGGTTGATCGGGACCGAGGTCGGGTTGATCTCAGTCAGCTCGAAAGCCATCTCGACCCGCTGTTCGAGGCTCTCGCCGAGGTTGAGGATGCCGCCGACGCAGGTCTCCAGCCCGGCCTCCTTGACCGCCTCGATCGTCCGCAGCCGGCCCTCGTAGCGGACCGTGGTCGAGACCTCCGGGTAGTAGGAGCGCGACGACTCGACGTTGTGGTGGACCCGCTGCACGCCGGCCTCCTTCAGCGCCTTAGCCCGTTCGGCCGACATGTGGCCGATCGAGGCGCAGCGCTTCAGGTTGGTCTGCTCGGCGACCAGGCGGGTGCCCTCGAGGATCTTCTGGAAGTCGCGTTTGGAGAGGCCCTGGCCCTGGGTGACCATGCAGAAGCGGTGGGCGCCGGCGGCCTCGGCCGCTTTCGCGTGTTCGAGGATCTGCTCCGGCTCCAGCATCGCGTGCATCGGCGTGTCGGCCTCGGCGTAGCGCGACTGGGCGCAGAAGCCGCAGTCCTCGGCGCAGCCGCCCGACTTGGCGTTGACCAGCGAGCACATATCGGTGGAGTCGCCGAAGTTCTCGCGGCGCACCTGCCAGGCGCGCTCGACCAGCGCTTCGATCTCGCTGCGGTCGGTCAGCCGGCCGTAGGCCAGCGCTTCGTCGAAGGTGATCAGAGAGGGCATGCGGGTCCCTTGTTCCGGGGGTGGACTGGACGCAAGGCTAGGCAGCCGCCCGGACGCGCTAGCGTCGCCGCATGGAGCGCGCGAAGGCACGCCGTCGCAGGCTGGCGCTGGTCGTTCTCGGCGCCCTCGCGATCGTCGCTTTCGCCCTCGGCGCGAGACTCGGCGACTCCGCCCCGCCCCGGGAAAAAGCGGCGGAGGCGCTGCCGCTGACCCAGCTCGCCGGGCAGCGGCTCGTGGTCGGGCTCAGCGGCACCGCGGTCGCTCCCCGGCTGGAGACGGCAATCCGCCGCGGGCGGGTCGCGGGCGTCGTTCTCTTCGCCGACAACTTCCCCAGCCGCGCCGCCGGCCGCCGCCTCGTCGCCCGCCTGCAGGCGATTCGCCGTCCGCCGCGGCTGCGCGACCCGCTGCTGGTCATGGTCGACCAGGAGGGCGGGCTGGTGAAGCGGGTCGGCGGCCCTCCCGCGGCCTCGGCCGCGGCGATGGGCGCCCGTGGCCCCGCCTACAGCCGCGAACAGGGCCGGCTGACGGCGGCGAACCTGCGCCCGCTCGGCGTCAACGTCGACCTCGCTCCGGTCCTCGACGTCGCCCGCCCCGGCGGCACGATCGCCGCGACCGAACGCGGTTTCGGCAGCGACGCCGAGCAAGTGGCGGCGACCGCGGTCCCCTTCGCCGTCGGCCTGCAGGAGGGCGGGGTCGCCGCGACCGCCAAGCACTTCCCGGGGATGGGCGCAGCGGGCGAAAACACCGACTTCGCGGTGCAGCGGATCGGTCTCCCGGCGCCGGAACTGCGCGCGGTCGACGAGGCCCCCTACCGGGAGTTCATCGCCGCCGGCGGCGATCTGGTGATGCTCAGCACCGCGATCTATCCGGCGCTCTCGCCGCTGCCCGCCGCCTTCTCGCGCCCGATCGCGACCGGCGAGCTGCGCACCCGGCTCGGCTTCCAGGGCGTCACGATCACCGACGCGCTCGACACCGTCGCGGTGCGCGCCTTCGCCGCCCCGGTCCGCGCCGGCGTCGCCGCTGCCCGGGCCGGCTCCGACCTGCTCCTCTTCACCGCGCCGGGACCGGCCGAACGGGCCTGGCGGGCGCTGCTGGCGCAGTTGCGCAGCGGCGGGCTCGACCGCGGCGAGTTCCTGGCGGCGGCGCAGCGGGTGCTGGACCTGCGCCGCGAGCTGGCCTCGGGCTAGCTCGCCCCCGGCGCTTCGTTGCGTAGCGCCTGCGGGTCGAAGACGCGGACTCCGTCGCGGCCGCCGTCCTTGGCCGCGTACATCGCCGTGTCGGCCTCGGAGATGACCGAGGAGATACTGCTGCGGGGGTGGTCGCCGAACATCGTCACCCCGACGCTGATCGTCAGCGGCTCGACACCCTCCTCGACCGGCAGGTGCTCGCGGATCGAGGTGACGATCGCTTCCGCCACGACCCGTGCCTCGGCGGGGCTGCAGCGGGGCAGGACGAGCGCGAACTCGTCGCCGCCGAGCCGGGCCAGCACGTCGCTCTCGCGGCTGCGCCGGCGCAGGACCTCGGCGACTTCCTTGATCACTTTGTCGCCGGCGAGGTGGCCGAGGGTGTCGTTGACCTGCTTGAAGTGGTCGAGGTCGAGCATCAGCATCGCCCCGGTCGTGCCCTCGCGCCGGGCCCGGGCCATCGCCAGCTTCAGGTCCTCCTCGAAGCGACGCCGGTTCTTCAGCCCGGTCAGCGGGTCCTGGCCGGCCTCGCGCTCCAGCTCCTGCATCCGCTCGTTGCGGCTCCAGACCATGATCAGGGCGCCGAGCAGGGCGGCCAGGGCGATCCCGATCACCGCCAGCAGCAGCGGCAGGCTGGCGTCGGGACGGTTGGGGTCGCGGACGACCAGCAGCCAGGTGCGGTCGGCGATGTGGATCGGGGCGCTGGCCGCGTCGTCGAGCTCGCCCTGATGGCCGACCCTGGTATCGCGGTCGACCTTGAGCTGCACTTCGGAGCTGTCGGGCACGGCGGCGATCGCCGCCTGTGCGAGGTCGCTGACCCGGAAGCCGCCTCCGGCGAAGCCGATCAGGGCGTCCTGGCGCTCGGCCACGGTCGCGGTCGGGGCGCCGTCGCGGTAGACCGGCCAGTAGACGTTGATGCCGACGCCGCCGACCAGCAGCTCCACCGGCGGCGTCGCCACCGGTTCGCCACGGTCGCGGGCGCGGCGCAGGAAGGGGCCGCGTTCGGGGTCGGCGGCGAGGTCGTAGCCGACCGGGGCCATCGTGCCGAGGGTGCTGACCGCGTAGACGATCGGGTAGTAGACCGAGCGCGTGGCGGCCCGCTGTGGCCCGTCCTCGCCCGGTTCGAAGATCGGCGAGTCGTGCCGGCGTTCAAAGGCGGCCCGCTCGGAGCTCGGCAGCCGCTGGATGTAGGCGGTCCCGCTCAGCGCTCCCTCGTCCAGCAGCGGCTCGGCGATCACGTCGAACTCGTGCTTGGTGAAGTCACCCTCGGCCTGGAAGAAGGCGGCGGCGCTGGCCAGCTGCCCGATCGAGAGCGCCGCCACAGACTCGGCCTGGTGCGCCGCCCGGATCGCCTCCTCGCGCTGGCTCTCGTGGAAGTCGGCGCTGTCGTCGGCGGCGACGATCACGGCAGCCGCGACCGATCCGGCGGCGATCAGGAGGACGGCGGCGAGCCCGATCCAGAAGCGGAGACGCATTGGCGCTCAGTCTGGCACGGCGGCGAGCGACTCCCACAGGTAGAGACTGGCGAGGCTGCGGTGCGGGCTCCAGCGCTCGCCGATCTCCACCACCTCCTGCGGGGTCGGCATCTCCTCCAGGGCGTACTCGATCTGGATCGCTTTGCGGATACCGAGGTCGCCGCCGGAGAGGACGTCGGGCCGTTCGAGGTGGAAGATCAGGAACATCTCGGCGGTCCAGCGGCCGAGCCCGCGCACGGCGACGATCTCTTCGATCGCCTCCTCGTCACCGAGCTCCCCGAGCCGGTCGAGCTCGAGCTCTCCACTGAGCACGTGGGTCGCGAGGTCACGCACGTACTCGACCTTGCGGCCGGAGAGGCCGGCGCCGCGCAGATCCGCTTCGCTCGCCTCCAGTAGTTGCTCGGGCGTGGGGGTCTCGCCGCCGAAGATCTCCAGCACCCGCAGGTAGATCGTCCGCGCCGCTTTGGTCGAGAGCTGCTGGCCGACGATCGCCCGCAGCAGCGCCCCGTAGGCGTCGCCCGGTCGCTCCTCTTTGCGGCGCCGCAGTCGCGTCGCCAGGTCGATCTTGCCGACCCGCTCGATCAGCGCCGCCATCTCCGGGTCGGAGGCGGCCAGCGCTTTGCGGGCCTTGGCGCTCACCGCCCGGTCCACTCGGGGCGGCGTTTCTCGGCGAAGGCGCGGATGCCCTCGCGCAGGTCGGTGGAGGCGAAGCTCGACTCGCGCAGAGCGATCAGGCCGGCCTCTTGCTGCTGGCTCAGCGACGGGTTGGCGTGCAGCGTCTCGATCGCCTGTTTGTTGCCGCGCACCGAGAGCGGCGCGTTGGCGGCGATCTCCGCCGCCAGGGCGACCGAGTCCGGCTCCAGCCGCTCGGCCGGGACGACCTCGTTGACGAGGCCGATCGTCTCCGCCCGCGCCGCGCCGTAATTGCGTCCGGTCATGAACAGCTCTTTGGTGCGGGCGAGGCCGATCGTGTCGAGGAATCGCTGCAGCCCGGTGTGGCCGTAGATCAGCCCGAGTTTGGCCGGCGGCATGCCCAGCTTCGCGCCCTCGGCACAGATCCGCAGGTCGCAGGTGATCGCCAGCTCGAGGCCGCCACCGAGGCAGTGCCCGTTGACCGCTGCGACGACCGGCCAGGGGTGTTTGGCGATCGCCTCGATTGCGGCGTGGAAGGGGTGGGCGACGAGCGCCTCGGCGTCGCGCTCGAAGGTCTCGTCGGGGATGTTGGCGATGTCGTAGCCGGCCGAGAAGACCGGCGGGGCGCCGGTGATCAGCACGCACCGGGTCTCGATCCCGCGGTCGAGCTGGGGCAGGGCCGTGGCGATCGCGTCGAGGATCTCGTGGTCGAGCGCGTTGCGGCGCTCGGGGTTGGAGATCGTCAGCCGGGCGACCGCCTCGGCGGGCCGGTCGAGCAGGAGCTTGCCGCCGGCGAGGCTCGCCTCCACGGGGGCGCTACTCCAGCACCACGAGGACGTCGCCTTCGCTTACGGCTTGGCCCTCCTCGCAGCGAATCTCCTTCACCTTGCCGTCGTCCTCGGCCTCGACTGGAATCTCCATCTTCATCGACTCGAGAATGACGACGGTGTCGCCGTCGGAGATGTCATCCCCGACCGCGACCTCGATTTTCCACACGTTCCCGGTTATGTGAGCCTCGATGTCTGGCATGGGCGGGGAGAATATCCGCGCGTGACGGCGGAGCGCCAAGACCCCCGAGTGAACGACGGCCTCGCCGTGGTGGTCGCCGCGCGCAACGAGGCCGACCGGGTGGGGGAGACGGTGCGGGCGTTGCGCGGCGCCTTCCCGGGGGCGGCGATCTGGGTCGCCGACGACGCCTCGACCGACGGCACCGCCGAGGTGGCGATGGCCGCCGGCGCGCAGGTAGTAAGCCGCGGCCGGCCGCACGGCAAGGGCGCCAACGTCACCGCGGCGGCGGAGGCGATGCTGAGCGCGGCGCCGGCGCCGCGCCTGGTCCTGCTCTGCGACGGCGACCTCGGCGCCTCGGCAGCGCGGCTTTCGTCCCTGGTCGCCGCGGTCGAGGCGGGGGAGTGCGACCTCGCGGTGGCCGCCTTCGCGCGCCGGGTCGGCGGCGGCTTCGGCCTCGCCCTCGGCTTCGCCCAGCGGGCGATCCGCCACCTCTGCGGCGCCGACACCAGCGCTCCGATCTCCGGCCAGCGGGCGCTGCGGGTCGAGACCCTGCGCGCCTGTCTGCCGTTCGCCGCCGGCTTCGGAATGGAGATCGGGATGACGGTGGACGCCGTCCGCGCCGGTTACCGGCTTGGCGAGTACGAGCTCGATCTCGAGCACCGCGCCACCGGGCGGACGCTCGGCGGATTCGTTCACCGCGGTGTACAGCTACGGGACTTCGCCCGTATATATCTGTCGCGGCGCTAGCCTGGGATGAGATGAAGGGCGGGAGACTGCGATTTGGGGTTGGCTTGGCCGTGTTCGCGATTTGCGTTCTGGGTGCATCCCTGGCCCACGCGGAGCTGACCGCCAAAGGCAACCTCTTCGTCAAATTCAGCGGCGGCATCGAGCCCAACGCGCTGCCCCGCCACGCGCGGGCGCCGATTGCGGTCGCGGTGACGGGCACGATCAGGACGCTCTCAGGTGAGCAGCCGCCGGCGCTGCGGGGGATCTCGATCGCGATCAACCAAGGAGGGCACGTCGACTCCTACGGGCTGCCGCGCTGTTTTCGCCATCAGATCGAGCCCTCCTCGACCGAGGAAGCCCTGGCCCGGTGCGGCTCCGCCCTGGTCGGTCGCGGCAGTTATCACGCCGACATCTCCTTCCCGGAACAGTCCGCCTTCCCCTCCGACGGCCGCGTCCTCGCCTTCAACACGGTCGTCGACGGCAAGCGGGCGATCCTCGCCCACGTCTACGGCGGCCAGCCGATCCCGATCACCCGCATCTTCGTCTTCCACATCCGCGAAACCCCCGGCACCTACGGGACGATCCTCAAGGCCTCGCTGCCGGCCTCGATCAACCGCTACGGGTATCTGAAGCAGATCAGCCTCAGGCTGCACCGCCTCTACACCTACAAGGGCCAGCGCCGCAGCTACCTCAGTGCTGCCTGCGCGGCGCCCGCCGGCTTCCCGGGCGCCACCTTCTCCTTCGCCCACGCCTCGATGTGGTTCGCCGACGGCCGCACCCTCTCCTCGACCCTGACCCGCAGCTGCAAGGTCAAAGACGGCTGATAGCGTCGCCGGCTCCGTGATCCTCGCGATCGACCAGGGGACGACCGGCAGCACCTGCCTCGTCTTCGACGGTGAGGGGCGAATCGCCGGTCGCGCCTACTCGGAGTTCGAGCAGCACTTCCCGCGGCCTGGCTGGGTCGAGCACGACGCCGCCGAAATCTGGGAGGTGACGCGCCGGGTCGCAACGGAGGCGATCGCCGCTGCCGGGATCGAGGGCGGCGAGCTCGGCGGGATCGGGATCACCAACCAGCGCGAGACCGTGGTCGCCTGGGATCCCGAGAGCGGCGAGCCGGTCCACCGCGCCCTGGTCTGGCAGGACCGACGCACCGCCGAGCGCTGCGAGCAGCTGCGGGCGGCGGGTCAGGAGGCGCTGGTGCGGGAGCGGACGGGGCTGACGATCGACCCCTACTTCTCCGCGACCAAGATCGAGTGGCTGCTGGCCAACGCCGCGGGGGCGGAGCGGGCGATCTTCGGCACGATCGACTCCTGGCTGACGTTCAAGCTGACCGGGCGCCACTTCACCGACTACTCCAACGCCTCGCGCACGATGCTGTTCGACATCAGGGGTCTGCGCTGGGACCCGGAGCTGTGCGCGCTGCTCGGCGTCGATCCCGAGCGGCTGCCGGAGGCGCTGCCCTCGGCGCACGTCTACGGAACCACGAGCGAGTTTGGCGGCGAGGTCCCGGTGGCCGGGATCGCCGGCGACCAACAGGCCGCCCTCTTCGGCCAGGCCTGCCTCGAGCCCGGGATGGCGAAGAACACTTACGGCACCGGCAGCTTCGTCCTGCTCAACACCGGCGCGGAGGCGCCGCGGCCGGCCGACGGCCTGCTCGGCACCGTCGCCTGGGGTCTCGAAGGGGAGGTCGCCTACGTGCTCGAGGCTTCGATCTTCGTCACCGGCGCCGCCGTGCAGTGGCTGCGCGACGGGCTCGGGATCGTTGCGGCGGCGGGGGAGACCGAGGCGCTGGCCGCCTCGCTTCAGTCCAACGACGGCGTCTACTTCGTCCCCGCCCTGACCGGGCTCGGCTCGCCGCACTGGGACCCCTACGCGCGCGGCACGATCGTCGGTCTCACCCGTGGCAGCGGCCGCGCCCACCTGGCGCGAGCCGCGCTGGAGGCGATCGCCTTCCAGACCGTCGACGCGGTGCGGGCCCAGGAGGCCGGGTCCGGCCGCGCCCTCGACGTGCTCAAGGCCGACGGCGGCGCCGTCGCCAACCGCTGGCTGATGCAGTTCCAGGCCGACGTGCTGGGGGTGCCGGTGGTGGTGCCGGAGATCGCCGAGACGACCGCCCTCGGCGCCGCTTACCTGGCCGGGATCGCGACCGGGGCCTGGAGCCGCGAGCGGGTGGGGGAGATGTGGCGCGAGGCGGCGAGCTATGAGCCGCGGATCGGCGCCGATGAGCGCGAGGCCCTGCTGGCGGACTGGCACCGGGCGCTCGATCGCTCCCGCGGCTGGGCCCGTCCCTAGGAGGAACTGCTGGTCGCTCTGCCCCGTTCGGGGGGTTTGCCGATCTTGCGTAACCGTCTCTGCGCGCGAGGGTAGGCAACTGCGGCGGCCACGCCGCCGTCTCCCGCCATGCCGGACATCAAGCCACAGGTCTACAGGGACCCCCGCCCTCCCGAGTACTTCACCCGCTTCCACGAGCGCGCCCGCGCCCGCGAACCGGACTGGATCTACGGCCTCGCCCGCACCATCCTCACCCTGCCGACGATCCTGCTCTTCCGCACCCGCGGCATCGGCGTCAAGAACGTGCCGAAGGACGGGCCGGTGATCCTTGCCCCGAACCACTTCAGCGCCTGGGACCACTTCTTCGCCGGCGTCTACCTGCGCCGGCCGATCCGCTTCATGGCCAAATCGCAGCTCTTCAAGCATCCGGTGATCGAGTTCATCTTCTTCCACGGCGGCGTCTTCCCGGTCCGCCGCGGCAACCACGACGAGGAGGCGTTCGTCACCGCGCGCACGATCCTCGGCAAGGGCGGCCTGGTCCTGATCTACATCGAGGGCGGCCGCTCGCGCTCGCGCGAGCTGGGCGAGCCGAAGCCGGGCGTCGGCCGGCTGGCGCTGGAAACCGGGGTGCCGGTGATCCCGGTCGCGATCCACGGCTCGGCCGGGGTGCGGCGCTGGAAACGGCTGCGCTTCCCCAAGGTCACGGTCCAGTTCGGCGAGCCGCTTACCTTCGCCCCCGAGCCGGGCGCGACCCGCGAGCGCAACCAGGAGGTCTCCGAGCAGGTCTTCGACCAGGTGCGGGAGCTGTACGGGCGGCTCGAGCGCTAGCTACTCGTAGCGGGCGCCGAGCTGGGCGTAGAACTCGGGGTCGTGCCCCGGGGTGATCACGACGTCGGGGAACTGGCGGTTGAAGAGGCGCAGCTCCTGCAGCGAGCGGCGGAAGTTGTGGGCGTCGAAGGGACGCGGCGGCAGCGGCGCCTCGCCGTCGAGCTGCGCCCGCACGTACATCGCGTCACCGCCGATCACGAAGTCGCGCTGCGCCAGCCGGCAAACGACCGACATGTGACCGGCGCTGTGGCCGGGGGTGAAGGCGAGCCGGACCGAGCCGTCGCCGAAGAGGTCGAAGGTGCGGCCGAAGCTGGCGTAGGAGCCGATCTCTTCGTGGTCGAAGTCGACCGTGCGGTAGTCGAAGGCGTAGTCGAAGTGGGGGCGTCGGTAGCCGTTCAGGGTCGGCTGTGGGCCGGTCGCACCGGCTTTCCACTCGGTCGCGCTGACCACGAAGGTCGAGTTGGGGAACTCCGAGATCGCCGAGGTGTGGTCGCTGTGCAGGTGGGTCATCACCACGACCGGGATCTCGCCCGGGTCGAGGTTGAGCTTGCGCAGCCGGCTCGGCACGTCTTCGCCGGCTTTTAGCTGCGGCTTGCCGAAGCGCTCGCCGAGCCGGCCGAAGTTCTCGCGGCCGTCGGTGGCGATCGAGGGGTGGAGGCCGGTGTCGACGAGGATCGCGCCGGCGCTGGGGTGGCGGATCAGAAAGGCCGGGATCGGGATCGTCCGCGCTGGTTTGCCGCTCAGCATTGCCCGCAGCAGCCGCGGGGTGAGGAAGCGCCCGCCCGGGCTCTCCATCATCGGCACCGGAAAGTCGCAGTGGCCGGCGACCATCGGTTCGACCACGACCGACGCCCCCGGCGTGCCCCCGGCGAGCGGCTCGTGCAGGGGCTTCGCCTCCACGTGAACCTTCATGACCGATGACACTACCGCCGATCGGGTCGCCTATAGGCTTGCCCGTCGATGGCTGAAAGCTCGCGTTCGCAGGTGTTTCGGGACGGTCTGCTGGAGGGACAGGTCTGCGTTGTCTCCGGCGCCGGCAGCGGCCTTGGCCGCGAGATGGCGCTGGAGCTGTGCCGCCTCGGTGCCGCCGTGGTCGCCTGTGGACGCCGCGCCGAGCCGCTGGAGGAGACCGCCACGCTCGCCGCCGAGTTGCCGGGGGGCTTCGAGTTCGAGACCCTCGACATCCGCGAGGAGGAGCCGGTCGATGCCTTCTTCGACGGCCTGCTCGAGCGCCACGGCCGCCTCGACGTGCTGGTCAACAACGCCGGCGGCCAGTTCCTCAGCCCGGCCGAGGCGATCACGCCGAAAGGCTTCCGCACCGTGACCGAGCTCAACGTCCAGGGCACCTGGCTAATGACCCACGCCGCCGCGACCAAGGCCTTCATCCCGCAGGAAGGCGGCAAGGTGCTGAGCGTCACTCTCTCGCCCCACAACGGGATGCCGGGGATGGTCCATTCCGGTGCCGCCCGGGCCGCGGTCGAGAACATGATGCGGACGCTGGCCGTCGAGTGGGCCCGCTTCGGGATTAAGACCGTCGCCCTCGCCGCCGGTCAGTTCGCGACCGAGACGCTGCTGACCAAGTATCCGCAGGTGGTCGTCGACAACCTCGAGCGCTCGATCCCGATCGGCCGCGCCGGCCGGCCCGAGGAGATGGCCTGGCTGGTCGCCTACCTGGCGTCCCCCGCGGGTGATTTTTTCTCCGGCACCACGATCACGCTCGACGGCGCCCGCGACAACTGGGCCGGCCCCTGGCCGCCGCAGCAGATCGCCACCGAGTCGGGCGACCCGGTCGCCGAGGAACGTCGCCCGAAGCCCTAGCGGGGCTGGAGCACGACCAGCGGGATTTTGCGGCCCTTGCTGCGGGCCGCGTAGTCCTTGTAGCCGCCATAGCCGGCGACCGCCAGGTCCCACAGCCGCGGGTACTCCTCATCCGTGGCGACGCGAGCGTGGACCGGCAGGTGCTCGCCCATGACCTGCACGGTGATGTCGGGGTTGGCCATCAGGTTGTGGTACCAGGCCGGGTGTTTGGGGAAGCCGCCTTTGGAGGCGACGATGACGATGTTCTCCCCGTCCTTGACGTAAAGCAGGGGGGAGGTCCGCTTGGTGCCGCTCTTCGCCCCGACGTGGTCGAGCAGCAGCATCTTCCCCGGCACTCCGGGGATGGTGTGGCCGAGGCGCCCGCCGGTGCGCTGGTAAAGCAGGGTGTGCAGGCCCATGAAGCGACGGGTGGCAGGCCAGATCTTGTCCCCGACGTCGAGATAGCGCGGGGTGCGCCTGCTGCCCGTCGCTTCGGTGCTCATCTCAGGTGTACATCCCGCCGAACATGCCGCCGGTCACGTTGAGGACCTGGCCGTGCATGTAGTTGGCCAGCGGCGAGGCGAGGAAGAGGACCGGGCCGGAGGCCTCGGTCGGGGTCGCCGGACGGCCGAGCGGGATGATCGCCGAGGCCATCGCCCGCATCTGCTCGGGGATGCCGAGCTCGATCTTCTCGCCGGTCGGGGAGGTCATCTCGCCGCCCTCCTCCTTGGCCGCGGTGAGGCGGGTGTCGACGAAGCCGAAGGCGACCGCGTTGACGTTGATCTTGAACTGGCCCCACTCCTTGGCGAGGGTTTTGGTCAGCCCGACCACGCCCATCTTCGCCGCCGAGTAGTTGACCTGGCCGGCGTTGCCCATCGTGCCGGAGGTCGAGGAGACGTTGATCAGCTTGCGGAAGACCTCTTTGTCTTCGCCGCGCTCGGCCTTGGCCGCCTCGCGCCAGTGCGGGGCGAGGGCCCGGGCGACGCGGAAGGGGACCACGGTGTGGATGTCGAGCATCGCCTGGAACTGCTCGTCGGTCATCCGGTGGGCGACGCCATCCCAGGTGTAGCCGGCGTTGTTGACGGCGATGTCGACCGCGCCGAAGGCGTCGACGGCGGCGGCGACCATCTCGTCGGCGGCGCCCTCCTTGGTCAGGTCGCCGGCGAAGACCGCGGTCTCGCCGTTGATCTCGCCGGCGGTCTGCTCAGCGACGTCGGCGTCGAGGTCGTTGATCAGGACCTTGGCGCCCTCGGCCACGAACAGCTCCGCCGTGGCCCGGCCGATCCCGCGCGCCGACCCAGTGACGATCGCCGCTTTCCCATCGAGAAGTCCCATCAGTCTCCGTCTCCTTTGGTTCGTGAAGTCGGCGCCGGAGGCTACAGGGAACGGCCCGATCCTGGCTCGTCGGCCAGTTTCGCCAGAGGGGGGAGAGATCGGGCGCTCCCAGCCCTTAGGGAGCCTATGGAGGCAGCAACCATCCTATATGGCACGATGTATGGCGTGAAACGCACGACCATCTATCTCACCGACGCTCAGAAGCAGGAGCTCGAGGCGCTCTCGGGACGGCTGACTCGCACCGAGTCGGACCTGATCCGCGAAGGCGTGGATCAGGTGCTGGAGCTGCATCGGCCCGGCTTGAGAAAGCCGGGCCCCATCGGTGCCTTCAACGATCCCGTCCTCGACGACCCGGATCGGATCGACGAGGCGCTCCGCGGGTTCGGTGAAGATTGATCCTGGTCGACACCAGCGCGGTGCTGCAACTTGCCAGCCCGAGCGGTGGCCGGCACGAGGACGTCCTGCGCGCGATCGATGCGCTCGACGGTCCCTTTTTGCTCTCACCGTTCGTCCTCGCCGAGCTCGACTACATGCTGATCGAACGGCTCGGGCAGGAGCGGCAGCTCCGCCTGCTTGCACAGGTGGTCGACCGCTCCTACGAGCTGGCCGAGTTCAGTCGGCACGATGTGAAGGCGGCCGTGGACGTGATGAATCGCTACGCAGATCTACGAGTCGGCCTGGCCGACGCCTCGATCGTCGTCCTGGCGGAGAAGCACTCCACCCCTGACGTCCTCACCTTCGACCACCGCCACTTCCGCGCCATGCGTGGCCCGGGCGGGCGCCCGTTCCGGCTCCTGCCCGACGACTTCCCGGTTTAGACGACCTGCGGTCGTCCCGGCCGCAGGTAAGAATAGGCGCGCGATGGGGGACCTCGGCAGCATCTTCGTGCTCGCGCTGGCGGCGATGTTCACGCCGACGCTGCTGGCGGCGGTGACGGTGATGATGCTGCTGCCCAACCCAAAGCGGCTGATGCTGGGCTACCTGCTCGGGGCCTACACGACCAGCATCACGCTCGGCCTGCTGATCGTCTTCTCGCTGAACGGCTCGGCCAGCGTCAGTACCGCCAAGCACACGCTCGGCCCGGGCCAGGACATAGTCATCGGCCTGCTGGCGCTGCTGATCGCCTTCGTGCTCGGGACCGGCCGCGACGCGCCCCTGCAGCGGCGCCGTCAGCACCGCAAAGAAGCCAAGGAGGAGAAACAGGGCGGCCCGAAGGAATCCTGGCCGGAGCGGATGCTCGGCCGCGGCTCGGCCCGGATCACCTTCGTGGTCGGGATGCTGCTGACGCTGCCCGGGGTCTCCTACCTGACCGCGCTTGACCGGATCGCGAAACTCGACGTGAGCGCGGCGGAGACGGTGGCGATCGTCGTCGTCTTCTGCTTGATCCAGCAACTGCTGCTGGAGGTGCCGCTGCTGGGCTACGCCTTCTCCCCGGAGAAGACGCAGGACCGCGTGACCCGCTTCCGTGCCTGGCTCGGCCGCAACGGGCGGCGGATGGGGATCCGACTGGCAGGGGTGATCGGCCTGCTGCTGATCGTGCGCGGCGTGATCACGCTGATCGTCCAGTAGCGACGCCGCTCAGAGCTTGCCGGTGCTCGCCAGGTACTCGTCCAGCGCCTTGCTCTTCTGCGTGTCCTCGTAGACCTCGTAGTCGCGCAGCAGACCCCAGCGGATCTGGCCCCAGATCACGTAGCGGTTCTCATAGACCCGCTCGCCCTCGGGGCTGTCGAGGTGGTCGGTGCCGCGCACGCAGATCGTCTGCTTCCAGGGAAACCCCTTCAGCACGACCTCGTCCGGGCTGATCTGCAGGCCGGTGTCGGCGAAGCGCTGCAGCCACTTCTCCAGCTCCCGCTTGCCCCGGATCTCCCCTCCCCAGGAGCTGTCGCCGGGGAAGCGGAAGCGAATGTCCTCCGCGTCCATCTTCAGCGTCGGCGCGATGTCGCCGGCACTGGCCCGCGCCATGTTGCGGGCGATCATCTTCTTGCCCAGCCAGGACAGCATGCGGTGCCTCCTCTGCTCGTTTGGCGGGGAGGAACGCTAGCGCCTCGCCAGCGAGGCGGACCGCTACTCCCCGGCGATCGCGACGAGGTCGGCCGGGCGCAGCAGCGCGACCAGGGTCGAGCCGTCGATGATCGCCAGGCCGCCCTTACGCATCTTCACGTTGGCGCCGGTGAGCCGGGCCACCTCGGCGGAGAAGTCGGGCTCGTGCCCGACCAGGAGCACGTCGCCACGGCCGACGCTGAGGGCTAGGGAGTCGAAGCGGCCGCCGTCCAGCTCCGGCGCGATCTCGGGCTTGAGGCCGAAGGCATCGCAGGCGAGCCGCGCGGTTTCGGCCGCCCGCACCCGTGGGCTGGTGAGGCAGGCGCCGATTCCGGCCTTCTGTGCCGCCAGGGCACGGCCTGCCGCGCGCGCCTGTCGTTCCCCCTTCGCGGTGAGGCGCCGAGCGGCATCGTCTCCATTTCGGTCCTCGGCGTCTCCATGTCTCAGTAGGTAGATCACAGAGCCGATACTACGGCCGCATTTTCCGGCTTTTTACATAAAAATTCCTATGAAATTGAGGGTTCCGACACATTGCGGTCTCTAGGATGCGCCGCTGTTGTTTTCCCGCGCTCATAAAACTCACAGGCTGCTCATCGGCGGCCTGGCCCTCATAGCGCTGCTCCTCCTTCCCGGCGTCGCCACTCCCGGGGAGCGGATCGTGATCAAGGGGGCGCCCTCTGGCTCCCACCTGCGCCTCACCGTCGACGGCTCCAGCATCGTCGTCAGAGGCGTGATGGCGGACGACCTGCGGGGCTGCCGGTTCGCGCGCGGACACATGGAAGCGGTCTGCCCCAGCAATAACGCCAGCGGGATCGAAGTGGAGATGGGACCGAACAACGACTTCGTCGAAGTCCTCGACCGCCTTCCGTTCCCCCTCACCGTCCGCCTCGGCGACGGCCAGGACAAGTTCATCGGCAACGACGAGAAGGACATCTGCTTCCCCGAAGGCGCGCGCCGCAACCGCTGCGTCGGCGAAGGCGGGGATGACGTCTGCATCACCGGCGACGACAACAGCGACTGCGTCGGCGGGCCGGGCGACGACTACTGCCGCCACAGCGACGGCAGCGACGGCTGCTGGGGCGGCCCCGGCGACGACGTCTGCTTCATGGGTCCGGGCCAGGACGGCTGCCACGGCGAAGCCGGCAACGACCGCCTCTTCGGCGAACACAGCCCCGACCAGCTCTACGGCGGCGAAGGCTTCGACTACTGCGACGGCGGCCCCGGCATCGGCTACTCACGCACCTGCGAGTCCGGCCCGGGCCGCTGACACACCGTTTCTTAAGTCGACCAATCGAATAAGCCTTTTCTGGCGTACATTTACGCCGCGATGGGGCTACCGCACATGTCGGCGCATGAGTTCGTCAGGCGCCTCAAGCGTCAAGCCGGGGAACAGGACCGTCACTACGCCTTTTGGTTAGGTGCGGGTTGCTCGGTTACCTCCGGCATTCCCGCGGCCGCCTCATTGGTGAAAGAGAAATGGCTGCCAGAGCTCTATCGCGTCAAGGCGCCGCAAGACCTGGCCCTCGAGGAGTGGGCGGCCGCCACGTTCGAGGGCTACGACTCCGAGCAGCCAGCAGCGCTCTATGGCCCGCTGATGGGGGAGCTGTTCCGCCTTCCAGACGACAAACAGCGTGAGACCGAGCGCCTCTGCGAAGGGCGTGTTCCTGGGTTTGGGTATGCGGTGTTGGCCTCTCTCATGTCTCGTTCAGACGGGATCTTCAGCGCAGCGCTCACCACCAACTTCGACGATCTCATCGCCGATTCGATGTACGTCTTTGGCGAGAGGCGGCCTTTGGTGATTCAGCACGGAGCGCTGGCGGGCTTCGTTCGGCCGGGTCGAGTGCGTCGCCCCTTGGTGGTCAAGGTCCATGGTGATCATCGCCTGAACCCGATGCACACGCGGGAAGAAACCTCCAAGTTGGAGGAAGGAATTCAGCGAAGTGTGCAGGGCCTGCTGCACGATCGCGGAGTCATCTTCATCGGCTATGCCGGCAACGACAACGGGGTCATAGACGCGCTGAAGAGCTTGCCTGTCGAGGCGGTCCCCCTGGGTGTCTGGTGGGTGTCCCGTCAGGAGCCGAAAAGCGCGATTCGCGAGTGGCTCGAGACGAGGGATGCGACCTGGGTCGAGGCAAGCGGGTTCGACGAGCTGATGCTCCTCTTCCACAAGGAGTTCGAGATCGAACACCCGACGGTGCGGAAGTTCGAAGAGATGATCAAGAGCTACCAGGACACCTACAAGAGTCTTGAAACCCGAGTGGGTGAGCTGCCGGACAGCGCTCCTGATTCGGGGGCGCTGAAGGAGGCGTCGCGGCGCGCGCGCGAGACCGCTGACGATTGGTGGAAGGTTGAGCTCGAAGCGGCGCAGGTCAAGGAAAGCGATCCCGATCTGGCGGACCGCATCTATCGGGAGGGGGTCGAGAGGCTCCGCGATCATCGCCTGCTCGGGAACTATGCGCTGTTTTTAACCGACCCCCGCAAGGACTACGACGCCGCT
>DASUNU010000146.1:0-14905 GCA_036276995.1 Solirubrobacterales bacterium
GCTCCGAGGGGATCCTCGGGGCGATCGCCGAGGCCTGGGTGCGGGTGCGGCCGCGGCCCGAGTTCAAGGCCTCCTGCGGGGTCGAGTTCGGCGACTTCCTGGCCGCGGCGGAGGCGGTGCGGGAGATCGCCCAGTCCGGCCTGCACCCGGCCAACTGCCGCCTGCTCGACGCCGCCGAGGCGGAGCTGACCGGGGCGGGGAGCGGTGCGGCGAACCTGCTGATCCTCGGCTTCGAGTCAGCCCACGGCCCGGTCGACGGGGCGATGGAGGCGGCGATCGCGATCGCCCGCGAGCACGGCGGCAAACCCGGCGAGGTGCGGGGCGGCGGCGGTGGGGGCAAGGACGCGGTTGGCAGCTGGCGCGGCGCCTTCCTGCTGGCGCCCTACCTGCGCGACACCTTTGTCGCCTGCGGTGTGCTCTCGGAGACCTTCGAGACCGCGATCACCTGGGACCGCTTCGAGGAGTTCCACGCGGGCGTCATGGAGGCGGCGCGGAAGGCGGCCGCCGAGGTCAGCGGAGCGCCGTCCGAGGGGCCGGGAGCGCCGCGGGTCAGCTGCCGCTTCACCCATGCCTACCCCGACGGGGTCGCGCCCTACTTCACCGTCCTCGCCCCGGCCGTGCGCGGCGGCGAGGTCGAGCAGTGGGACGAGATCAAGGCGGCCGTCTCCGAGGCCCTGATCGAGGGCGGCGGCACGATCACCCACCACCACGCCGTCGGCCGCGACCACCGCCCCTGGTACGACCGCCAGCGCCCGGCCCCGTTCGCCGCGGCGCTGCGAGCGGCGAAGGCGGAGCTGGACCCGGCGGCGGTGCTGAACCCCGGCGTGCTCATAGATCCATAGCTACCCTTTCTTCATGAAACCGGGCCTCTCGAGCTTCACGGAAGCGCGCGGAAGAAGTGACCGCGGAGCGGCTGCAGTTGCGTGAGTTGCTGCAGCAAACTCAGCGACGCTGAGGTCCGCTGAGGGAGTTGAACGGCAAAGTCGAAGTCGCCGGCCGCTCTTGAGTGCAGAGGCGATCGCGACCTTCCTGCGAACCGGCAACCGGACCCTGGTCGCGACCGACCTTGGTCACGTCGACGACGTCCTCAGGGCCTGCTCAGGTCCTCCCTTCTCGACTCTCGTCGAGGGGCGACGGAGGTGGACATGGACGGACTTGCGGTTCTCGTCTGTTCCTTGGACCACCTGGCGATGAAGCGAGCCAGCAGCCGGCCGCTGGACCGCGACGATCTCGAGGTTCTCGAAGCTGCCCAGGGCGGGACGGGCGGATCGCGGGTCGGCGACGACTCCAGACGGGCTACAAGTCCCTTACACCCACCTGATCGCGGCCGAACGCCGCGGGCTGAGGATCGGAGTCGTCCAGCTAACGCGCCCAGGATGTCCAGATGCTTCGTCGCGTGCTGACCGAAGCGATGGGCGGCAGCGCCGTCGAAAATCTCCCCGGCGCCGGAGCACATTCTCGGTGGGTCTCGGGACGCCATAGTCCCCTTTTTCTCCTATCAGAGAGCCAAATTACGAGAAGAAAGGGGCATTTACTTGACTTTGTGGTCTGTCTATGTTCTCATTTCGCCGGTCGGGACGAAGCAGTCTCTAAATCTAACTAGAGCAGTTCCGTTTTCCGACCAAACGCATATCGAGCCTCTTGGGGGCCGCTTGGGAAAGCGGCAAGGCGGAGGCTCTCGGGACAAGGAGAGACTCACGTGAGACGCCACGCGAAGGTCATCGTCGCCGCTTCGGCATTGCTGCTCTTGACGTTTGCGATCGGCGCGATCTCAGCAACCGCCACCGGGCCCGTGGTCTCGATCGACGCACCGTCCTCGGTCTCCTACGCCAGCGCCCAGGGGCTCGACCGCACCTTCACCCCTGCCGGGGCGCAGTACCCGGCCTGCCCCAGCGAAGCGACCAGGACCGGCGCCTCGGCCCAGCTGCCCGACTGCCGTGCCTACGAGATGGTCTCGCCCCCGAACAAGGAGGGGGCGGAAATCCCGGCCGCCGGCCCCTATCGAGCCTCGGTGGATGGCGGCAGATTCACCTTTCTCACCGAAGGCGCATTCGGTGACGCGAAATCGAACGCGACGTTCAATCACTTCCTCGCCGAGCGGGACCAGGCCAGCTGGGGAACGCGGTCTCTAGATCCTCCATTGCCGCCCGTCGATTTAGGTGGGGCGGAAGCGATCTTCTCCATGTTCGACGCAAATCTCAACCACTCGATCCTCAAGAGCTTTGACATGCCACAACTGGTCGCGGACGACCCGCCCGGCGTCGTCGACCTCTACCGCCAGGACGTCGACGCCGGGACGTACTCGCTGATCACCACTGAGCCCGGACAGGCCTTGGGACCTGCGGCCCATCCACGGTTCGCCTGGGCATCCAAAGATATGGACTCCGTTTTCTTTGACAGTGGGACCGCAGGCGACCGCATGATCTACTTCCCAGGCGCGCCGGCTTACGCGGCGTACTACGTCCGTAACGGCGAGATGAGTCTCGCGAGCATCATTCCTGACGAGTCGACCGTCGACCCCGACGACGAGGTGGTGGCTCCGGCGGCGTCGGCCGGCTCTGGGGTGTCTTCGGCTCTCGGGGGGAGGATGCGTTCCGTTTCGGAGGACGGATCTCGGCTCATCTTCACTGCGGCGTCCAGTAACGGCTTCGGTTTGACGACACCGCAGGCAAACGCACAGTTGTTCGTGCGCTCCGATCACAGGACGCTAGGCGCACGGACCGTAGAGGCGTCCGCGCCCGAGCAGGGTGTCTCCGAGCCGATCAGGGGAGCGGCATGGTTCCAGACCGCAAGTACGGATGCGTCGAAGATTTTCTTCACGAGCTGCGACAGGCTGACCAGCGACTCAACCGCCGACGCGGCTGGAGCGTCCGCATTTGGGCGATGTCTTCCTGAGGATGGTTCGAGGGCAGATCTCTACCTCTACGACCTCGATGCGAAGGGGGGTGACGGCGACCTGATCGACCTCACCGCCGCCGATCCGGTCAATGGCGCCGACGTGCGCGGGGTCCTCACCGCCAGCGAGGATGGCGACCGCGTCTACTTCGTCGCCACCGGTTTGCTCGATGCCGATGAGATCGGCGGCGGCGAGGGTGCCGTTGCCGGTGAGCCGAGCCTCTACCTCTGGACCAAAGGCCAGGGCGTCGAGCACGTGGCGCGTCTAGGCTTCGAGGACGAGCGGATCTGGCTGGACCCGATCAATCTGCTCAAGGACTCACGGGTCAGCGCCGACGGCCGCTACCTCGCCTTCGCCTCCCACCACCGCCGGCTCGGGCCCGCCTTCGACAACGCCGGCCACAGCGCCGTCTATCTCTACGACGCGGTCGAGGACGACCTGGTCTGTGCCTCCTGCGCTGATGGGGGTCCCGCGAGCGCGGATGCGACCCTGGGGACGCAGGGCGTAGTGCCCGAACCCCCGAGCTCCTCCGCTTTCGAGAAGCGGAACCTCGCCGAGGATGGCAGCGCCGTCTTTTTCGAGACCGCCGAAAGCATCGTCCCTCGCGACAGCAACGGCAAGGTCGACGTCTACGAGTTCAACACGGCAACCGGCGCAATCGACCTGATCTCCTCCGGGCGCAGCGCCAGTGGCTCCCACTTCGCCGACGCTACCCCCGATGGGTCGAACGCCTTCTTCACCACCCGTGAGCGACTCGTCAGCACCGACCTCGACGGCTCCGTTGACATCTACGCCGCAAGGGTCGGCGGCGGTTACCCCGAGCCACCCCCTTCGGGAGGCTGCGGAGAGAGTTGTCAGGAGTGGATCGCGCCCGCACCTCAGGTCGATCGTCCCGGCAGCGCGGCCTTCAACGGCCCCGGGAGCATCGAGCGCAAGCCGGCGCGTTGCTCCAAAGGGAAGCGCAAGGTGAGACACAGGGGCAAGGTGCGCTGCGTGCGACGCCACCCCAGCAAAGCAGGGAAAGGCGGTCGGTCATGAGCAGGGATCAGAGCGAAGTGTCGATGTGGATCTGGCACCCGAGAGTGCTTGCCTGCGGCCTCACCGCGGCGATCATGGTCTGCCTGGCGCTCGGCGCGACCGCCTCAACCGCTGTCGCCTCCCCCGAATTGGAGGTGCGCTCTCTCCACATGCCGACCAATTTTCCGCCCGGCGGGACCGGCAGGTATGAGATCTCGGTGCTGAATGACGGCGACGAAGCGACGACCGGCGACCCGCTCACGGTGACCGCGACCGTACCGGAGGGGATGACGATCACCGAAGCGACCGATCCCTTCGGCGGCTTCGCTTGGGGGTGCTCGATTTCCGGTGACGCTAGGACTGCCATATGCCAGCTCGTCTTCGCGCCGATCGAACCGGGCATCCAGGCCTGCCAAAGCTTCGCTGTCCTCTGTCCGGTGGTGATCGACGTGGCGATAGCACCCGATGCCTCCGGCGTCTCGGTCGCCTCGATCGAGGCCTGCGGCGGCGGCTCGCCCTGTGACCAAGAAGACGAGCAGGCGCCAATCGATGCCGCTCCGGCGCCCTTTGGCTTCTCGCGCTTCTCCAGCGAAACGCTCGCCGCCGATCGTCAGCCATCGACCGGGGCTGGCGAGCATCCCGCTTCGATCGTGACCAGGATTGGCTACGGCAATCGGCGGATTCCCGATCCCAAATTCTTCCTGGTAGCCAACTCAGAAAACGCGAAGACCGCCGTGGTCGACCTGCCTCCGGGCCTGGTCGGCGATACCACCGCGGTGCCGATCTGCTCGCGCGAGGACTTCTCGGGAAAGACCTGCCCCAGCCGCGCCCAGGTCGGTACCTTCTACCTGCGCACGAAGGCCACCAACGGCGCCTACCCCCTCTACAACCTCGACCCGCCGCCGGGGATGCCAGTCCAGCTCGGCGTCGCGCTTGGCGAGCTCGACGTCAGCGTTTTCTTCGATGCGAGCGTCCGCGCTGGGGATCACGGGCTGACGCTGACCTCGCGCAACCTGCCCCAGATCGATTCGATCATCGAGGCCAACGCCACCGTCTGGGGCTACCCCTCCGATTCCTCCCACGATTCGCAGCGCGCTCCCTGCCTGAGCTCGGGCGGTAAATGTCCCGTCGACGTGCCCCGCAGGCCCTTCCTCACCAACCCGACCTCCTGCCTCGGCCCGCGGGAGTTCAAGGCTCGCACCGACTCCTGGCAGAACCCCGGCGCCTTCGTCTCGGCCATCGATCCCGAGCCGGCGATCGTGGGATGCGACCGCCTGCCCTTTGCTCCGAGCTTCAGCTTGCAGGCAGCCAGTCCCAAGGCCGCCTCCCCCTCCGGGTATTCCTTCGAGGTGATCATCCCGCAGCCAGACGATCCCGGCGGCCTCGCCACCGCGCACCTGAAGGGGGCGATGGTGAGCTTGCCGGATGGCGTCTCGGTCTCGCCCTCGGCCGCCAACGGTCTCGGTGCCTGCGCGCCCCGGGAGATCGACTTGGGCACCACCGCGGAGCCCACCTGCCCCGCCTCCTCACAGATCGGCACCGTCGAGGTGCAAACCCCGCTCTTGGCCAAACCGCTCGACGGAGAGGTCTACCTGGCGAAGCAGAGCGACAACCCCTTCGGCTCGCTGATGGCGCTCTACCTGGTCGTCCGCGGCTCGGGGGTACTCGTGAAGCTGCCGGGCAAGGTCGAAGCCGACCCGGTGAGCGGCAGGCTGACGGCGACCTTCGACGAGAACCCGCAGCTTCCGTTCAGCCGCCTGAGGGTTCAGCTCAAGGGCGGACCGACCGCCCCCCTGGTCAATCCCTCAAGCTGCGGCACCTACACCACTACGGCGCGCTTCACTCCCTGGTCCGCGGCTGACCCCGACAATCCGACCTCCGAGGAGACGGTCACCCTGACCTCCTCCTTTAAGATCACCTCCGGCCCGGGCGACACCCCTTGCCCGAGCCCAGGTCAGTTCGATCCCGCCTTCGAAGCAGGCACCCTGACCCCGATCGCCGGCGCCTACTCACCCCTGATCGTCAACATCTCCCGCCCCGACGGCTCGGCGCCCCTCACCGGCTTAAAGCTCGACCTCCCCGAGGGCCTGGTCGGCAAGCTGGCGGGTATCCCGTATTGCTCTGACGCGACTCTGGTCGCAGCTGCCGGCAAGACCGGTCAGGCCGAGCTGTCCTCTTCCTCATGCCCGTCGGCCTCGAAGGTCGGGACGGCCGACGTCGGCGCCGGAGCCGGAAGCAGTCCCTTCCACGTCCGAGGCACCGCCTACCTCGCCGGCCCATATAAAGGAGCGCCACTGAGCATTGCCGTGATCACCCCGGCGGTGGCCGGACCCTTTGACCTCGGCACTGTGGTCGTGCGAGCCAAAGCCGACGTCGACCCCGCAACCGCCCAGATCCACGTCTCGAGCGACCCGATCCCACAGATCCTGCAGGGCATCCCACTCAAGGTTAGGAGCGTCGCTGTCGACACCGACAAGCCCCAGTTCACCCTCAACCCGACCGATTGCGACCCGGCGAGTCTCGTGGGCACCCTGCTCGCCCCGGCTGCTAGCAAGCGGCTCGCCAGCCGCTTCCAGGTCGGCGCCTGCAAGGCACTTGACTTCAACCCCAAGCTCGCGATCAAGCTCTCAGGTCCCACCCACAGAAGTGCCCACCCGGCCCTGCGCGCGACCCTAACCATGCCCAAGGGCGGAGCCAACATCCAGCGAGCGGCGGTCACCCTGCCGAAGACCGAGTTCCTCGAGCAGTCCCACATCCGCACGATCTGCACCAGGGTCCAGTACGCGGCGAAGAGCTGCCCGAAGGCGTCGATCTACGGCTACGCGAAAGCCTGGAGCCCGCTCCTGGATCAACCCCTCCAGGGACCCGTTTACCTGAGGAGCTCCAGCAACCCACTTCCAGACCTGGTCGCCTCCCTAGACGGCCAGATCCACATCGACCTCTCCGGTCGCATCGACACCAAGAACGCGAGGATCCGCAACACCTTCGACCTCGTGCCCGACGCCCCGGTGAGCAAATTCGTCCTCACGATGCAGGGCGGCAGGAAGGGGCTGCTGGTCAACAACACCGAGCTCTGCAAGGCGAAGCCGCGAGCCGACGTGAAGTTCGACGGGCAGAACGGCAAGACGGCAGACTCGCGGCCGCTGGTGAAGGCCGACTGCGGGAAGAAGGGGAAGAAGCGCAAGAAGTAGTGGAGGCGGGAGGCGAAACGCGGGGTTGACGCCCCGCGGCGCTACCCTTTCGCGACTCGATTTGCCGTGCCGAGCGGGGCCTTGGCCCCGCTCGCCGCCTCCCAGGATGGAAACCATCACCTCCGAACACCCGACCGTGCCAGACGAGGCCGGGCGCTCGCCTGCCGAGGAGCCGGTGGTGCCGCGGCGCTCGCCGCTGCGGGCGGCGATCAAGACCGGGCGGCCGAAGGAGTGGATCAAAAACGTCTTCGTGTTCGCCGGGCTGCTCTTCTCCGGCAAGTTCAACCAGTCGCACGAGGTCGTCGAGGCGGTCATCACCTTCGTCTCCTTCTGCCTGATCTCCAGCGCCGGCTACTTCGTCAACGACCTGATCGACGTCGAGCTCGACCGCAAGCACCCGAAGAAGCGCTTCCGGCCGCTGGCCGCGGGCGAGCTCTCGGAGGGCGCGGCGAAGCTGATCGCCCCGGTGCTCGCCGCGATCGCGGTGGCGATCGCCTTCGGCCTGGTCAACTGGGAGGTCGGGCTGATGGTGGTCGGTTACGGCGTCGCCCAGATGGCCTACAGCCTCGGCCTCAAGCAGATCGTGATCATCGACGTGATGACGCTGGCGGGGCTGTTCATCCTCCGCGTCGCCGCCGGCGCCAGCGCCGTCGACGCCCACGCCTCCGAGTGGCTGATCCTCTGCACCGGCATGCTCGCCGCCTTCCTCGGCTTCACCAAGCGCCGCCAGGAGGCGGTCTCCGAGCTGCACGAGGGCACCTCGACCCGGCCGGTGCTGGAGCACTACTCGCTTCCCTTCCTCGACCAGATGGTCTCCCTGGTCACCACCGGCACCGTGATCAGCTACGCGATCTATACCGTCAACTCGCCCCAGATCGGCAGCCAGATGATGCTGACGATCCCGCCCGTGGTCTACGGGATCTTCCGCTACCTGTACCTGATCTACGACCGCAACGACGACCGCTCGATGGCCCAGATCGTCGCCGGCGACCGCGGCATCCAGGCCGCCGGCGCCGCCTACGCCCTGGTCGCCTTCCTGCTGCTCTACGTCTTCAACTAGGTCGGGCTAGCCGAAGCCGGGCGCCTCTTCGGGCTCGGACTCCATTAAGTAGAAGCGGGCGCGGCCGAGCTCCTCGCCGTCGACCATGACCACGGCGGCGTGGGGGCCGACGGTCTCGAAGTTGGCGGTGGCGCCGATCGACATCACCAGCCGCTGCTCCTGGCCCTGCGGCATGCCGGGCGGGCGGCCGGTCTCGAAGCTGGCGGTCAGGCCCTCGCCGAGTTCGATCCCGTCGGGGTCCTGGATCGTCACCACCAGCTCATGCGGGTCGTTGGTCTCGTGCCAGGCGACGTCGATGCCGAGGCCGATGTGGAAGGCCCACTCGTGCGGCAGCTCCGGCAGGCGCAGCACGTTCCAGCCGCCGCCGTTGAGGTAGAGCTTGCCGTTGACCGCCTCGCTGTGGTCGGCCAGGAGGAGGAAGCCGAGGTTCACGCGGGCTCCCCCTCGAAGGGGACGACCGGCAGGTCGGAGAGCAGCTCGACCTTGCCGCCGCGGCTGAATTCGAGATCGACGGTCTCGTTTTTGCGGTAGGTGCCCCAGAGCCCGAGGTACATCGCCAGCCAGCGGCTGGTGCCGATCTTCTCCTTCACGATCGGCGGGTCGAAGACGAGCTCGCCGCCCTCGACCTCGTAGTCCTCGCCCTCGCTCTGCTTGACCCCGTTGATGAAGACCGTGAACGGCGGTTCCGCCCCGCGCGGCAGCCGCACCCGGTCGCCGGCGGCGTAACTGCCCTTGGGGATCTCGGTGTCGCGCTTGCTCATCGTGCCTCGGGTTCCAGAGTCTCGCGCACCAGCTCGAACGGCGTGTCGCGGTCGCTGGGGTCGAGCTCCTCGCGCGCGACGCCGCCGCGGAAGGGGACGAAGCTGCCGTCGCCGCGCACGTCGACGCCCGCCACCGGCTTCCCGAGCAGGCCCTTTTCCTTCAGCTGCAGGCGCGCCCGCACCTGGTCCTCGGGCTCGAAGTCGCGCAGCGAGGAGATCTTCTTCGCTGGGCCTTGAGCGCGGATCGCCAGCGCCCGCTCCCGCATCGCCGCGACCGCTTCGTCGAGATCGTCAAAGCCGGCGTGGTCGACGTCGGAGCCGCTGCGCACGGTCAGCTTCCACTTGGGTCGGCGGGCCACCGCCCCAGCCTACGAAAACCACGGGGGCGGGCCGGGACGCGCCATCGCGCCCCGGCCCGTGGCCGATGACCGGCCGCTTTAGAGGCTCGGCGGGATCAGCACCTTGTTGATCGCGTGCACGATCCCGTTGCTGCAGCGGATGTCGGGGGTGATCACCTTGGCGTCGTTGACGAAGACGTTTTTGCCTTTGACGGTGAAGTCGACGCTGGACCCCTCGGCGGTTTTCGCCGAGCTGGTTTTCAGCACCTTGGCGGCGGGGACGCTGCCCGGCAGCACGTGGTAGAGCAGCACCTGTTTCAGCATCGCCTTGTCGGCCAGCAGGGCGTTGAGCGTTTTCTTCGGGACCGCCGCGAACGCCGCGTTGGTCGGGGCGAACACGGTGTACTTGGTTTTGCCGGAGAGGGTGCCGACCAGGCCGGCCTTCTTGACCAGCGAGACGAGGGTCGAGAACTGCGGCGCTCCGGCAGCGGTTTCGACGATGTTCTTGCTCGGCGCCGCGGCGGACGCGGAGCCGACCGGAATCGCCAGCACCGCAACCGCGGCGATCAGTGCGACCATACGTTTGAACATGGGACCTCCTAGTGCAGACTCGGGGTTCGGATACCGGGGGGTACGCCGCCAGCGCCGCCGGCGGTTGAGCGTTTGCGCCAACCCCACCGCGAGCCGATCAACCGCTCCGGCCCGCCGCCCGTATCCACAGGCGTGGACGCACTGATCGCACCGATGCCCAACCGCGCCCACGACGGACCTCCGAGGCAGCGCCGCCGCAGCCAGGCCGACCCGGAGGAACAGCGCCTGGCCCGGGCCCTGCGGGCCGGAGACCGCGACGCGGTGGCGTCGATCGAAGCGCGCTTCGGCCGCGTCCTCGCCGGCTTCCTGCGCGACGCCCTGCCCGATCCCGGCGGTGCCGAAGACGTGCTGCAGCAGGTCCTGCTGGAGATCTGGCGACGCGGCCCCGACTACGACCCGGAGCGGGCCAGCCTGCTGACCTGGATGATGACGATCGCCCGTTCGCGCGCGATCGACGAGCGGCGGCGACGGCGGCCGGAGCCGGTGGAGCCTGCGGTGGTGGCCGCGAGCGCCGGTGCCGGGCCCGCCGAGGTCGATCGCCTGCTCGAGCGCTGGCACCTGGCCGGCCTGCTCGACCGCATCCCCGCGGAGGAGGCCGCCGTCCTGCGGCTGCGCTTCTATGAGGAACTGGCACAGCCGGAGATCGCCGAGCGGATCGGCATCCCGCTCGGAACCGTCAAGACCCGCATGGTCCGCGGCCTGGCCCGCCTGCGCCAGCTGATTGTCGAGGAGGGGGGCAGCGATGGACACGCGTGAACTGGTCGCCGCCTACCTGCTGGGCGAGCTCGACCCGGCCCAGGCCGCGGAGTTCGACCGGCGCCTGCAGAGCGACCCCGAGCTGCGGGTCGAGGTCGAAGCCATGCGGCCGCTGATCGCCGACCTGGAAGCGCTGCCGGGCGAGGCATGGCCGGACTCCGAAGCGGTCGCCCCGGCGCCGGCGGCCGTCACGAGCGGGGGCGAGGCCGCCGTCGCCCGCGAGGCGGCGATCAAGCCGCGCACTGGGCGCCGGCTCTGGAGCCTGCGGCCGGCCTTCGCGCTCGGCGCCCTGATTGTCGCGCTGCTGCTCGGAGGAGCGGCGGGGGCGCTGCTTGCCGGCGGCGACGGGAGCGGCGGCGAGGCTCCTGCGCCGGCACTGACCCTGCAGCCGCTCTCCTCCGGTTCGGCCGCCAGCGGCGAGGTGGCGATGCCGGCCCCCGACGAGATGGTCCTCACCGTCACCGACCTGCCGCCCTCCCAGCAGGGCCAGTACTACGAGCTCTGGCTCCTCGACGGGGACGAGCAGACGGTGCCGGTCGCCTCCTTCCGGGTCGGCGCCGACGGCACCGCGAGCCTGCGGGTGCCCCTGCCTGCGGACCCGGCGGCATTCCGCTACTTCGACGTCAGCCGCCAGCACGCCGCCGAAGGCACCGAACACTCCGCCGACTCCGTCCTGCGCGGACCGACCGCACCGAGCTGAGCGGCGGCGAGGCCGCGGGCCCGTGGCTAGCCTGGCACCAGCGCGACCGTCCGGGCCAGGATCGTCCGCACGTGCTCAGGTTCGTATTTCACCTGGTAGTGGGTGAAGCGCAGCTGCGCCAGGCCGGCTGCGGTGTGGGTCTGGTCGCGCAGGCGGTCGCGCGCCTGCTCCGCAGGGGTGCGGTGATAGCGCAGCCCGTCCGTCTCCACCACCAGGCCGAGCCGGGGCCAGTAGAAATCGACCTCGAAGCCGTTGACCCAGGCTTTGGTCAGTTCGACCGGGAGGCCGGCCGCCGCCGCGATCGGGCGGAAGAGCCGTTCCAGCTCTCCGTCGGAGAGGCGGAAGGTGCGCCTGTCGAGGAGCTTGGCGAGACGTTTGACGCCGGGCTGGCGCGCCGCTCGTCCAGCGCCGCGCGCAGGGTTTCCGGGTCGACCAGGTCGCGCTTGTCAGCCTCGTTGACCGCGCGCTCCAGCCGCCCGTCCGGCAGTTCGGTTGCCAGGTCGACCAGCGTCTGCACGATCGAGGTCAGCGGGATGCCGCGACGTTCGCTGATGTCATCGGCGGCAAGCGATGGCCGACTGCGGGATTTCAGCCCTGCTCGCTGCACCCTGCAGAGCCGGCGCACGCTGACGTCGATCCGTCCGGGCAGCTCCACGCCGATCTCCCAGAGCGCGGCCGCGCTGCGATGGCTGAGGGCCGCGTCCGGACCGCACACGAGCACCGCCGCCATCCAGCCCTGCTCGTCGGTTTCCCGAGGCGGCCCCACGCTGTAGACGCCTCGCATCAGCGGCCAGAGTCGACCGGTGGCGACCCGGTGACGGATCGCCTCTCCGCTAAATCCGAGCGCGAGAAGCTGGCGAGCCGCGACCACCTGATGTTGCGCTCGGGCGAGTCGGCGCGCCCCGCGCTCGTCGCGACCCCCTAGATCGCCGGAGTTGTCACGCGCTGTGGAGTTTCCCGTTGCCATAGGCACGGAAAAGTCCACAGCACACGAGATTCTCCCCTCTGGGTGGGCGTGGGGGCCGGAAAGTGCGCGATGCGCCGGGTTCTAGGCGCCGCGGCGGGGGCGCTTGGGGCGGCGGGCCGGGGGGCCGACGATTTTGTCGGGGCCGCTGCGGTCGTCGATCGCGACGTACTCGCGCTCGCGCTCGCCGGTGTAGATCTGGCGCGGGCGGGCGATTTTCTTCTCCGGGTCTTCCTGCATCTCCATCCACTGCGCGATCCAGCCGGCGGTGCGGGGGATGGTGAAGAGCACCGTGAACATGTTGGTCGGGATCCCGAGCGCCTCGTAGATGATCCCCGAGTAGAAGTCGACGTTGGGGTAGAGCTTGCGCGAGGTGAAGTACTCGTCGTCGAGCGCCTGCTTCTCCAGCTCCTGGGCGATCTCGACCAGCGGGTTGTACTCGGTCGCCTCGAAGACCTCGTCGAGGTAGTTCTGGATGATCCGCGCCCGCGGGTCATAGTTCTTGTAGACCCGGTGGCCGAAGCCCATCAGTTTCTCCTCGCGCTCTTTGACCTTGGCGAGGAAGCCGGGGATGTTGTCGGCCGAGCCGATTTTCCGCAGCATCTTCAGGACCGCCTCGTTGGCGCCGCCGTGCAGCGGCCCGTAGAGCGCCGCCACGCCGGCCGCGACCGCCGAGTAGGGGTCGACGTCGGAGGAGCCGACCCCGCGCACCGCGTTGGTCGAGCAGTTCTGTTCGTGGTCGGCGTGGAGGACGAAGAGCACGTCGAGCACTTTCGAGAGGACCGTTTTCGGGATGTGCCGGTCTTCGGTCTTCTTGAACATCATCGAGAGGAAGTTCTCGGCGAAGTTGAGCTCGTTGTCCGGGTAGACGTAGGGCAGGCCCATGTTGTGGCGGTAGGAGAAGGCGGCCAGCGTCGGCACCTTGGCGATCAGGCGGACCGCCGCCATGTAGCGCTCTTCCTCGTCGCCGATCTGCTTCGCGTCCGGGTAGAAGGTGGAGAGGGCGCCGACCCCGGCCAGCACCATCCCCATCGGGTGGGCGTCGTAGCGGAAGCCCTGGAAGAACTGCTTCAGGTCCTCGTGGACGAAGGTGTGGTGGGTGATGTCGTAGACCCAGCGGTCGAGCTGGGCCTGGGTCGGCAGCTCGCCGAAGATCAGCAAGTAGGCGGTCTCGAGGAAGGTCGAGCGCTCGCAGAGCTGCTCGATCGAGTAGCCGCGGTGTTCGAGGATGCCGGCGGCGCCGTCGATGTAGGTGACCGCGGAGCGGCAGGAGGCGGTGTTGGTGAAGGCCGGGTCATAGGACATCAACCCGAATTCGTTCTCGTCGACTTTGATCTGCCGCAGGTCGAGGCCGCGGATCGTCCCGTCCTCGATCGGCAGCTCGTAGGTCTTGCCGGTGCGGTTGTCGGTGACGGTGAGCGACTCGGAGGGCATCGGCGCGCATTCTTTCAGTTCGGCCGTGTCGGCCGTTAAGAGGCTGTGGCGACGAGGCCGGGCCGCTAGGCGGCGGGCAGCGCGTCGAACTGGGTCATCTGCCGCAGCGCCTCGAAGCGCTCCTCGATCTCCTCGCGGCCGAGCCGGGAGACGCGCTCGGTCCCGAACTCCTCGACGTTGAAGGAGGCGAGCACGGTGCCGTAGCCCATCGCCCGCCGCAGGTCGGCGTCCCCGGCCTCGCGGCCGAGCCCGTCGAGGTAGCCGAAGAAGCCGCCGGCGAAGCTGTCGCCGGCCCCGGTCGGGTCGTGCACGTCCTCGAGCGGGAAGCCGGGCAGGGCGAAGAAGCCGTCCTCGGTGAACAGCGCCGCCCCGTACTCGCCCTGCTTGGCGACGACGGCGCGCGGCCCGATGTCCATCACCGCGCGGGCGGCCCGGGCCAGGTTCGACTCGCCGGTCAGCATGCGGATCTCGGCGTCGTTGACGACCAGGCAGTCGACCTCGGCGATCGCCGCCTGCAGCGAGTCCTTGGCGGTTTCGATCCAGAGGTTCATCGAGTCGAGGCCGCTGAAGCGGGCGTCGCCGCACTGGGCGCGGACCTGGCGCTGCAGGTCGGGCTGGATGTTGGCGAGGAAGAGGGTGTCGGCGGCCTGCGCGGTGGCGGAGAGCTTCGGCTCGAACTCGCCGAAGACGCCGAGCTGGGTGTCCTCGGTGTGGGCGACGTTGAGGTCGTAGTCGTAGCGGCCGCGCCAGAAGAAGGACTGGCCGCCGGCGACCCGCTCGATGTCGCCGGTGAGCACGCCGCGCTGCTCCAGCACTGCGAACTGCTCGGGGCCGAAGTCGTCGCCGACCGGGCCGACCGGCCGCACCTCGGTGAAGAAGCTGGCGGCCAGCGAGAAGTGGGTGGCGGCGCCGCCGAGCATCCGCTCGCACTCCCCGAAGGGGGTCTTCACCGCGTCAAAGGCGATCGATCCGACTACAGTCAGTGCCATAGGGCACGGGACCCTAGATGATTCCCACCGCGCAATGCAGGCAATTCGCATAGACCAGTTCGGCGGCCCCGAGGTACTTCGGTACATCGAGGTCGCGGATCCGACCCCCGGCGAGGGCGAGGTCCTGGTCGAGGTCGCGCGCAGCGGCGTCAACTTCGCCGACACCCACGCCAGCCGCAACGATTACCTGGCCCCGCAGGAGCTGCCG
>DASUNU010000147.1:0-2517 GCA_036276995.1 Solirubrobacterales bacterium
ACCGCCGTGGTGCCGCTGCCCGGCACGCCCAGCGTCAGCATGGGCACCAGCGCCCCGCCGGCCGCGGCGTTGTTGCCGGCCTCGGGCGCCGCGACGCCGCGCGGATCGCCCTTGCCGAAGGTGTCGCCCTGGTTGGAGACCCGGCGCTCGACCGTGTAGGCGACGAAGCTGCCGAGCGACGCGCCCGCGCCCGGAAGCACGCCCGCGATGAAGCCGATCAGGCTGCCGCGCAGCATGGCGCCGAGCGAGAACATCAGGTCCCGGGTCGAGATCCACATGCGCCCGAGCCGGCCCGTGGCGTAGTGCGTCGAGCTCTCGCCCTCGAGGAACAGCAGGAACTCGCTGACCGCGAACAGGCCGACCAGCGCGACGATGAAGTTGATGCCCTCGTAGAACTCGTACAGGCCGAACGTGAAGCGCGGGATACCGGTCGACGGGTCGAGGCCGACGGTCGCGAGCACCAGGCCAATCAGCGCCGCGATCAGGGCCTTGATCGGGTTCTCCGTCGCGATGCCGGAGAGCGTGGCGAAGGCGAACACGAACAGGGCGAAGTATTCGGCCGGCCCGAAGTGGATCGCGACCAGTGCCAGCAGCGGGGCGAACAGGGTGAGACCGACCGTCGCGAGCGTGGCGCCGACGAACGAGGCCACGGCCGATATCCCGAGCGCGCTCGCGGCCTGCCCCTGCTGGGCCATGGGGTACCCATCGAGCGTGGTCATCACCGCAGGCTCGTCGCCCGGGATGTTCAAGAGGATGCTCGAGATCCGGCCGCCGTACATGCAGCCATAGTAGACGCTCGACAGCAGGATCAGGGTCGACGAGGGCGGCAGGCCGAGGACGAAGGCGAGCGGGATCAGGATTGCCACGCCGTTGACCGGCCCGATCCCGGGCAAGGCCCCGATCACGGTGCCCAGAAAGCAGCCGATCAGCGCCATGACGAGATTGAAGGGGGTGAGGGCGACCGAGAAGCCGTAGGCGAGCGAGCCCAGGACGTCCATCGGCTCTAGCCGAGAAAGCCGAGCACGCCCGCGGGCAGCGGCAGGCCGAGAAGCGTGTCGAACAGCACGAACAGCACGACCGCGATGCCCACGCCGGCGGCGCCGGCCTCGGGCAGCCGGGCGCCGAGCAGCCAGCCGAGGACCACGACTGCAAGGAACGTGCTGACGACGAACCCGAGCGGCTCGAGCAGGTAGGCGTAAGCGACGAACGCGACGAGTGCCAGGACCTGCTTGCCCAGCGCCGGCCCGCGCGGCCAGGCGGGCTCGCGGTCGGGTCGGACGATCAGATAGAGGGCGAACAGCCCAAGCGGAATCGCGAGCACGATCGGGAACACCGCCGGCCCCAGCGGGTCGCCGATCATTGCCTCGTAGCCGCCGGCCGTAACCCCGTACGCGACCGCGAGCAGAAGGAGGACGAGGCCGGTCAGGCGATCGCTCACGGCCGCGCGCCGGCCGCGCGCCTGCGCGTTCGCCGCCTCCTCACTGGATCACGCCGATGTCCTTCGAGATCTGGCGCATGGCCGCGGTCTCTTCCGCGACGAAGCTCTGGAAGTCGTCGCCGCCGCGCCAGATCGGCGTCAGGCCGCTCTCGACCGCGACCTGCTGCCACGCCTCGCTCTCGTATACCTGCTGCAGCGTGTCGACCCAGAAGTCGTAGGCCTCGTCGGGCACATCGCCGCCGATGTAGAAGCCTCGCCAGTTATAGCCGGTGACGTCGTAGCCCAGGCTCTTGGCGGTCGGGATCGCCTCGAACTTGCCCGGCAGCTGATCGTCGCTCAGCACCGTGAGCGCCTCGATGTCCCCGGCCTCGACGAAGCCCGCGATCTCGCCGAGATCGGTCGAGACCACGTCGATGAAGCCGCCGAGCATCTGGGTGACCGCGTCGGTGCCGCCCTCGTACTGCACCCAGCGGATCTTGCCGAGGTCCGTGCTCGGCACGCCGGCCGCCTGGGCGAGCAGCAGGAGGCGCAGATGGTCCCAGCCGCCCACGCCGCTCGAGCCGCCGAACACCACCGAGGCGGGGTCGGCCTTGATCGCCTCGAGCAGCGCCTCGAGCGAGGTGTGCGGCGAGTCCGGCTTGACCAGGATGACGCCGACGTCGGCGCCGAGCATGGCGAGCCAGCGCATGGCGTCGATATCGGCCGGGTAGCGGTTCTGGGCGATCTGGGTGACGCCCACGGTGCTGGTCGCGGTGATGACGTTGGGGTCGTCGGCCCGCCTCGACATGACGTGGCTGTAGGCGGCCGCGCCGACGCCGCCGGCCATGTTGGTGACCTGCACGTTCCCGGGCACGAGCTGCTGCTCGCCGAGCAGCCGGCCGACCTGGCGACACGTGAAATCCCAACCGCCGCCCGGATTGGCCGGCGCGATACACTCGACGTTCTCTGGCGTGAAGCCGGAGACCGCGAGGCTCCCCGCCAGCACCGCGGCCGCCGCGACCGTCCTCCTCCAGACCATGGATTCCTCCCTCTGTTGCTGGGCCGCGCGCAACACGCCACCGCCCCAGATACTTCCCCAA
>DASUNU010000148.1:0-29993 GCA_036276995.1 Solirubrobacterales bacterium
TGCAGGGAGTCGGGGTAGCCGCCGCCGTCCCAGCGCTCGCCGCTGGAGCGAACCAAGCGCGCGACCGGGACCAGCGCCGCCGCCGAGGCGATGATCCGCTCGCCGATCAGGGTGTGCTGGCGGACGAACTCCCACTCCGACTCCTCGAGCGGCCCCGGCTTCTTGAGGATCGCGTCGGGGATCGCCATCTTCCCGGTCTCGTGCAACTGTGCGGCGCGGTAGGTCTCGTCGCGTTGCTCGGCCTCCATCCCCAGCTCTTCGGCGACGGCCAGGGCCAGCTCGCCGACGTCGACGGCCTGCTCGGCCAGCTCCGGCTGGCGTTCGCGCAGCGCCATCAGCAGCACGTCGCGCGACTGCGAGCCAGCCGAGGTCCGCTCGCCCACCTTGTTCGCGTACATCCGCCGGTCGGCGAGCTGCATCGCCTCCTTGACCGAGTTGGCCTCGCTCGGCAAGAGGACGCTGCCCTGCGAGGCCGTGATCGAGAAACCCTCGCCGTGCTCGGAGAGGGCAGCGGTGGCGCCGGCGATGATCGCGTCGACCTCCGCCGCCGTGCACTCGGCGAGCAGGCAGAACTCGTCGCCGCCGAGCCGGTAGGCGCGGCCATGCGCGGCCGCGAAGCTACCCAGCCTGCCGCCCAGCCGTTCGAGCAGGGCGTCGCCGGCCGGGTGGCCGAAGGTGTCGTTGTAGAGCTTGAAGCCGTCGAGGTCGAAGAGCGCGAGCAGCCGCAGGGACCCCGTCGCCGGCGGCCGCTTGATCGCCCGCTCGAGGTCCAGCATCAGCGCCCTGCGGTTGGGCAGCCCGGTCAGCTCGTCGGTGCGCGACTCCCGCGCCCTTGTGCGCACTTCCCCCTGGGTCTCACGCAGGGAGAGGACCAGCCGCACGACGACCGCAACCAGGGTGAGCAGGGAGATCACCGCCGCCGCGGTCGGGGCCGTGGCGAATCGTTCCGCCGCCTGGATCGAGATCGCGATCAGGGCCGCGACGGCCGGGATCGCGATGATCCGCAGCGCCCGGGATCGGGTCGGCTCCTCGCTGACGCGCGGCTCGACCCAGGCGGCGCAGGCGACCAGCAGGACGCCGCAGGGCCAGCCGGCGTCGAGGATCGTGCCTTCGACGTAGGTCCCGTCGGCGGACTGCAGCAGGTAGACGCCGTCGGAGATGGCAAGCAGCAGCAGGCCGGCGCCCAGGATCGCCCAGCTCCGCCCCGGCCGCCAGTCGGTGAAGGAGGCGGCGGTCGCGACCATCGTCAACAGGGTCAGGTCGGCGATCGGGTAGGCGAGGTTGGTGGCGACGGCGAGGGTCTGGCCTTCGCTCGATGCATCGACGATCGGCCCCAGCGCGAGCGCTGCCGCCAGCGCCGCGACGGCGGAGCCGACGATCACGCCGTCGAGCCAGCGCGCGGCCGGGAAGGCCCCGATCCGCTCGCGCAGGAGGACGACCAGCGCCGCGTAGGCGAGCGGGTAGAAGGCGAGGTAGCCGGCGTCGGCGGGCGAGGGAATCGGCACCGTCGCCCGCTCGGCGAGCACGGCCGCGTAGAAGATTTCCCCGCCGGTGTAGAGCAGCAGGCCGGCGCCGAGGAGGGCCCAGGCCAGGCGTTCGCGCCGGACCAGGGCGGCCCGCAACAGGCAGGCGGCGGCGCTGGTCAGCATCAGGGCGTTGTAGATCCAGGTGTTGAAGAGCGCATCAGTGCCAGAACCGCCGAACCCGAACGCGACGTGGGCGGTGAAGGCGAGGAGCAGGCAGAGGGCGAGGAGGCCGCCGACGAGGACGGTTCTGCGCTCGCGCTGGCTCAGTCCGGATACCACCTCTCCAGGATCGGAATCTGAGGCGACAATCTTGACCGGCGCAAGTCCGCGCCGGCAGACTCGCGGTATCGAGCCGGCGTCAGCGGTTGCCGAAGGGAGCGCTGCGGACGGTGGGGCGGTAGCTGGTGACGCCGTCGAAGCCGTTGAGCACGGTGAAGGCGCGGCGGGTGGTCGCGAACCGTTTGCCGCGCGGGTCGAAGGCGACCTCGTAACGGCGGTAGCTGCGCGGCGGGGCGGCGAGCTGGAAGCGGGTCGTCAGGTCGGCGGTCGCGGTGCGGGAGGCGAGCACGGTGTAGGAGCTGCGGCGGGCGCAACTGGCAGCGCTGGTCGCCTTGGCGCGGTGGCAGCGGCGCAGCTCGAGGCGGCCTTTGAGGCTGCGCCAGGGGACCGCGACGCCGGCCGGGATCCGCAGCCGGGTGCCGTTGCCGCTGCTGGCGTCCTCAGGGATCGAGACCCGGGCGCCGACCTCGGCGACCAGCGGCGCCGACTCGGCCGGCCCGATCACCTCGTTGCCGTTGAAGCGCAGCTGGTAGTCGGTGTTGCGCCGCGGCGTCACCCGCGGCTCGTCGTCGGCATCGTTGTCGTCGAAGTAGGTGAAGGAGAGGACCTCCTGGGCGGGGCCGGCGCCGATCTCGAGGAGGGTGAACGGCTGCGGCGCCAGGCGCACCGAGCCGTCGTCGCGGCTGGCCACCGCCGCGATCTCCAGCGAGTCGCCGGCGAAGACCTGGCAGTAGGTGCTGGCCTGCCGCGAGCGCCTGGGTTCGAAGCACTCGCTCGGCTCTGCCGCGGTCGCGCCGAGGCCGACGATGGTCGCGCCGGCGCCGGCCGGAAGCAGCAGCGTGACCGCGAACGCGAGGGCGGCGAACAGGCCGATCGAGGCGCGGGGCGGACGCATGCCACAGCCCTACCCACTCGGCGCAGCCGTTATGCCCGCGCGAACAGGGGGCTAGAGGTCCTCCAGCCGCGCCCGGAACGAGGCGGCTGGTTCGACCAGGGCACCCGCGGCGCGGGACATGTCGGCGAGCAGATGGTCCGAGGTGACGACGCGGATCTGCTCCGGGTCGGGGTCGGCGCGCAGGCGGCGGACGATCTCCTTGTCGGCGGCGTCGGCTTCCGGGCGCGGAGCGTGCGCGACCTCGACCAGCGGCGAGGAGATCGGCGGCGAGGGCGGCTGCTCGAAGATGACGGTCACGTCCTCGCCGCTGGCCGCGGAGAAGCGCTCGAGCAGGTCGACGAGCCGCGTCATCGCCCCGTGCCGGTCCTTCCACCACCCGTCCGGACGGGTGCCGATCACGTTCATGCCGTCGACGAGCCAGCGCATTATTCGAGCCTAGGGACATCGTCGTGTCGATTTCGGCGTCGCCCGTTCGTCGTGGGGTAAAAGAGGGCAATTCCGGCGCTGCCGGAGGCCCATGACCAAGGAGGAACCGAGATGAGAGTGATGGCGATCGTGAAGGCGAGCAAGGACTCCGAGGCGGGCGTGATGCCGAGCGAGGAGCTGCTGGCGGCGATGGGCGAGTTCAACGAGGAAATGGTCAAGGCCGGGGTGCTGCTGGCCGGCGAGGGGCTGCACCCGTCCTCGAAAGGCGTCCGGGTCGCCTTCGGCGGCGCGGGCGAGCGGACCGTCACCGACGGCCCCTTCGCCGAGACCAAGGAGCTGATCGCCGGCTACTGGCTGATGCAGGTGCGCTCCTTCGAGGAAGCGGTCGAGTGGATCAAGCGCTGCCCCAACCCGGCCGACGAAGCGGGCGAGATCGAGATCCGCCCGGTCTTCGAGGCCGAGGACTTCGGCGACGAGTTCACCCCGGAGCTGCGCGAGCAGGAGGAGCGGATTCGCGCCCAGGCCGAGCAGAACCAGTAGAAGAGGACCCCGATGCGGGTCCAACTCTTAGACGGCGGATGGTTCACCGCTCCCCTTGCGCTCTTCCACCAGGGCGCGCCGGAAGGGGAGCGGTTCCGCTTCCCGGTCCCGGCCTACCTGATCGAGGTCGGGACGGAGCGGATCCTGGTCGACACCGGGCTCAACCCGGCGGCGGTCGCCGACCCGGGCGAGTTCTACGAGCAGCCGCAGGTGATGGGGCTGTTCGGGTTCGAGCAGGAGCGCAGCGTCGCCGCCCAGGTCGATCCCGGGTCGCTGACGATGGTGGTGCTCACCCACCTGCACTGGGACCATGTCGGCGGCCTGCCGCTGATCCCACCCTCTGTCCCCGTGGTCGTTCAGCGCCGCGAGTGGGAGGCCGGCCACGACCCGGAGGCGATCGCGCGCAACTTCTACATGCCACGCGACTACGAGGGTGAGCGCGAGCTCGTCCTCGTCGAGGGCGACCACGACCTGCTCGGCGACGGCTCGGTCGAGCTGCTCTCCACGCCCGGGCACACGCCGGGCCACCAGTCGGTGCGGGCCGGCGACCTGGTGATCGGGGCCGACGTCGTCCTCTTCGCCGCCTCCCTCGACGACCACCGCTTCCCGGCCTTCGCCGCCGACCACGAGGCCCAGCGGCGCTCGGCCGAACGCCTGCGCGCGTTGCGCGACCAGGGCCTCGCGGTGATGCCGGGCCACGACCCGGACGTGATCCACCCCGGCCCGCTGCCGGTCTCGGTCGACGGCTAGGGAGCGAGCCCGGGCGGCTACTCGCCCATCTCGAGCAGGTTCTCGAGAAAGCTGCGTTTCTTCGACTTCGGCTTGTGACCGCCTCGATGCTCCTGCGGGCGCTGCTCCTGGCGCTCCTCGGGCTTGCGCTCGTTGCGCTCGTAGTAGGCGCCCTCGGCATCGATCAGGTGCTCAAGCTCGCCGCGGTCGAGGAAGATGCCGCGGCAGCCGCTGCACTGGTCGACGGTGACGCCGTTGCGCTCGTAGCTGCGCATCTCGGCTTCGCACTTGGGACAGTTCATCGCCCCAGCTTATTCGGGACGCAGGTTGCCGTAGGCTGGCGCGATGGATGCGCCGAGCCAAGCGGAGCGGTTGAACCAGGAGGGCTTCGCCGCCTTCGCCGAGCGGGCTGGCGACGGCACGCCGGTGGTGATGCTGAACCTGCTCGCCTTCAAGCCCGACGGCGGCGCCGAGCGCTACGCCGAGTACGGCGCCGCGGTGGCGCCGATCGTCGAGCGGCTGGGCGGCCGCATCGTCTTCGCCGGGGCGCCGGCGACGGCCCTGCTCGGCGACGGCTCCTGGGACCTGGTCGCCCTGGTCGAATACCCGAGCCGCCAGGCTTTCCTCGACATGGTCGCCTCCGAGGAGTACCAGGCGGTCGCGCACCTGCGCACCGAGGCGCTGACCCGCAGCGAGCTGCACCCGATGGACCCCGCGGCGGCTCCGACCCTCTGACCCGGTGATCGTCCGCCGCGCGCTCTCGCGCTAGGCAGCGGGCCGTTCCTCCAGCACCCGCTTCAGGTTCGCGCAGTGCTCGCGGAACTGGCGCCGCAGCGCGATCCGCAGCAGCGGCTGGGCGAACCGCATCGCCCCCGTCGGCTGGCCGTGGACGGTGAAGAAGAGGCGGGTGCCGCCGTCGAGGTGCTCGAAGCCGAGCAGAGCATGGACCGGCAGCGGCCCCTCGATCATGCGCAGGCCGAAGCGGCTATCCGGGGCGTACTCGGAGACCTCGACCAGCGACTCGAGCTCCTTGCCGCCGGGGCCGCGGTGGACCTCGCGCAGCCGCGTGCCGAGGCCGAGCGGCCCGTCGCCCTCCTGCACGGCGGAGACCGTGTTGGTCTGCCAGGTCGAGAGCTTGTCCGGATCCGTGGCGTAGGCGAACACCTCCGGCACGGGTCGCTCGATATCGGTCTCGACGGTGAACTGAATCATCGTTCCTCCTTGGTTTTGAAGTTGTCCCACCAGAGCTCGAAAGCGGAGCGGCGCCACTCGGGGCCGGTCTCGACGCCGGCGAAGGCGCGGGCGAGCAGCGGTCCGGCGAGCGCGTCGAGCGCCGCCACCGGGTCAACCTCGGGTCGCAGGTCGCCGCGTGCCTGGCCGCGCTCGATCAGCACCCGCACCGCCTCCCGGCGCGGGCCGAGGACGTTCTCGCGGAAGGCCGCGATCAGCTCCGGGTGGCGCTTCTCCTCGGCGGCGAGGCCGCCGATCAGCCGCAGGTAGGCGGGGGCGTCGGCGGGGAAGCCGCGCTCGACCGCCAGCCACAGCTCTTCGCGGGTGTCGCCGAGCTCGGGCACCTCGAGGTCCCGCAGCTGGCGCGAGACGACGGCGGTTGCCAGCTCGGCCTTGTCGGCGAAGCGGCGGTAGATCGCCGGCTTACCGACCCCAGCCGCGACCGCGACCGCCTCGATCGTCATCGCCCCGAAGCCGCGCTCGCCCAGCAGCGCCATGGTGGCGGCGACGATCGCCTCGTCGACATCGGGGTCGAGGGTCCTGGCCATGGGGATATAACGTAACGCATTCGTCACGTTATATCCGAGCGGGTCGATTTAGTGCGCCATAGGCGTACAAAGTCGACCCGGACCGGCGCAGGGACCCGGCTGCCGGCGTCGAACCGAAGGGCCATGCAAGATCGAAAAGCACTCGATGTCGGTGGGACCATCAGCCAGGCGTTCTCGCTCTATGGCTCCAACGCGGGGGTGCTGCTCCCGATCGCCTTCTGGCTCTTCCTCGTCGTCGCGATCGCCAACGGCGTCGCCGAGTCCAACGCCTTCCTGCTGCTGCTCGCCTCGGCGGTCGGGATCGCGGCCGGGACCCTCTACCAGGGCACGGTGGTGAACCTCGTCCGCGACGTCCAGGACGGCCGCCGCGACTTCTCCGCCGGCGAACTGCTGAGCCAGGCCTCGCCCTTCATCCTGCCGCTGATCGGCGCCGGCATCCTCGCCGGCCTCGGGATCGCGATCGGCTTCTTCCTGCTGATCGTCCCCGGCCTGATCCTGCTCACGATCTGGTCGGTGATCGCGCCGGTGATCGTGATCGAGAAAAGCGGTGTCATCGCCTCCTTCGGCCGCTCGCGCGAGCTTGTCCGCGGCAACGGCTGGCCCGTCTTCGGCGTGATCGTGATCGCCTTCCTGATCGTCTTCGTCGCCGCCATCGTCTTCACCCTGATCGGGGCGGCGATCGCTGACGGGCCGCTGATGCGGATCGTCTTCAGCGCCCTCGCCTCGACGATCACGGCCCCGATCAGCGCCCTGGTTGCCTCCGTCCTCTACTTCCGCCTGCGCGAAATCGAGGGTGTGGCACCGGCCGCCCCCGCCGCCCCGGCGGAGCCGTTCGTCGACGTCGGCGGAACCGAGCCGCCCCCGCCGCCTCCTCCGGCCTCCAGCTAGCCCGGGCGCAGCGAGTTCGAGCGGCTGCTCAGGGCGACCGCGATCGGGGCGCCGATGGCGGTCGCAGTCATTGCACAGCCCGCCCACCAGAGGCCATCGCCGGGGTCCCTGATCCAGGCCAGGGAGGCGACGCTCGCGACGATGAAGAGGATGATCGCCGGCGAGTCGATCGCCGCTGCCTTGAAGAAGATGCCGCGCGAGGACCGGTAGCGAATCACCTCCGCCTCCCAGGAGGGCACGGGGCCTGCCTGGGCCTGGAGGAAGGGCCAGAGGTGGTTGCGGATGTAGTCGCCGATCCGCCATATGCGGTAGTTCTCCGCGGTGAGCAGCAGGATCACGAACATCGAGACCGGCGGCACGACGAGCAGCAGGTGATCGTCGGCGCCTTCCTTGGCGACCAAGCCGACGAGGATCCCGAGCGCCGTCACCCCGAGCGTGACCACCGCGGTCTGGGCGGTGATGTGGCTGATGATCTCGGCCCGCAGCGCGTTGAACTCGGCCAAAGCGATTCCGACCGCGGTCTCAGAACTCTCACCCCCCACGCGGCGAGCATAGATCCGCTCCCGGCGGCGCGGTCGCGATCGGCTAGCGGTGTTCGAGCAGCCCCGCCACCGCCGCGGCCAGCTGGCGGCCGCGCGGGGTCAGCGTGTACTCGGCGTGGGGGGGACGGCCGGCGACGAGGGTGCGCTCGACGATCCCCGCCGCCTCGAGTTGCTCGAGCCGGTCGGAGAGGGTGGTCGGGGAGACGCCGGGCAACGACTGGCGGAACTCGTTGAAGCGGGCGGCGCCGCTGGAGCAAGCGTAAATCGTCGCCATCGTCCAGCGGCGCTCGAGCAGGCCGGCGGCCGCGCGCAGCTCACTCGGGACCGGCGAGCAGCTACGACAGCGCGGTGACACCGGCGCCCTTCTCGGCCGGCTCCAGCGCCCGCTCGATCACCTCGGCCACGCTCATCACCGGGTGGAAGGTCATCTGCTCGCGCACCTCCTCCGGCACCTCGTCGAGGTCGCCGCGGTTGCGCTCGGGCAGGATCACCTCGGTCAGCCCGGCCGCGTGGGCGGCCAGCACCTTCTGCTTCAGCCCGCCGATCGGCAGCACCCGGCCCTGCAGGGTGACCTCACCGGTCATCCCGACCGTGTGCTTGACCGGCCGCCCGCTCAGCAGCGAGACCAGCGCCGTGGTCATCGCCGTGCCGGCGCTGGGGCCGTCCTTGGGGATCGCCCCGGCCGGCACGTGCAGGTGGAACTCGCTGTCGAAGCGGGCCGGGTCGATACCCAGCTCCCCGGCGTGCGAGCGCACGTAGGAGAGCGCGATCCGGGCCGACTCCTTCATCACGTCGCCGAGCTGGCCGGTCAGGACCAGACTCTTGTCGCCCGGCATCGCGGTTGCCTCGATAAACAGCACATCGCCGCCGGTGCCCGTTACCGCCAGGCCGGTGGAGACGCCGGGGATCGCGGTCCGCTCGACCGACTCCTGGAAGAAGCGCTGGCGCCCGAGCGCCTCGTGCACGGCGTTGGCGTCGAGCGCGATCGGCGGCTCACCGGTGCCGGCAGCGATCTTCGTCGCCGCCCCGCGCAGCAGCTTGCCGAGCTCGCGCTCGAGCTGCCGCACCCCCGCCTCGCGGGTGTACTCGGTGATGACGCTGCGCAGGACCTCCTCGCCGAGCTCGATCTCCTCCGGCTCCAGCCCGTTGCGCTTGAGCTGCCTGGGCAGCAGGTAGCCCTGGGCGATCGCCAGCTTCTCGGCGGTCGTGTAGCCGTCGAAGGCGATGATCTCCATCCGGTCCAGCAGCGGCCCGGGGATCGTGTCGGTCATGTTCGCGGTGGCGATGAAGACGACCTCGGAGAGGTCGATCTCGACATCGAGGTAGTGGTCCCGGAACGAGTGGTTCTGGGCCGGGTCCAGCACCTCCAGCAGCGCCGCCGAGGGGTCGCCGCGCCAGTCGGCGCCGACCTTGTCGACCTCGTCGAGCAGGATCACCGGGTTGATCGTCTCGGCGTCGCGCAGGGCGCGCACGATCCGGCCTGGCATCGAGCCGATGTAGGTACGGCGGTGGCCGCGGATCTCGGCCTCGTCGTGGACGCCGCCGAGGCTGATGCGGACGAACTCGCGCCCGAGCGCCCGGGCGACCGACTCGCCGATCGAGGTCTTGCCGGTGCCGGGTGGCCCGACCAGGGTGAGGATCGCGCCGTTGGCGCGGGCGTCTTCGTCGTCCTTGCCGCGCTCCTGGCGCAGTTTGCGGACGGCGATGAACTCGGTGATCCGTTTCTTCACGTCCTCGAGCCCGGCGTGGTCGGCGTCGAGCACCTCGCGGGTGTGGACCGGGTCAAGCTTCTCCTCGGAGCGCTTCGACCACGGCACCGCGATCAGCCAGTCGAGGTAGCTGCGGATCATCGAGGACTCGGGCGACTGCTCGCCCTGGCGCTCGAGCCGGCGCAGCTCCTTCTCGGCCTGCTCGGCGACCGCCTCCGGCATCCCGGCGTCGGCGATCTTCGCCTCGTACTCCTCGATCAGGCTGCCCTCGTCCTCGCCCAGCTCCTTGCGGATCGAGTCCATCTGTTTGCGCAGGAAGTACTCGCGCTGCTGTTTCTGCGCGCCCGACTCGACGTCGTCGCGGATTCTGCTGCGGACCTGCAGCTCGGCGAGGCGCTCGCGCTGCAGCTCGACCGCGGTCTCGAGCCGGGCGGTGACGTCAAGCGCGTCGAGCAGGCGCAGCTTCTGCTCGAAGGTGAGGTCGGGGCTGAAGCCGGAGGTGTCGGCCAGCGCCCCTGGCTCGTCAACCGAGCGCAGGAAGGCGGCGATGCGGCCGTCATCGCCGCGCAGCTCGAGGATCTCCTCGACCACGGCCCGGTACTCGCGCATCAGCTCCTCGGTGTGATCGTCGTCTGGGTGGCCGTCGTGAAACTCCTGGACGTCGATCCGCAGCGAGTCGGGGTCGTCGGCGTCGGCGACGGCGGCGCCGGCCAGGCCGCGGTGCAGGCCGAGCACGGTTGCGACCGCGCCGCCGCGCCGCGACTGCCCGCGCTCGATCACCTCGGCGACGACGCCGGTGCGGGCGAACTCGCCCTCGTGACGGGGGAGGAGGAAGACCCGCTCCTCCTCGCCAACGTCGATCGGCAGGGTCGCGGTCACGGTGGGGAAGACGATCGCGTCGTCAAGTGGGATGAGGAGGTAAGCCATCAGCAGATCCACTTTCTGTAGTTAGTCTGAAATCAGGATAGCGGCGATTGGTTTCCGGGTCAACCACATTGCCGCCCGCCGGGGTGCGGCGGGTAGGGTGTTCGCATGGATCAGGAGCGCGCACGCCAACTGCTCGCCACCGAGCGCGAGCGAGTCGAAGGAGAGCTCGCCGCTCTCGAACGCGACGGCCCGGAGGAGGGCGACCAGCGGCGCGAACCGGGCGACTTCAACTCCGAGGGCCTCTACCAGGACGAGTTCGACGCCGGCCGCGCCGCAGAACTGAAGCAGCGTTTGGAGGCGGTCGAGCGGGCCGAAGAGCGGCTCGCCCAGGGCACCTACGGGCTCTCGACCCGCAGCGGCGAGCCGATCCCGGATGCGCGCCTGGAAGCGAACCCGGTCGCCGAGCTGACGGTCGAGGAGCAGCAGCGAGGTCCGCGCTCAAATTAGTTAGGAGCGTTCTGGTCCGTTACGCTCGGGTCGATGACTTCGCAGGGGTGGGTCAGAAGGGGGAGCGTCGCTGTGCTCGCTGCTGCGGCGATGTGCCTGCTCAGCGCGCCGGGCGCGTCCGCGGACTCGGGCTCGCTCAGCGTCAGCGACGACGGCGGCGGCCTGATCGCGGTCAAGGCCGAGGCCACCCGCAGCGCCTGCGGCGAAGGCCTCTGCGCCTGGTACGCGGCGGTGGTCGAACGCCACGCCTCGCTGCCCTGCGCCAACGACCTCACCTTCCGGGCTGGCGTCGCCGGCTTCTCCACCGATGCCGGCACGGTCCGCAAGAACCTCACCTTCAAACCCTTCTTCCCGCGCCAGGCCAAGCTCTGCCTCTACGTCCTGCCCGTGGTCGGAAAGCCGGAGCTGGTCGCCGAGACGACCTACAAAGTCCCCGACGGCTACGGCAGCCTGCGCAGCACCCAGAAAAGCTGCGCCGGGTTCGAGTCCCAGGCCGCGGCCCAGTACTACCTCTACCTCTACCCGGACGACCCGTCCCGGCTCGACTCCGACCGCAACGGCACGGTCTGCGAGGAAAACCCCTGCCCCTGCGAAGCCGAGCCGATCCCGGCCGAGCCGCGGGTCAAAGCCGACCCCGCCCCCTGCAACAAAGCCCGGGCCAAGCAGCGTCAGGCCCAGGCGGCCGTGGGCAGCGCCCGCCGCCAGGTGCGCAAGGCCGATAGCGCGCGGGCAAAGCAGCGCTGGAACCGCAGCCTGAAGAAACGCCAGGCGACCCTGCGTAAGGCGAAGACCAAACGGCGCCAGATCTGCGCCGCGCTGGCCGCCCAGCCGTACCGCTAGCGACCGGGCTCAGCCGAGCAGCTTGGCCTTCTGGGCGGCGAACTCCTCCTCGGTGAGGATGCCCTGGCTTTTCAGCTCGCCGAGCTGTTTGAGCTGATCGATCAGCGAGGCCTCGCCGCCGGCGGGTGCCGCGGCCGGGGCGGGGGCGGCTTCGGGGGCCGGCGCCGCGGGCTGCTGCTGCGCTTCCTGCTGCGCCCAGCGCTCGCCCTGGCGTTTGGAGACGCGGTTGCTGACGGCGGTCGCGGTGCCGGCGATCATCGCGGTGCGGGCGACGCCTCTGAGTAGTCCTGGCATGGCGGTCTCCTTCTCTTAAGCGTTGGCCTCGGCGGCGTCGAGCGCCTCGAGGAGGGATTGGACGGGGATGCGGCCGCTGGCGACGAGCTGGCCGCCGCCGCGGCGGACGGCGCTGGCGAACGGCCCGGCCCAGCTGTTCTCGTAGATGAGCAGGGCGGCTGAGGTGCCGGGCTCCAGCGCGCTCCCGGCCTCGCTGATGTCGTCGTCGCCGAGCAGGCCCGAGGAGGCGCCCTCGAAGACCGCGAACTCGGCCACGGCGTCGCCGAGGTCGGCGATCTCGAGGCCGGCGACGGAGCCGTCCTCGCCCTTGACGATGAAGGCGAGGTCGAGGATCCGGATCACCCCGCGCTCGACCAGGTCGACCAGGTGCGGGATCGCCTCGCCGGTCGGTTGCCGCCCGGTCCACTCGACCAGGACGTAGTCGATCGGCCCCATCTCGTTCAGCTCATCCACGTCCACGCCGGCCCTTTCGTCGTTGGAAAAAAATCCTCACCCAGACTTCCTCGCGCCAGCCTAGCGCGCGTCCCCTTAGGCTGCCCGACATGACGAAACCGCTCAGTTCAGACCAGGCCGCCAAGCTCTACGGAAACCGCTTCCTCACCGAAGACGCGCCCGCCCACGAGTTCCCCACGAACGGGATGCCGGCGCTCGACGCGATGCGGCTGGTCGACGAGGAACTGGTGCTGGAGGGCGACCCCTGGCGCAACCTCGCCACCTTCGTCACCACCTGGATGGAGCCGGAGGCGAACCGGATCATCTCCGAGAACCTCTACCGCAACTTCATCGACCACGCCGAGTACCCGATCAGCGCCGAGATCGAGCAGCGCTGCATCCGCATGCTCGCCGACCTCTACAACGCGCCCGGCGAGACCACCGGCTGCCGCACCCAGGGCTCCTCGGAGGCGATCATGCTCGGGGCGCTCTCGCTGAAGTGGAAGTGGAAGCAGCGGCGCGAAGCGGCCGGGCTCCCCGTCGACAAGCCGAACCTGGTCTTCGGCGGCGACGTGCACGTGGTCTGGGAAAAGTTCTGCCGCTACTTCGACGTCGAACCGCGGATCGTCCGCCTGCGCGAAGACAAGTACGTGATCGGGCCCGAGGACGTCGAGCCCCACATCGACGAGAACACGATCGGCGTCGCCGCCGTGCTCGGCACCACCTTCACCGGCCACAGCGACGACATCGTCGGCATCAACAAGCTGCTGCTGGAAATGAAGAAGGAGCGGGAACTCGACGTGCCGCTGCACGTCGACGCCGCCTCCGGCGGCTTCGTCTGGCCCTTCCTCTACCCGGACTCCGAGTGGGACTTCCGGCTCGAGCAGGTGCGCTCGATCAACGTCTCCGGGCACAAGTTCGGGCTCGTCTACCCCGGGATCGGCTGGCTCGTCTTCCGCGAGCAGAGCGACCTCGCCGAGGACCTCGTCTTCTACGAGAACTACCTGGGCAAGACCGACGCCACCTTCACCCTCAACTTCTCGACCGGGGCCTCGATGGTGCTGGCCCAGTACTACAACTTCGTCCGCCTCGGCCACGAGGGCTACGCGCACGTGATGAAGGCGATGGAGCAGAACGCCAAGGCGCTGGCCGGAAAGCTGGAGGAGAACGGCAACTTCGAGCTGATCGGGGCCGACAAGGAGCAGCTGCCGCTGGTCGCCTTCAAGCTCAAGGAGGGCCGCGACTACGACGAGTTCGATGTCTCCTGGCAGCTCTCGGCCGAGCGCGGCTGGATGCTGCCCGCCTACACGATGCCGCCCGACGCCGAAGACGTGAAGATCATGCGGGCGCTGGTCAAGGAGACCCTCGGCCGCGCCCAGATCGACCGCCTAGCCGACGACATCGCCCAGGCCTGCGACACGCTGGAGAAGAAGGGCGGCGCCCACCCGACCGAGCGCAAGCAGATGAAGGCCAGCCCCGGCTACTAAACCGGGCGGTCCGGGTTGGGCGGGCTCACCCGCCCCGGCCACCAGGCGCGGTCGCCGAGCCGGTAGGTGATCGCCGGGATCAGCAGGGCGCGGACGACGAAGGTGTCGAGCAGGACGCCGATCGCGACCGTCGCCCCGATCTGGACCAGCTCCTCGAGCGGCAGCAGGGTCAGGGTGGCGAAGGTGCCGGCGAGGATCAGGCCGGCGCCGGTGACGACGCCGCCGGTGTGGACGAGGGCGGCGAGCACGCCCTTCTCGGTGCCGCGCGCGGCCGCCTCCTCGCGCGCCCGGGTCATCAGGAAGATGTTGTAGTCGACCCCGAGCGCGACCAGGAAGAGGAAGGACATCAGCACCAGGTTGAAGGCGACTCCTTCGTCGCTAAGCAGGGAGAAGATCGCGGTGCAGAGCCCGAGCGTGGCCGCGAAGGAGAGGACGACGGTCAGCATCAGGTAGGCGGGGGCGAGCAGGGCGCGCAGGACCGCGGCCAGGATCAGACCGACGACGAGCAGGACGAGCGGCACGATCAGGCGCGTGTCGTGGGCGTTGGTCTGCTCGATGTCGTAGTTCTCGGCCGGGATGCCGCCGAGCAGGGCGCTGGGCGCGATCGCGTGCAGGCGGTTGCGGATCCGCTCCACCTCCGCTGCCGCCTCGCCCGAGTAGGGGTCGCCGTGGAGCACGAGCACGACCACGCCCTCGTCGCCGGCGCCGGTCGGCGGCACCGGCAGGGCGAGCTGGACGACGTCGAGGTCCTTCATCGCCGCGATCACCGCCTCCAGCTCCTCGGCTGCGACCACGGCGGTCAGCGGCGAGCCGATCCCCGGCGGGAAGTGTTCGTTCAGCACTTCGGTGCCGCGGCTCGAGTTGGTCGGCCGCGTCTCGCCCTGGCCGAACCCGATCGTGCCGTGGTGGGCGAAGTTGCCGAGTGCCAGCACGAGCAGGGCAGCGGTGACGAGGAAGACGATCGTCCGCGAGCGCCGCTGGACCAGGCCGGCGACCCGCCCCCAGAGATCGCGCGGTTCCTTTTGGACGTCCTGCTTCCGGAAGGAACCACGGGATCGGCCGGGCTGCCAGAAGGCGCGCTCGCCGAGCACCGAGAGCAGGGCGGGGAGGAGGGTGAAGGCGGCGGCCAGCATCGTTGCGATCCCCAGGGCCAGGATCGGGCCGAGCCAGTGGGTCGACTGCAGGTCGGCGACCAGCAGCACCAGCATCGCCGCGATCACGGTCCCGCCGGAGGCGGCGATCGCCGGCACGCTCTCCGCCAGCGCGGTCGGCAGCGCCCGGGCCGCCGGGGCACCGCCGCGCAGCTCCTCGCGGTAGCGGTGGACGAGCAGCAACGAGTAGTCGGTGCCGGCGCCGAAGATCAGCACCAACAGCAGGAAGGTGCCCTCGGTGTTGACGGTGATCCAGCCCGCCTCGATCAGCAGGTAGGCGAGCCCGGCGGAGACCATGTAGGCGGTGCCGACGACGAGCAGCGGCAGCGCCGCCAGTAGCGGCGCCCGGTAGACAACCAGCAGCAGGACCAGGACCAGGCCGAGGGTCGCGATCAGCAGGGTCCGGCCGGCTTCGTCGGCGACCCGCTCGAGATCCGCGGCGATCCCGCCCGGGCCGGTCACGTAGGTGTTGAGGCCGGGCCTCGCGTTCTCGGCCAGGAAGCGGCGGATCGTGTGGACGCCTTCCCCGATCGCGCCGCGGTCGGCGGCGTCGAGCGCCAGCACGACCAGCGCCGCTTCGCCGTCGCGCGAGAGCGGGCCGATCCCCTTGGCGACCCGCGCCACCTCGCCCAGCGGCGCCGCCGTTTCAGCGGAAAAGGGATCGATGATCGGCGTCGCCCCGGTGATCCCCAGTCTGTTGAGACCCTCGCCGATCCGCCCGATCGCGTTCAGGTCGGCCTTGCTGAGGCCGCCGTTGCGCTCGAAGACGATCACCGTCGGCACCTCTTCGCCGCCGCCCGAGCCGTGCTCGAGCGCGTCGAGGGCGCGGGTCGATTCGGCGTCCCGGGGCAGGAAGCTGCTCTGGCCGGCGGCGGTGACGTCGTCGATGCGGGAGTGGCCGAGGTAGCCGCCGAGCCCGAGCGCGAGCCAGACCGCGATCGTCAGCCAGCGCCCGCGCGGGCCGGTGACCGCGGCGGCGAGCCGGCTGATCACGCGCGGCTGGGTTCGCGGGCGGACACGGCGGCAAGCCTAGTCACGGCTGGTTCGGAAACGGTGGCGGTGGGTAGGGCGATGGCATGAGACTCAGAGTCCTACTCGCGCCCCTGCTGATCGTGCTCGCACTCGGCCTCGCCGCCTGCGGGAGTGACGACGACAGCACCACCGGCGCCGCGGACACCGAAACCGCCCCGGCCGAAACGACCGAAGGCGGGGCGGCGGAAGGCGCGGCCGAAGAACCTGGGGGCAGCGCTCCGGCGCCGAGCGGTGAGGCGCAGCGCTCCGAAAAAGTGGAGATCGTCGAATTCACCTACCAGCCCGATCCAGTCGTGGTGGCGACCGGGGGCAAGGTGATCTGGCAGAACGAGGACATGGCGCCGCACACGGCGACCGCCGACGACGGCAGCTTCGACACCGGCACGCTCGAGCAGGGCAAGCTGAAGGCGGAGACCTTCAAGGAGGCCGGGACCTTCACCTACTTCTGCGAGATCCACCCCGACATGAAGGGCACCGTCGAAGTGGTCGACGGCTAGCCGTCGGCGGCCGGCGCGCAGCCGACCCCGCCGACCAGCATCCCGGAGCCGAGGTGGGCGCCGAGCACGGGCCCGACCTCGGTGCAGAACAGCGGCGCGCCGCCGAGTACCGCTTCGCCTTCGGCGACCAGCGCGGCGGCGTCGCCGGGCGACTGGGCGTGCTGGACGAACCAGGCGGTGGCGCCGCGCTCCTGCAGCTCGCGCAGGTAGGCGCCCATTCGTTCCATCGCCCGCTTCTTGGTACGGACACGCCCGACCGGGGCGATCTCGGTGCCGAAGGTGAGGATCGGCTTGATCTTCAGCGCCGAGCCGACCAGGGCCTGGGCGGCGCCGATGCGGCCGCCGCGGCGCAGGTACTCGAGCGTGTCGAGGCAGAACCACATGTCGAGGCCGGCGCGGGTCCGGCGCACCGCCTCGACCACCGCCGGAAGCGGCTCGCCCGCGGCCGCCGCTTCCGCCGCGGCGAGGACCAGGCAGCCGAGCCCGCCGGCGCCGGTCTCGCCGTCGACCACCTCGACCCGGCCGCGGTGACCCTTGTCGGCGATCACCCGGGCCGCCTCGCGGGCGCTCTCGCAGGTGCCGGAGAGGCCGGCGGCGATGTGGACGGAGACGACGTCGCGGCCCGCTTCGGCGAGCGGCTCGTAACAGGCGAGGAAGTCGCCGACCGAGGGTTGTGAGGTCGAGGGGAGGTCGGCGGAGTCGCGCAGCCGCGCGTAGAAGTCGTCGAGCTCGTACTCGCCCTCCGGCTGGTGCTCGCCATTCCAGCCGACGTAGAGGCTGACCCGCTCGATCCCCCAGCGGTCGATCAGCTCTGGCGGCAGGTAGGTGGTGCTGTCGGTGACGACGGCGACGCTGCCGGGGCCGGTCTCAGCGGCGTCTGCTGTGTTGCTCATCGGCGCGAGACTCTATGTTGCGCGGGATGAACGACGACTGGCGGCTGCGGATCGAGCTCGAAGACGAGGGCCACCTGGCCGGGCTGGTCAAACACCTCGACGCCCAGGAACTGGAGGACGAGCTGAGCGACTCCTTCGGCGACCTGGTGATCCTCTCCCGAGAGGGACGGGTGATCTTCGCCTACACCGAAACGCGGGCGCAGGCCGAGGCGGTGCGGGCCCGGGTCGCCGCCCTCGACGAGGAGCACAGCTGGGCGGCGAGTACCGAGCTGTGCCACTGGCACCCGGTCGCCGAAAGCTGGGAGGAGCCGGACGTGCCGCTGCCCGAAAGCGACGCGGCGCGGGCGGCCGAGCACGCCGAGGCGATCGCTGCCGAGCGCGCCCGTCTGGCCGAGACCGGGGAGCCCGAATACGAGGTCCGGGTCGAGCTCGACTCGCACCGCGATGCCGCCCGCCTGGCCGGGCGGCTGCAGGCCGAAGGGCTGCCGGTGGTGCGGCGCTGGAAGTACCTGGTGGTCGGTGCGGCCGACGAGGACGAGGCGCGGGAGCTGGCCCAACGGCTGGAACTGCAGGCGCCGGACGGCAGCGAGGTGACGGCCGAGGTAAGCGGCCAGGTCGCCTGGGCCGAGCGCCCCGCCAACCCGTTCGCGATCTTCGGCGGACTCGGCGGCTAGGGAGCCCCGGTGGGTGGCGACGGCGAGGGGCGCGACTACCTGGCCGAGCTGCTGGCGCGGCGCGCCCTGACCGAGGACGCGGCCCGGCCCGAGGCGATCGAGCGCCGCCACGCGGGCGGCGGCCGCAGCGCCCGCGAGAACGTCGCCGACCTGGTCGACCCGGGCAGCTTCGTCGAGTACGGCCGCTTCGCGATCGCCGCCCAGCGCGGTCGCCGCGAGCTCGACGAGCTGATCGCGCGCACCCCGGCCGACGGCCTCATCGCCGGCACCGCCCGGGTCAACGGCGAGCTGGTCGGTGCCGAGCGCGCCGCCTGCGCGGTGCTCTCCTACGACTACACGGTGCTGGCCGGGACCCAGGGGGCGCTCGGCCACCGCAAGAAGGACCGCCTCTTCGAGCTGATCGAGCGGATGCGGCTGCCGACCGTCTTCTACGCCGAGGGTGGTGGGGGCCGGCCGGGCGACACCGACTACCCGGTCGTCTCGGCGCTCGACACCCGCGCCTTCGCGCTCTGGGCCAAGCTCGCCGGCCTGGTCCCGCGGATCGCTGTCGTCGCCGGCCGCTGCTTCGCCGGCAACGCCGTGATCGCCGGCTGCGCCGACCTGATCGTCGCCACCGAGGGCTCCTCGCTGGGGATGGGCGGGCCGGCGATGATCGAGGGCGGCGGCCTCGGCCGGGTCGACCCCGACGCGGTCGGGCCGGCCGCGGTCCAATCCGCCAACGGCGTGATTGACCTGCTCGTCGCCGACGAGGCGGCGGCGACGGCGGCGACCAAGCGGCTGCTCTCCTACTTCCAGGGCGCGACCGCGCCCGGCCCGGAACCGGACCAGACCGCTTTACGCGAGGCGATCCCGGCCCGCCAGCGCCGCGCCTACGACGTGCGTCCGGTGATCGAAACGCTGGCCGACGAGGGCTCGGTCACCTTCCTGCGTGAGCGCTACGCGCCGGAGATGGTGACGGCGCTGGTCCGGATCGAAGGGCGGTCGCTGGGGGTGATCGCCAACAACAGCCGCCATACCGCCGGCGCGATCACCAGCGACGCCTCGGCCAAGGCGGCGCGGCTGCTGCGGCTCTGCGAGTGCTTCGGGCTGCCGGTCCTCTCCCTGGTCGACACCCCGGGCTTCATGGTCGGGCCGGAGGCCGAGGCGACCGGCCTGGTCCGCGAGGCCTCCGAGCTGCTGATCGCCGGGGCCGGCCTGCGGGTGCCGCTGGTCGCGGTGATCCTGCGCCGCGGCTACGGCCTCGGCGCCCAGGCGATGGTCGGCGGCAGCCTGCACGAGCCGCTGCTCACGGTCGCCTGGCCCAGCGCCCACCTCGGCCCGATGGGCCTGGAGGGGGCGGTGCGGCTGGCCCTGCGCAAGGAGCTGGAGGCGATCGCCGACGAGGCCGAGCGCGAGCAGCGCGTCCGCGACCTCACCGCCGCCGCCGAAGAGAACGCCAGGGCGCTCAACGCCGCCGCCCTGTTCGAGCTCGATGACGTGATCGATCCGGCCGAGACCCGCGGCGTCATCGCCGCGACCCTGGCCGCCGCGCAGGGCTAGCTGCTCCCGCCTCCGCAGCCACCGCCACAACCACCGCCGCCGGAGTCGCCACCGCCGCTGTCTCCGCCTTCGCCACCTCCTTCACCGTCCCCGCCTTCGTCCCCGCCGCCGGCGAGGGCGCCGGTGAAGCCGGCGCAGGCCCAGCCCGTGGCCAACGGGTAGGGAGAGCGGGTGCGGGCGGAGACGATCGCCGGCTCGGCGATGCCCAGCGGCCGCTCGATGCCGAGGCGCCGGTCGAGATCCCAGAGCACGGATTTCCTTTGCGCTCCCATGTCGGAGCGGTCCCAGGCCCGCACCGTGTCGCCGAGCGCGTCACCCATCGGCATCACCATCGCTTCGTCGGGGGTGTGGTGCAGGTACTCGCCGAAAGCCTCCTGGCAGAAGCTCATGTAGGCGAGCGAGTCGAGCAGGAACTCGTGCCAGGCCTCGTCGACCAGGCGCGAGGGCATCCCGAGCACGGTGCGCCCGCGCCAGGCGCAGCAGACGAACCACTCGCGCAGGCCCTGCTCGACCAGGGCCCAGCCAGCGTCGTCGAGCTCGGGGAAGCGACGTCGCACCCGTCGCTCGATATGGGCGGGGAACTCGTAAGCGGCGATGTACGCCTCGCCCCTACGGGCGGCCCGGCTGCGCTTCCTGGTCAGCAACCTACGCCTCACTTCGTTCCCCTCACCAGACCGCGTCGTGTTGCTCCATCACCCCATAGCCCGCGGCCAGGGGGATGCCGTCGAGAGCGCCGCCGAAGGTGCCGAAGCGATGGCGGTAGCGAGAGCGGACGAGGAGGAAGTTCTCGTTGCGGGCGTGGGCCGATTCGGAGGCGAACTCGAGCGCTGGGCCGTCCGCGAACTCGATCGCGTCGAGGCCGCGGAAGCGGACCGGGGCAGGCTCGTGCGGGACGCCGTCGACCCAGACCGCGCGCTCGCTCTCGCTTGGCGGGTCGTTGATCCCTTCGACCAGGTTCCAGGCCAGCGGACGGCCGTCGGCGGCCTCGCCGACCCCGGCCGACCAGTGCCAGCTGGTCTGGCGCTGGTGGTAGCCGGCCGACTCGTCGTCGACTCCCAGCGCCGCGACCTGCCAGCGCCGGCCCGGCACCTCGACCACGCCCTCGATCGGGACGCCGGCGCGCTTGCGGGTCCAGCCCCAGCCGGAGCCCCCCGAGCTGGGGCAGATCGTCTCGATCGGGGCCGCCTCGCCGAGGGTGAGGCTGGCGCGCAGGTCGGGCGAGTCGATCTCCAGCCGCGGCCCGTCCATCCGCACCTCGCGGCTGCCCGGGCGCAGGGTGGTGTGGGCGCGGTGGCGGCGGCCCTGGCGATCCCACATCACCCAGAACGACTGGCCCAGCGGACCGATCTCGGCCCGCGCCGCGCACAGCATCAGCTCCTCACCGAAGAGCCCGATGTAGCGCCAGCGCTTGCGCGTCTGGCCGTCGCGGCGCAGCGGCATCGGGCCGGGGGGGAGGGGCAGGTCGGGCCGGTCGCTGCCCGGCCCGCGCCACGGAATCTGGGCCGAGGGCATGCGCCCACCGTACCTCTCTAGGCTCGGGGCGTGGACCAGCTAATCCAGATCGTCGGCGCCATCCTCATCCTCGCCGCTTTCGCCGCGGTCCAGTTCGAGCGCATGCGGCCGGACTCGCGCGTCTACCTGACCCTCAACCTGGTCGGCTCCGCGATCCTCGCCGTGCTTGCCTGGCACGAGTCGCAGTGGGGTTTCCTCCTCCTGGAGGGCGTCTGGGCAGTGGTCTCCGCTTGGGGCCTAGTCAGCGCCCTGCGCGAGGAGCCGCTCCGCTAGCCGGTTCATCCCGCGCTCGCGGGCTGCGGCGGCGGCGCCGGCCCAGTCGGTCTCGCGGTCGGGCGGGGGGTCGACGCCGGCGTCGCGCAGGGTCGCGATGTCCTTGAAGGCGAGCAGGTCGTCGCGGCCTTCGATCAGCGCCGCGCGCAGTTTCGGCCGATGCTCGCGGATCGCGTTGTCGAGGATCGCCTCCAGCGAGCCGTGCTCGCGCAGCAGTTCCGCCGCTTTCTTCGGCCCGACGCCCTTGGCGCCCGGCAGGCCGTCGGAGGGATCGCCGCGCAGGGCGATGAAGTCGGGGACCAGCTCCGGGCCGATCCCGTAGCGCTCGCGCACCTCCTCTGGCCCGACCTCCTCGGCACCTTTGCCGCCGGTGCGGACGTAGAGCACGGTGACCCCGTCGCCGGCGCACTGGTACATGTCGCGGTCGCCGGTCAGCAGCAGCGCCCGGCCGCCGGCCGCCGCCTCGCGCTTGGCGTAGGTGCCGAGCAGGTCGTCGGCCTCGAGGTCGTCGCTGCTGGCCACGGTCCAGCCGAAGGCCTCGAAGAACGGCCGCGAGTCGGCGAACTGATGCGGCAGGTCGTCCGGCATCGCCGCCTCGCGCTCGGCGTGGTAGGCGGGGTAGAGCTCGGTCCGGTAGTGGGCCGCGTCGGGGCCGAAGGTGAGGACGACGGCGCGCGGCTGGTGCAGTTCGACCTCTTTGAGGATCAGGTTCGCCGTCCCCAGCAGCGCGTTGACCGGCCGGCCATCAGGCCCCCTGATCGAGTCCGGCAGCGCGTAGAAGGCGCGGAACAGCATCGAGGGCGTGTCGACGGCGAGCAGGGGCGCGGCCACGCGCAGCAGCCTACGCGCCCGGCCGGTTCGGTTACGGTCAGCGCATGGAGGGAGGCTCGCAGCCGCGGATCAGGCCCGGCACCCGCGCCCAGGTCGGCGCGCTCAACGCGGCGATCCTGCGGGTAATCGGGCTCGGGGTCGGCGGCCGCGCGCCCAACGTCTTCACCACCCTGGCCCGCCACCGCGGCCTCTTCCGCCGCTGGCTGCTCTTCGCCGGCGCCCTGATGCCGGGCGGCAAGCTGCCGCGCCGCGACTCCGAGCTGGTCATCCTCCGCGTCGCCGACCGCACCGGCAGCGAGTACGAGTGGGCGCAGCACGAGCGGCTGGGCCGGGCGGCCGGGCTCAGTGTCGAGGAGATCGCGCGGGTGCGCGAGGGCGCCGCCGCCCCCGGCTGGAGCGAGCGCCAGGCGCTGCTGCTGGCCGCGGTCGACGAGCTGTACGGCGGCGACCGTGTCGAGGCCGAGACCTGGGACGGGCTGGCCCGCCACCTCAGCGAGGTCGAGCTGATCGAGCTCTGCATGCTGACGGGCCACTACGTGATGCTGGCCGGGGCGCTCAACTCGCTCCAGGTCGAGACCGACCCGATCGCCGAGAAGCCGAGGCTGCGGTGGCTATCGCGTCGCTGAGCGGCAGGCGCTGCTTCGTCACCGGCGCCGCCAGCGGGATCGGCCGGGCGACCGCGCTGGCGGCGGCGCGGCAGGGCGCCGAGCTCTACCTCACCGACGTCCGAGCCGAGTCGCTGGCCGGCACCGTCGAGGAGATCGAGCGGGCCGGGGGCCGGGTCGGCCACAGCCAGGCGCTCGACATCCGCGACCACGACGCCGTCGCGGCCCTGGCCGCCGAGATCCACGCCGCCCACGGCAGCATGGACGTGGTGATGAACGTCGCCGGGGTCTCGACCTGGGGCACGATCGAGAAGCTCGAGCACAGCGACTGGCGGGAGATGGTCGAGATCAACCTGCTCGGGCCGATCAGCGTGCTCGAGTCGTTCGTGCCGGCGATGATCGAGGCCGGCCGCGGCGGCCACGTGGTCAACGTCTCCTCCGCCGCCGGCCTCTTCGGCCTGCCCTGGCACGCCGCCTACAGCGCCTCCAAGTTCGGCCTGCGCGGGGTCTCCGAGGTGCTGCGCTTCGACCTGCGCCGGCACGGCATCGGCGTCAGCCTGGTCGTCCCCGGCGGGGTGGCGACGCCGCTGGTCGAGACCGTCAAGATCGCCGGCATCGATGCCGAGGCGCCCTCGATCCGCAAACTCAAAGCCCGCTTCGAGAAGCGCGCGGTGGCGCCGGAGGTGGTCGCGGAGAAGATCCTCGAGGGGATCGCCAAGGACCGCTACATGGTCTACAGCTCGCGCGACATCCAGCTTGGCCACTGGGTTCAGCGCAAGTTCGAACCGCTCTACACGCTGGCGATGCGCCGCGCCAACGACTACCTCACCCGGGCCGGCGAACGCGCCTGAATAGATTGGTCGCCGTGAGCGACCCGACGACGAATGAGGGCAACGGCGCCAAGGCGCTGCAGATCGAGGACCTGACGAAGCGCTACCCGACCGGGGTGGAGGCGCTGCGCGGGGTTTCGCTCGACATCGAGCCGGGCGAGTTCTTCGGTCTGCTCGGCCCCAACGGCGCCGGCAAGTCGACCCTGATCCACTGCACGACTGGGCTGGCGCAGCCGACCTCGGGCGGTATCCGGATCTTCGGCCACGACGCGATCGACCACTACGGCGAGGCCCGGCTCGCGGTCGGACTGGCGCCGCAGGAGCTCAACATCGACTGGTTCCTCACCGTCGAGGAGACGCTCGACTACCACGCCGGTTACTTCGGGATGCCGAAGAAGGAGCGCCGCGAGCGGACCAAGGAGCTGCTCGAGGCCTTCTCGCTCACTGACAAGCGCGACGAACGCACCCGCACCCTCAGCGGCGGGATGAAGCGGCGGCTGATCCTCGCCCGCGCCCTGATGCACCGGCCGCGCCTGCTGATCCTCGACGAGCCGACCGCCGGGGTCGACGTCGAGCTGCGGCTGGAGCTCTGGCACTACGTGCAGCAGGTCAACCGGGACGGGACGACGATCCTGCTCACCACCCACTACCTGGAGGAGGCGGAGCAGCTCTGCAACAAGATCGCCTTCATCAACAACGGCGAGATCGTCGCCCAGGGGACCAGCCGCGAGCTCGCCAACCGCTACGGCGTGCCCAACCTCGAGGACGCCTACCTGGCCCTGGTCGGCCGCAAGGAGCTCTCGCGCTCCCACGTCGAGGCGGAGCCGGTTCAGTGAGCGCCGCCCAGATTCGCCTGCTCACGCTCTGGCGGCGTGAGGTCAGCCGCTTCATGAAGATCAAGAAGCAGACGATCGGCGCGCCGCTGCTGGAAACCTTCCTCTACATCTCCGTCTTCGGCGCCGCCCTCGGCTCCCGGGTCGGCGAACTGCACGGGATCGAGTACGTCGTCTTCGTCATCCCCGGCCTGATCATGATGGCCTGGTCGATCAACGCCTTCACCAACAACTCCTCATCGATCCTGCAGCAGAAGTTCCAGGGGGCGATCCAGGACCAGCTCTCCTCACCGGCCTCGCCGCTGGAGCTGCTGCTCGCCTTCTCGCTCGGCGGCTTCGCGCGCGGCCTGATCGTCTCCGTCCTGACCTTCATCGCCGCCTCGTTCCTGGTCGACCTCCCGGTCGAGCACGTGCTCGTGCTGGTCCCGGCCCTGTTCCTGGTCGGCTTCTTCTTCTCCCAGCTGGGGGTCCTGATCGGGGTCCGGGCCGAGCAGTTCGACGACGTCTCCTTCGCCCAGACCTTCGTCCTGCAGCCGCTGATCTTCCTCGGCGGTGTCTTCTACTCGGCCGAACTGCTGCCGCAGCCGTTCGAGACCCTGACCCACTTCAACCCGATCTACTACATGATCAACCTGGTCCGCTACGGCTTCGTCGGCTACACCGAAGCCAGCATCCCGCTCTCGCTGCTGGCCCTCTTCGCCGCCACCGCAGCCCTCTTCATCGTCAACCTCCGCCTCTTCTCGCGCGGCTACAAACTGCGCGCCTAGCCGACGTTGTCGCTGATCCAGGCGAGGTAGCCGGGGCTGCCGGCCACGATCGGGGTGGCGATGATCTCGGGCTCGTCGTAGGAGTGGAGCTCGCGGATCGCCGCCTCGACCTCGGGGTAGAGCGGGCCGGCGGTCTTGACCAGGCACTGCCACTCCCGCGCCCGCTCGACCTCCCCCTGCCAGCGGTAGGTGCTGGCGACCGGGCCGACGATCTGCACGCAGGCGGCCAGCCGGCGCTCGACCAGGACGTCGGCGATCCGCTGCGCCTCCTGCTCGGAGCCGGCGGTGGTCAGGACCTGTATGTGCTCAGCCTGGGTCCGCAACCGGCACCGGGCGGCCGCCGTCGCCGTCGGGGAGGACGAGGATCGCGCCCTCGCCCGTCGCGTAGGCCTCCTCGCCGTGCTGCACGACATCCATGCCGAGCGCCTCGTCGCGGGCGCTCGCCCGCAGCGGCATCACCGCGCCGACCAGCTTGAGCAGGATGAAGGTCATGACGAAGGCGTAGGCCGGGGTGACCAGCGCCGCCACCACCTGCGACCAGAGCTGACCGGCGTCGCCGTAGAAGGCACCGTCGGCCAGTCCGTTCCAGCTCAGCTGGGCGGCGAGGCCGATGAAGACGATCCCGATCAGGCCGGCGGTGCCGTGGGCGGCGAGCACGTCGAGGGTCTCGTCGACCCGGGTCCGCGGTCGCCACATGATCAGCGCGTAGCAGGGCAGGGCGCCGAGGAAGCCGAGCACCATCGCCCAGCCCGGGCTGATGTAGCCGCCGGCCGGGGTGATCAGCACGCAGCCGACGATGATCGCGGTCGCGGCGCCGATCGCGGTCACCTTGCGGCCGCGGACCAGGTCGAGCACGAACCAGGTGATCAGCGAGCAGGCCGGGGTCAGCAGGGTGTTGGTGAAGGCGAGGATCGAGGCGTCGTTGACCCCGAAGCCGCTGCCGCCGTTGAAGCCGAACCAGCCGAACCAGAGCAGGCCGGCGCCGAGCAGCACGTACATCGCGTTGTGCGGCAGCAGCGCCTGGCGGCCGTAGTCTTTGCGCGCCCCGACGACCAGCGCCGCGGCCAGCGCCGAGAACCCGGAGGCCATCTCGACCGGGACGCCGCCGGCGAAGTCGAGCGTTCCCTGCTGGGCCAGCCAGCCGCCGCCGAAGGCCCAGTGGGCGAGCACGGCGTAGACCAGCACCGACCAGAGCGCGGCGAAGACCATGAAGGCGCCGAAGCGCATGCGCTCGACCACGGCGCCGGAGATCAGCGCCACGGTGATGATGCAGAAGGTCCCCTGGAAGGCCATGAAGAGGAGGTGGGGGATGGTCCCTTCGCCACGCGGCTCGAAGCCGACGCCGCTGAGCCCGACGTGGCCGAGCCCGCCGATGATCGCCCCTTCGCCGTCGAAGGCGAGCGAGTAGCCGACCAGCGCCCACGTCACGCCGCCGATCGCGATCCCGGCGACGCACATCATGAAGGTGTTGAGGGTGTTCTTCGAGCGCACCAGCCCGGCGTAGAAGAGGCCGAGGGCGGGCGTCATCAGGAGGACGAGCGCCGTCGCCGCCAGCATCCAGGCGGTATCGCCGGTGTCGATCGCGGCGATCATCGCTTCGCCACCGGGGTCACGGCGGCCTCGTCGGGCTCGCCGGTGCGGATCCGGACCGCCTGCTCGAGCGGCACCACGAAGATCTTGCCGTCGCCGACCTCGCCGGTGCGGCCGCCCTCGCAGAGCGCCTCGACCGTGGTTTGGACGAAGTCGTCGGAGACCGCGACCTCGAACCGGACCTTCTCCGAGAGACCCATCTTCACGGTGGTCCCGCGGTAGGTCTCGACCCGATCCAGCTCACCGCCATGGCCCTGCACCCGACTGACCGAGAAGCCCTTGATCTCGGCCCGGTAAAGGGCCTCCAGGACCTCGTTTGCCTGCTCGGGTCGAACGATCCCGATCACCAGTTTCACAACGCTCCTCCCTCTCCAAAAAGAGACACCTGACTGGTACCTGAAAGCGAGCCTATCCGCTCGGCAAGGCGGATTGCGGCGCCGTCCGGCCAGCGGGGCCGGCGCTCGCCCCCCTCTACAATCGCTGACCCGATGGCGACCCGTATTCGCAGGCGGCGGCGCAAGCCGTCCCATTCCCGCTGGCACAAGGTCGCGATCCCGCTCGTCGTCCTCGCCGGAATCATCACCGTGGTGGCCGGCATCGGCGTCGCCTGGGCGCTCAGCGTCTACAACTCGGCGCCGCCGCTCTCCAGCCTGCAGCCGGTCCAGAAGGGCCGCTCCTCGGCGATCTACGCCGCCGACGGCAGCCTGATCGGATTCATCCGCTCCGACAACATCCGCCAGCCGGTGCGCGGGGCGGCGCTGCCGCAGTCGCTGAAAGAGGCGACGATCGCGATCGAGGACAAGAACTTCTACGAGCACGGGGCGATCGACCCCGACGGCATCGCCCGCGCCGCCTGGAAGGACATCCAGGCTGGGGCGATCGTCCAGGGCGGCTCGACGATCACCCAGCAGCTCGTCCGCAACCTCTACATCCAGAACCCCGAGGACACGCTTAAGCGCAAGCTGCGGGAAGCGAAGCTCGCGGTCGAACTCGAGGAAAAGCACAGCAAGGAGTGGATCCTCACCTCCTACTTGAACACGGCGCCCTACGGGACGGTCGAAGGTCAGACCGCGGTCGGCGCCGAGGCGGCGGCCCAGACCTACTACGGCAAGCCGGCCAAGGACCTGACCCTGACCGAGTCGGCGTTGATCGCCGGGCTGCCGCAGGCGCCCTCCGAATACAACCCGTTCCTCGACCCCTCGGCGGCGATCGAGCGCCGCAACGACGTGCTGGCGGCGATGGAGGAGCAGGGCTACATCACGCTCGAGGAATACAGCGAGGCGATCGACCGGGGGATCGGCCTCAACCCCGGCAACAAGTACCAGGTGATCCGGGACCGCTTCCTCTTCGACCTGGTCCAGCAGCAACTGATCGACCGCTACGGGATCAACACCGTCCGCAACGGCGGGCTCAAGGCCTACACGACGATCGACCCCGACCTGCAGGCGAAGGCGCAGGAAGCGGTCGAAGCCTGCGGCGTCTGTTACCCGGAAGGCGGCCCGGCGGCCGGCCTCGCCTCGGTCAACCCCGACAACGGCGAGATCGTGGCGCTCGCCTCGACCGAAGGCTACGCCTCGGAAGCGCAGTTCAACTACGCCTGGCAGGCCCACCGCCAGCCCGGCTCCTCGTTCAAGACCTTCGTCCTGACCACGGCGATCAAGCAGGGGATCGATCCGGACTCGACCTATTACAGCGGCGCCTCGCCGATGACTCTCGACCTCCCCTACGGCGGCACCTGGACCGTCAACAACTCCGAGGGTGACGGCGGCGGCACGATGGACCTGGCCAGCGCCACCTGGCACTCGGTCAACACCATCTTCGCCCAGCTCGACCTCGACGTCGGCTCCGAGAACGTGACCGAGACGGCCCAGGACATGGGTATCGAAGCCTCGCTGGAATCGGTCCCGGCGGAGGGGATCGGCGGCCTCGCGATCGGGGTCACGCCGCTGGAAATGGCCAACGCCTACGCGACCCTGGCCAACGGCGGCATCCACCACGACCCGACCGCGATCAGCAAAGTCGAATTCCCCGACGGCAAGGTCGACGAACTCGGCGCCGACGCCGGCGAGCGGGTGCTGACGCAGGGCGAGGCCTACGAAGTAACCCGCATCCTCGAGGGCGTGATCACCTCTGGCACCGGCGCCGGCTACACCTCCACCGCCTGCACCTCGGCCGGCAAGACCGGCACCTCCGAGGAAGAGTCCGACGCCTGGTTCGTCGGCTACACGCCGCGCTTCTCGACCGCGGTCTGGGTCGGCCACCCGCAGACGCGCGAATACACCGGCTACGGCGGCACCACCGCCGGCCCGATCTGGCAGAACTACATGGAAGCCGCCCAGGAAGGCGAATGCGAGGAATTCGAAGTGCCGGAAGGCCTGCCCGAACTCTCCGGCCTCGACAGCGAACACACCTCGTCCTCCGGCTACTCGAGCGGCTACGAAGAAGAAGAAACGTACGAATCCGAAGAAGAAGAGTCGACGGATGACGAAGGGGCCGAAAAACAGGACGACGGGGGCGACGAAGGCGGCGCCGACGAAGGCGGGGAAGCCACCCCGACTCCGACGCCCACGCCGACTCCCGCTCCGGCCCCCTCGGGCGGCGGCATCAGCCCGGGCTAGAACCTCGGGTCGTTGCGGAGGGTGGGGCATCTAACGCCGCTCGTACGGAGGATGCCCCACCCTCCTTAACGGTTCGGGTGTGCTCGCGGCTGACGACGAACCGCGGGTCCTGCCGCCCTCACCTGGCTGCATTTGAGACGGAAGTGATCCTAACTCTGGGAAATGCGTCACGGGCGACTTACCCTCCGATAACAGACGGTCTTTAAAAGGAAAGCACGTGGTTCGAAAGTGACGAATCCGCGGGACAGGGGGACGAGTTGGGAATCGAGAAGGCGCTGCGTCGCTTTGGCACCACCATCGGATTGTCGGCGCTTGCGGCGCTCACGTTGCTCGCGCTGCAGGCATCACCGGCCGCGGCCGCTTTTGGCGAGTACGCGCGCTTCGGTTCCAGTGGATCCGGACCGGGTCAGTTCCCGATGCCGCCCCGCCTGCTCGCGATCGATCTGGAGACCCGCGTCGCGTACATCGGCGAGCTTTCCGACCCAGGGGCGGGCCTGCTCACGATCACGCGAGTCAACAGCGCCCCCGCCGCGGAAGACCGCTCCACCCTCTCTTATGACGCGTCGGCCGGATCGCGGGTTCCCCTCGACTTCGCGGTCGACGGCTATC
>DASUNU010000149.1:0-27310 GCA_036276995.1 Solirubrobacterales bacterium
GGCCCTCCGAACCACTGGATGCAACTCGTGAGAACGAGGAGGCACTAGCTGAAGGGGCGCCTCTGCGGCTCGGCAAGGCGATCGAGGAAGGCTTCGAGATCGGCGACTTCGAGGCCGGTCGCCTCGTCCGCGCGCACCTCGACCCGGGTGCCGAAGCCCTTCTCGGCCATCGACACCTCGACCCCCTCCACCGCGACCAGCAGCTCCGCCAGCTCCGGCTCCGACTTCATAACCGTCCGTGCGACCTCGATCATGGGTGCCGCTTCAACCCTGGCCCGCCCGTTCCTGCCCGCAGGCGAGGCCTGGGCAAGAACCTTCAGGGGAGAGTTTGGGACGCAGCCGACTTAGACCCCAGCATGGTGGGGTCAAGGTCGGATACGCGAAGTGCACAGGCCTGGAAACTGGCGGGGAGGCAGCATGGAGTTGTGGCGCGGCGGCAGCTGTTGGCGCTCGGGTTTGGGCGACGCTCGATCGAGCACCGGATCCAGCGCGGGCGACTGCATCCGGTCGAGCGAGGGGTATACGCGGTCGGCTGGCCGGCAATTACGCGGGCGACCGACGCTTGCCGCCGAAGACATACCGATCCACGACGACATCCCCGTCACCTGCCCGGCGCGCACCCTGGTCGACGTAGCGTCGGAACTTGGGCCGATTGCCGTCGAGCGCATGGTCAACGACGCGGACAAGCGCGACCTGATCGATCCCGAGACGCTGCGCGCCGCGCTGGATGGATATGCCGGCGAGCCGGGCGTGAGACCCCTGCGCAACCTGCTCGACAAGCTCACCTTTCGTCTCTCCGACTCCGATCTGGAGATCTACTTCCGCCCGATCGCGGCGGCGGCAAAGCTCCCTCCCCCGCTCACCAAAGGGTTCGTCAACCCCCTCGGCGCAGGCCCGCGACGCGCTCCGTGACCGGACCCACGTGATCGCGGGGATGAGCCCACTGCGCTTCACCCACTACGAGATCCGCTACGAGCAGTTCAAGGTGCAAGCAGCCCTGGCCGAAGCCGCGGCGATGCTACGCCGGCGCATCGGAGCTTGACCCCACCAGACTGGGGTGAATCTCGGACGCGCTTCGCTCGACCGACGCGACAAGGTCCAGGGCCGGCTCGGTCTCGCCGGTCTCGCCGCGCTGGAAGAGGACGATGCCGAGGACGACGCCGGCCATCGTCGCCAGCGCCCAGGGAATCGCCTGGCCGAGCTGGGTCGCGATCGGGCCCGGGCAGGCATCGGCGACGGCCCAGCCGATGCCGAAGACGAGCCCGCCCACCAGGTGGCGGCGCTGCGGGCGCTGGCGCGACCAGCCGACCGGTGCTTCGGCGAGCAGGGCGCGGCGGCGCTGGCGGCGGACCAGCTCGCCGCCGAGCGCGGCGACCAGCACTGCCGAGGCGAAGAAGAGGTAGAGGTAGGACTGTTCCAGCAGCAGGGCGGAGCGGATCACGTCCGGGTCGGCCATGCGGCTCCAGCAGAGCACAAGGCCGAACACGACGCCAACCGCGAGTGCTGCGAGCCGCGTCCTCATATCAGCGCCTCGATCAGGAAGCTGACCGCGATCGCGGTGGCGAAGAAGGTGGCGGTCGCGACCAGCGCCGCGGGTGAGAGCATCGCGACGCCGCTGAGGCCGTTGCCCGAGGTGCAGCCGCCGGAGAGCTTGGCGCCGTAGCCGATCAGGATGCCGGCCGCGAAGAGGATGGCGACGATCGCGACCCCACCGCCGAAGCCGTCGAAGGTGCGGGTGAGCCAGCCGTAGTCGTGGAAGGTGGGACCGCCGGAGAGGAGCAGGAAGAGGGTGCCGCCGAGCAGCACCCCAATTACGAACCAGCCGCGCCAGTCGAGGTCGAGGCTGCGTCGCGAGAGCTTGGTGATGACCTCGGAGAAGCCGCCGGTGACGCCGAGGCGGCCGTTGAAGAGCAGGCGGCAGGCGACTACGCAGAGGCCGAGGGCCGGCCCCGCCAGATACCAGGCGAGCTGCTCGTCGAACACCCCCGAATCGTAGGGCGTCGACCGCGCCGGGCTAGAAGAAGGCGCCGCCCTTGTATTCGCCGAAGACGTCGCGCATCGCCCCGCAGACCTCGCCGATCGAGGCGTCGGCGGCGAGCGCGGCGCGGATCGGGTGCAGGAGGTTGCCGTCGCCGCGGGCGACGTCGCGCAGCGACTCAAGCCGGGCCTCGACCTCGGCCTGGTCGCGGTTCTCCTTGAAGGCCTTGAGCCGGGCCAGCTGGCGCTGCTCCGCCTCCGGGTCGACCTTGAGGATGTCGACGTCGTCGACCTGGTCGGTGACGAATTTGTTCACGCCGACGATGATGTCCTGGCCGCTCTTGTAGCGCTCGTGGTAGCTCAGCGCCGACTCCTCGATCTCGCGCTGCATGAACTCCAGCGCCTCGACCGAGCCGCCCAGCTCTTCGACTTTGTCCATCAGCTCCTTCGCCCGCAGTTCGATCTCGTCGGTCAGCGACTCGACGAAGTAGGAGCCGGCGAAGGGGTCGACCGTGTCGGCGGCCCCGGACTCGTAGGCGAGCACCTGCTGGGTGCGCAGAGCGATCCGGGCCGAGCGCTCAGTCGGCAGCGCCAGCGCCTCGTCGAAGCCGTTGGTGTGCAGCGACTGGGTGCCGCCGCAGACGGCGGCGAAGCCCTGCAGGGCGACGCGGATGATGTTGACCTCGGGCTGCTGGGCCTGCAGCGTGACGCCGCCGGTCTGGGTGTGGAAGCGGATCTGCATCGATTTCGGGTTCTCGGCCCCGAACCGCTCCTTGACGATCTCGGCCCACATCCGCCGCACCGCGCGGAACTTGGCGATCTCCTGGAAGACGTTGTTGTGGCCGTTGAAGAAGAAGGCGAGCCGGGGGGCGAATTCGTCGATCTTCAGGCCTCTGGCCAAAGCCGCTTCGACGTAGGCGATCGCGTTGGAGAGCGTGAAGGCGACCTCCTGCACGGCCGAACAGCCCTTCTCGCGGATGTGGTACCCGGAGATCGAGATCGTGTTCCATTTCGGCACGTTCTCGTTGCAGTACTCGAAGATGTCGGTGGTCAGCCGCATCGTCGGCTCCGCGGGGTAGATGTAGTTGCCGCGGGCCATGTACTCCTTCAGCACGTCGTTCTGGACGGTGCCGCGGAGCTTCTCGGAGGGGACCCCCTGTTCCTCGCCGACCAGCTCGTAGAGCAGCAACAGGATCGCCGCCGGGGCGTTGATCGTCATCGAGGTGGAGACGCCGTCGAGCGGGATCTGGTCGAAGCAGATCCGCATGTCCTCGATCGTGTCGATCGGGACGCCGGTGCGGCCGACCTCGCCGTGGCAGAGAGGGTCGTCGGAGTCGCGGCCAAGCTGGGTCGGCAGGTCGAAGGCCATCGAGAGCCCGGTCGAGCCGTGCTCGATCAGGTAGCGGTAGCGCTCGTTGGTGTCCTCCGGCGAGGCGAAACCGGCGTACTGGCGCATCGTCCAGAGCCGGTCGCGGTACATGCCGTCGTGGATGCCGCGGGTGAACGGCGGCTGTCCCGGCTCGCCGAGCCGCTGCTCGAGGCCGGGCGCGACGTCGCTCTCGTCGTAGAGGCGGTCGATCTCGATCCCGGAGTCGGTGAAGACGCGCTCGTCGTCGGGCCCGACCAGGGGAGCGATCGTGCGGTGGGCCTCCTCGGCCGGGGGCTTGCCGGTGCTAGCCATCAGCCGGAGGATATTGAGAACCGTTGCCGAGGTTGGTGCGCCAGTGCTCGAGCAGGTCGGCGAGGCTGCGCGAGAGCGGGATCGCCGGCTCGAATCCGGTCCGCTCGCGCAGGCGGCGGGGGTCGCCGAGCAGCAGCGGCGGGTCGGAGGGACGAGCTAGGGCGGGGTCGGTGCGGGTGCTGACCGCCAGCGGCGTCAGCTCGGCCAGCGCCGCCGCCAGCTCGGCGACGCTGCGCGCCTCGCCGCTGCAGAGGTTGTAGGTCCCGGTCGCCTCCGCGGTCGAGAGGGCGAGGAGGGCGCGCGCGGCGTCGCGGACGTCGATCAGGTCGCGGGCGGCGCCGGGGTTGCCGAGCGCCAGCTCGACCGCCGGATCGCCGTCGCGCTCGGCTTCGGCGATCTGCCGGGCCAGGGCCGAGGCGGCGTTGAAGGGCGGCTGGCCGGGGCCGACCAGGTTGAAGGCGCGGACGACCGCCACCCGCGCCCTGCCGGCGGCTTCGGCCTCGCGGCAGAACCCCTCCATCGCCAGCTTCGCCTCCCCGTAGGGGCTGACCGGGGCGACCGGGGAGTCCTCGCGCAGCGGCATCGCCTCGGGCCCGGGCTGGCCGTAGACGGCGGCCGAGGAGAGGCAGAGGACGTGCGCTCCGGGGACCAGGCGGCCCGCCGCCTCGAGCAGGTTCTGGACACCGGCGGCGTTGACCGCGAAGGCCTGCTCGGGCTGCTCCCAGCTGCGCGCGACCGAGGGGTCGCCGGCGGCGTTGACGATCAGCTTTGGGCTCACCTCCTCCAGGCAGCGGGCGACCGAGGCGGGGTCGCGCAGGTCGCAGGGCGGCGCTCCGCTGCCGCCCGCGCGCGAGGTCACGGCGAGCTGCAGGCCGGCGGCCTCGATCGCCGGCTGCAGGTGCGTGCCGAGGAAGCCGCCGGCCCCGACGAGGAGGCAGGTGCGGCCCGGCGCGCTCAGGGTTTCGGGCTCAGGCGCCGGCGCCGATCAGGCGGTCGTGGCCGGTCTGATCGATCGTTTTGCGCAGGCCGTCGATCAGCTCGACCGTCGGTTCCCAGTCGAGGATCTCCTGGGCCCGGCCGATGTCGGGACGGCGCTGCTGCGGGTCGTCGGTCGGCAGCGCCTCGTGGACGATCTCCGAGCTCGACCCGGTCACCTCGATCACGGCCTTGGCCAGTTCGAGCAGGGTGAACTCGTTCGGGTTGCCGATGTTGACCGGCGAGTGCTCGTTCGACTCGGCGAGGGCGACGATGCCGCGGATCAGGTCGTCGACGTAACAGAAGCTGCGCGTCTGGCTGCCGTCGCCGAACACCGTCAGCGGCCGCCCCTGCAGCGCCTGGCGCAGGAAGGTCGGGATCGCGCGGCCGTCGTGGGCGCGCATCCGCGGGCCATAGGTGTTGAAGATGCGGACGATCGCGGTGTCGACGCCCTGCTGGCGGTGGTAGGCCATGGTCAGCGCCTCGGCGTAGCGCTTCGCCTCGTCGTAGACGCCGCGCGGGCCGATCGGGTTGACATGGCCCCAGTAGTCCTCGCGCTGCGGGTGGACTTTGGGGTCGCCGTAGACCTCGCTGGTCGAGGCGATCAGGAAGCGGGCGCGCTTCCACTTCGCCACTCCGAGCATGTGGTGGGTCCCGTGCGAGCCGACTTTGAGCGTGTGCAGCGGCAGCCGCAGGTAATCGATCGGGCTGGCCGGCGAGGCCAGGTGGTAGACGAAGTCGACGTCCTCGGCGATCTCGACGTAACTGGTGATGTCGGTGTGGCGGAACTCGAACGCATCGTCACGGATGTGGTCGATGTTTTCGAGCGAGCCGGTCTCGAGGTTGTCGAGGCAGATCACCCGGTGCCCCTTGCCGAGCAGGTGTTCGCAGAGGTGGGATCCAAGGAAGCCGGCGCCGCCGGTAACTACGCAGGTCGTCATGGCGCCGATGCTATCGGGGCGAAAGGGGTGGACGCCGGGCGGTCGCTCCCTGCAAATTGCACGAAATAGGAACGAAATCCAGACAGAAGGGGGGAGAGATTCGACCTGGCAGTCACTAAGAACTGCCATGTTTGAAAGGAATTGTTGAAACGGCCAGGGGGAGCCGAGTGGTGAGGACTAATGGCGGGGGGAGCGGCCGGGCGCCGCTGGCGACCGATGCGGGCGCGGCACGCAAGCGGGCCGCGCTGGAAACGTATGCGCGCCACGAGGAGACGCTGCGGCGCACCGCCAGCCGCTACTCGATCTGCGCCGACGACGCCGAGGACGCGCTCCAGCGCGGGCTCGAGATCCTCCTGACCAAGGCCCCAAGCGAGGACCCGCGGGAGCTGATCCGCTGGACCCAGACCGTGGTCAAGCACGAGGCGCTGGCGGTGCGGCGCGAGCGCGAGCGGATCCTCAGCGGCCCCGCCGCGCGCGCCAACCCCGGGCGCGAGGACTGGTGGGCGCTGCTGCCGGCGCGGGGGGACGACCCGGCCGAGGCGGTGGAGCGACGCGAGGCGATGGCCCGCAGCCGCGAGGCGCTGCAGAGCCTCAAACCGCGCGAGCTGCGGGCGCTCAGCCTGCTCGCCGAGGGCTACTCCTATGCCGAGATCGGCGAGATCACCGGTTTCTCGAAAACGAAGGTGAACAGATCGCTAGCCGAGGGGCGGGAGCGCTTCCGCAAGCTGATCTCGCGCAGTGAGGACGGCGGCCGCTGCGAGGACCTGCGTCCCCTGCTCTCCGCCTTCTGCGACGGCGAGGCCAGCGAGGCGGATGCGGCGACGGTGCGCGAGCACCTGCGCGCCTGCGGGATCTGCCGGGCGACGCTGCGCGCATACCGGGCCGCGCCCGGCGCAGCGGCGGCGCTGGCGCCGGCGCTGCCGCTCTCCCGCTCGCTGCTCGAGCGCACCCACGAGGCGCTGGCCGGCGTCGCCACCCGCTTCAACGGCGCCGGCGACTCGGCGCTCTCGGGGGTCGCCGGCTCGGGCGGGACCCGCGGCGCCGGGATGGCGGCGCTGGCGAAAGCGCTGGCGATCTGCACCGCCACCGCCGGCGGCGCCGCGGCCTGTGTCGCGACCGGCGTGGTGCCGGCGGCGCTGCCGATCGAGCGCGAGCAGGCCAAGGCGCCGCGGCTCGAGCGCCAGATCGATCCCGCCCTCGCCAGGGCGTGGAGCGACAGCGGGGCCGAGTACGAAGTGGAACCGAGCCCTGACCCAACGCCCGCGCCCACCCCGGTCCAGCCCGACCCGGAGCCGCAGCGCGAGCCGGACCGGGAGCCGGCGGCCGCACCCGCGGCCTCCAGCGGCGCGGTCGAATTTACCCCGGAACCGGCGCCGGCACCCGCTCCGGCCGCGAACGAAGGCGAGTCGGCGAGCCCCTCAGCGGGCAGCGCCGCGGGGGAGTTCGGGCCGTGACCCGGCTGCCGCGCGCCCTGCTGCTGGCGCTGGCGCTGCTCGCCACGACCACCGGAACGGTCGCCGCCGCCTCGCTGCAGCCGCTCAACCTGCAGGTCGACAAGGGCAGCGACTGGGACCCGGACAACGACTTCCGCCTCGCCTGGGAACGGCTGGAGGGAGTCCCGCCGGCGCACGCCGCCTGGCTGCGGATCTGGGACACCAGCGGGAACGTCGTCATCCCCGCCCTCGGGTTCCCCTGGGACGGCCCGATCCAGAACGTCCGCGCTCCCGCCCGCGGCCGCTACATCGCCGAGGTCTGGCTCGAAGACTCCGCCGGCAACACCGGCCCCTCCGCCAGCGTCTCCTTCGCCTTCGACGACACCCCGCCAGGGCTGGTGCAACTGTGGGGACCGACCGGGTGGGTGACGCCCGAGGACGCGACCGTGTGGCCGGAGCCGTCGGCGCCCCTGCCGGTCTCCGGCATTCGCGGCTATGCCTTCTCGGTCGACCGTGGCCTTGGCAGCACCCCTTGTGCGGGGCCGGTCAGATGCGAACCGGCAGAGGTGAAGGTCGCCGGCGGCGCCAGCTCCTTCTCGCCCGGAACCCTGCCGGAGGGAGTAAATGTCGTCCGCGTCCTCGCCGTCTCGGGGTCGGGCGTGCCCTCGCCCGCAGCGTCGAGCGCGATCGTACGGGTGGACGGGAGCGCTCCTGCCGTAACCCTGGAGGCGCCGGAGGCGTGGGTCAACGCCCCACAGCAGGTGGTCGCGAGGGCGACCGATGCCCTCTCCGGCATGGCCGGCGGCTCCATCCCTCCCTTCACCGCGATCGCGGTTGACGGCAGCTTGCCGCGGCTCGGACCCGGAGCCACCGTCACCGCGACCGTCAGTGGCGAGGGGGTGCACCGGGTCACCTCCTACGCCCGCGACGCGGCCGGCAACTCGGGCGAGGGGCGCCCGGCGGCGGCGACGGTCCGGATCGACGAAACGCCGCCGCGGGTCGCCTTCGCCAACGTCCAGGACCCGGCCGAACCGGAGCGAATCGAGGCCACGATCGGGGACTCGCTGTCGGGGGTCGATCCGGAGCGGGGCTCGATCGGGGTGCGCCCCGCCGGGTCCCACCAGCGCTTCCAGCCGCTGCCGACCGTGGTCGCGAACGGGCGACTGCTCGCCCACTGGGACTCCGACGCCTTTGCGCCCGGGAACTACGAGTTCCGCGCCAGCGCCTACGACAGAGCTGGCAACGCCGGGGGCTCCGAGCGCCGCGCCAGCGGCGAGCGCATGGTCCTGGCCAACCCACTGAAGACGCCGGCCCGGATCGTTGCCGGGTTCGGCGGCCGGCTGCTGGTCTGGCAGCGCTGCACCCGCCGCGAGGACCGTCGCCGCTGCCGCCGTGAGGAGATCGAGCGGTTCGAGGCGCGGCCGACCGCGCGAGCGATCCCCTACGGACGGGGCGTCTCCTACAGCGGCCGCCTGACCACCAGTGGCGATACGGGGCTGGCCGACCTGACGGTCGCGGTCGTCGAGAGCTTCGGTGCCGGCGCTCCCCCGGCGCAACGGACGACCCTGGTGCGGACCGCCGCCGACGGCTCCTTCACGCTGCGGCTGGCGCCGGGCCCGAGCCGCCGAATCGAGGTCCTCCTCGGCGGCACCCGGACCCTGACCCGGGCCGGCAGCGGCGCGGTCGAGCTCGACGTCCAGGCCGGCGTCCGCATGCACCCCTCATCCGCCATGGCCCGGATCGGCGGCGCCCCCGTCGTCTTCCGCGGCCGCCTCGCCGACCCGGCCACGGTCCCAGCCGGGGGACTGCCGGTCGAGCTGCAGTTCCGCCTCCCCGGCCGCGAGTGGTCGGAGTTCCGCACCGTGCAGAGCGACGGCAGCGGGCGCTTCCGCTACGCCTACTCGTTCAGCGACGACGACAGCCGCGGCATCCGCTTCCAGTTCCGCGCCTTCGTCCCGAGCGCGGCCGGCTGGCCGTATGAGGCGGCGAGCTCCAGACCCGTCTTCGTGACCGGCAGATAAAAGGCCGCCCCATATATGGGGCGGCCCGGGTGCTGCGGAGATGCGGGGCGATCTAGCGCAGCGAGGCGAACTGGTCGGTGACCTGGTCGACCAGACCCGCGGCGCGGGAGGTCTGCTCGTCGATCGCCCGGCGGACGCGCTGCTCGACCTCGTTGCGGTTCTTCTTCAGCGTGGTCTCGACCGTGCGCTGGTGCTTGCGGGCTTCGCGCTCGACCCGGTTGCGGGTCTTGCGGGCCTCCGTGGTCGCCTTGCGGCGCGCGATGGTGCCACGACGCTCGGTCCGCTTCGCGGTTTTCTGCAGCTGGGTGCGGTAGGACTTGATCTGCTTCTCGGCGCTGTCGCGGCCGGTCCAGGGCTCGACCAGGTCGGTGACGCGGTCAGAGACGCTGAGGACGATGCCGACCGGGAAGTCGACGGCCGCCTCGGCGACGGTCTGCACCTGGTTCTTCTGGGCTACAGCGGTCTTGGTGGCCGCGCGTTTGGTTGCTTTGGCGGTGGCGCTGGCGGATTTTTTCGCTTCCGTCGTCGCGCGTTTCGCCTGGGTCTTGGATTTGCTGCCGTTTTTACTCTCAGCCATGGGGGAAAGGGTCCTCCGAATAATTGGGTTTTGCCTGCCTTAGCGGGAGCTCGCGAGTGTAGCGAACATATGTTCTTTTCTCGAACACACGTTCCTAACCCTTTTTCGTCCGGTGGTTACGCCGGGTCGGCGGCGGACTGCGCGGCGCGGACCAGCTCCAGCGCCTCGGGCCCGTTGGCGGCGGCGATCGGGTAGCGGGCCTCGAGGTCGAGCGCCGCTTCCTGCAGCCCGAGGTCGCCGAAGGCGACCGCACCGCCCGCCTCGCGCACGATCAGCTGCGCCGCGGCGGCGTCGACCGAGCGGCAGGAGCGCAGGCTCAGCATCGCGTCGAAGCGGCCGGCGGCGACGTATGAGGCGGTGATCGCGATCGAGCCGACGACCCGCAGCCGGTAGGCCCTGCCGGCCAGCTCGGCCAGTACCGGCAGCGACCACTCCGGCTCGGCCGACTCGAGGCCGACCACCTCCAGCTTCTCGGTCGCGGCCGAGACCCGGGCCGGCTTGCCGCCGAGGATGGCGCCCTCGCCGCGGCTGGCCGAGAACTCCTCGCCGGCGCCGAAGTCGTGGACGAAGCCGAACTCGACGTCGGCCATCGAGGTGCCGGAGGCGACGGCGATACTGAGGCTGTGCGAGGGGATCGTGCGGCGGGCGTTGAGCGAGCCGTCGATCGGGTCGATCACCACCCGGGTCGGGCTGCCGCCGCCGAACTCGACCTCACCGCGCTCCTCGGAGACGGCGACGAAGGAAGCGCCCGCGGCGGCGAGCTGCTCGAGCTCGGTGAAGACCGCATCCTCGCAGCGGCGGTCGATCACGAGGGTGTGGTCGCCGCCCTCGCCGATGCCCTCGTAGGCGGTTCGTTCCTCGCTGCTCGCGGTCGCCGCGAAGATCCGCTCCTGCGCCGCCACGACGCGACGGCAGATCCCCAGCCAGTCTGCGGAAAAAACGTCCATCGGCCGGATGCTAGTAAGGACACCCGGCGCGCTAGCGTTGGGCGATGCCCGAGGAGCTGCCGATTACCCCGACCCGGGGCGACGAACGCGAGCGCGCGATCGCCCACGCGGTCGGTCCGCTGCTCGTCCTCGGCGCCGCCGGAACCGGCAAGACCGAGCTGCTGGCGCGGCGGCTGGCGCGGCTGGCGGCGAGCGGGACCGCGCCCGAGCGGGTGCTGCTGATCGGTTCGACCCGGGCGACCGCGCGGCGGCTGCGGGAACGGGCCGAGGCGCTGCTCGTCGGACCCTTCGAGGAGCTCTGGATCGGCAGCTGGGACACGCTCGGCGAGCGCCTCCTGCGCGAACACGCGGACGCCGCCGGGCTCGACCCTTTCTTCGACGTGCTGGGGCCGGCGGAGCGGCTGGCGATGCTGCTCGACCGGCTCGACCAGCTGCCGCTGCGCCGGCACGAGATCCGCGGCAACCCGGCCGGCTTGCTGGCCCGGCTGCTGGCCCGGATCGACGAGCTGAAGGCGGAAGCGGTCGGCCCGACCACGCTGGAGGCGCGGGCGCGGGAGCTGGAGGCGGCCGCGACCGACGAGGCGGAGCGCGAGGAAGCCCAGCGTGAGCTCGAGTTCGCCGAACTGTTCACGACCCACGACCGCATCCTCGCCGCCGCCGGCAGCCTCGACCGCGGCGACGTCTTCCTCGCCCTCGACTGCCTGCTGATCGAGCGACCCGACCTGCGGCGCCGGATCGCCCAGGGCTTCGAGCAACTGATGGTCGATGAGCTGGAGGAGGCGACCCCGGCCCAGCGGCGGATACTCGCCACCCTCGCCGCCGACAACCCCAACCACCTCTATGCGTTGGAGGAGGCCGAGGAGGCGAGCAACTGGTTCCGCGACCTGCACCCGGACGGCGACGTGATCGCGCTCGAGCGCCGCTTCCGCGAGCCGGAGCTGAGCTTCTGGCGCTGCGCCAACGAGCGCGCCCAGGCGCAGGCGGTGGCGCGCGAGGTCGAGCACCTGCTCAGCGGCGGCGCCGACCCGGAGGGGATCTGCGTGCTGGTCGCCGACCCGGCCGCGCAGGGCGGCGCGGTGGCGGCGGCGATGGAGGAGCGCGGCATCTCCTTCCACCTCTCCGGACCGGCGGCGCTGTTCCAGCGGCCCGAGGTGCGCGACGCGATCGCCTGGCTGCGCGTGCTCGCCGACCCCGATGACTCGGCGGCAGCGGCGCGGGCGCTGACCCGGCCGCCGATCGAGCTGCGCTCGGGCGACCTGGCGCGGCTGACGACGATCGCGCGGCGGCGCAAGCAGGACATGGTCGCCGCCTGCGAGGCCGCCCTCGACAGCCCCCAGTTCCAGCCCGAGGCGCGGGAGCGGATCCAGGCCTTCCTGAAGCTCTACAACGCGGCCTCGGCGGCGCTGGAGGAGCGCCGCGCGGACGTCTTCGTGCGCCGCCTGATCGAGAACGTCGGGCTGCGTCGCCAGCGCCTCTTCGCCGCCCAGCCAGAGGTGGCGGAGCGACTGCTCGGGCTCTCGCGCCTGGCCGAGCTGGCAACCGCCTGGGCGCGGCGCGAGCCGCACGGCTCGACCCGCGGTTTCGTCGCCTACCTCAGCGCCGTCGCCGAGGCGGGGGTCGAGCCGGCCGCGGGCGAGGAGCCGCCGGCGCCGGCCTCGGTGCAGGGGATGGCGATGAACGCGGTCAAGGGGCTCGGCTTCGACCACGTCTTCGTGCTCGGGCTCGAGCGCGAAGCCGAGTGGGCGCGGATCGGCTGGCCGGCCCGCAGCCAGCTCGTGCTCTCCCGCCTGGAGCGCGACGAGGAGGGCGAGGCCGGCGCCTCGCGCTTCTACCTGGAGGCGCTGGCCGGCGCCGGCGCGGTCGAGGAGGAGCACGGCGAGGAGCTGTTCGGCCCGGCAGAGGGCCTGCACGCGACCTACCGCGACCTGCGCGAGCAGGTGCTGGAGGCCTCCTGGCGGGCCGGACGCGAGCTCTCCGAGCCGCGGCTCGACACCGCGATCGACGTCAACCGGGCGATCGCCCGCTACCTCGAGCTGCTGAAGCTGGCGGCGCTGGCCCAGCGGCCCGGCGACGAGGCGACGGCGGAGGCGATCCAGGCGGTCAACGGCCTGCTGCGCCAGGTCGCCACCCCCGAGCAGCAGGCCGAGCTCGACGCCTCCTCGCTCGACTCCTACCTGCTCGACGCCGAGCACGAGCGCGGCCGCCGGGTCGAGCTGATCGCGGCCCGCGGCGAGCCCTCGCTGGCGGCCTTCCTGCCGCGCCGCGGCGACGGCCACCTCAGCCTCTCCGCCTCCGACCTCAGCCTCTACCTGACCTGCCCGCTGAAGTACAAGTTCGCCCGCGTCTTCGGGATCCCGCAGGAGCCGACGATCAACCAGCGCTTCGGCATCCTCATCCACAACGTGCTCGAACGCTTCCACAAGGAGCCGCCGGAGAACGACGAGGAAGGGCTGGGCCAGCTCAACTACCTGTTCGAGACCGGCTGGCGGCGGACCGGGTTCGGCTCGACCGACGACGAGCTGCAGTTCCGCGACCGCGCCCGCGAGGCGCTGCGGCTCTACTGGGAGCGGGAGCGCAGCAGCGAGGGCGAACCGGTCTGGCTCGAGCGCAAATTCGACTTCAAGGTCGGCGACCACCACGTCCGCGGCCGGGTCGACCGGGTCGACCGCCTGCCCGACGGCGACTACGAGCTGATCGACTACAAGACCGGCGAACGCAAGACCGAAGCCGAGCTGGAGAACGACCTGCAGCTGGCGCTCTACCGGCTCGCCGCGCGCGCGGCCTGGGAGGTCGAGGCCAGCACCGGCAGCTACTACTACGTGCTCGACGCCGACAAGGTGGCGGCGCCAACCAAGCCCGACGACGCCGAGCGGGTCGAGCGCACGGTCCTGCAGGTGGGCGAGGGCATCCTCAGCCAGGACTTCGAGCCCCGCCCCTCCCCCAGCGTCTGCAGCTGGTGCGACTACCGCCTCGTCTGCCCGGCGGCCGAGTCCTAGCGCGCGTGCTCTAACCCTGGTCGCCGCGCTGGCGCAGGAAGCGCTGGAACTCGCGGGCGATCGAGTCGGCGGAGGGGACTTCCTCGCCCTCGGCCTCGAGCAGGTCGACCTGTTCGGCCTCGATCCGCGAGACCAGCTCCTCGATCTCCGGGTTGGCGGCGATCGCGCGGGTGATCTGCTCCTCGTAGCTGCTCGTCTCTTCCTCCAGCTCGGAGGCCTCGATCGCGATCCCGGTCAGTCCCTCGAGCCGGCGCAGCAGCGCCAGCGCCGCCTTCGGGTTGGGGACGGCGGCGACGTAGTGGGGCACGGCCGCCCAGAGCGAGGCGGAGTCGATCCCGGCCTGGCGGCAGAGGTCGTGGACGACGCCGGTGATCCCGGTCGGCCCCTCGTAGCTGGAGCGCTCGAGTTCGAGCTCCTCGACCAGGGCCAGGTCGGAGGCAAGGCCGGTGATCGGCACCGGCAGCGTGTGTGAGACCTCGGCGATCAGGGCGCCGAGGGTGATCACCATCTCCACCCCGAGCGCATCGGCGGCGGTGGCGACCGTCTCCGAGAAGGTGCGCCAGCGCAGGTTCGGCTCGGTTCCGTCGAGCAGGACGAGGTCGCGGTCGGCGGCCGGGACCCGGGCCGCGTAGAGGTTGTTCTCGGGCCACTCGATCCGGCGCGTCTCACCGTCGACCAGGCTGATCGTCGGCCGCGTCGACTGGAAGTCGAAGTAGTCCTCGGGATCGATCCGCGCGATCAGCTCGGAGTCGAGCGCGGTGGCGACGGCGCCAAGCGCGGTCGAGGCTGCCGCGGCGGCGTCGTTCCAGCCACGAAAAGCGCAGACCAGGATCGGTGAACGCAGATGCGGCAGGTCGCCTTCCCAGTTGAGCGAATCCACCATTTGAGCGTAGACGATGCCCGTTGTGGCGCCGCAGCAAACTCAGTGCTGCAGCGAGGGCCGTTGCTGCTGCCAGTTGCGGGCGGCCTCGAGCTGGGCGGCGAACGTGAGCAGGGTCGCCTCGCCCATCGCCGGCGCGACCAGCTGGGCGCCGATCGGCAGCCCGGCGGCGGTGAAGCCGGCGGGGACGCTGAGCGCCGGCCAGCCGACCACGTTCCAGGGCCAGGCGAAGGGACAGGTGGCGCTGGCGGTGGTGCTGGTCGCCCAGTAGCCGCGCCCTTTGAGGTGGTCGATCCGCGGTGGCGCCGCCGCGGTGGTCGGGGTCAGCACGAGGTCCGCCTGGTCGAAGATCGCGCCCATACGGCGGCGCAGGCCGGGCTCGGCGGCGCGCGCTAGGCGCAGCGGCGCGCCGCCGAGCATCCGGCCCATGCGGGCATGGACCCGGGTTCGCGGTTCGAGCCGGGAGCGATCGACCGCGCGCTCGCGCAGCCAGGCATCGACCGCGGACATTCCGCGCGGGACGATCGCCGCGCCGACCAAGCCGTAGTCGGGGTCGCGCGGCTCGACGATGTGGCCGAGCTCCTCCAGCTGCGCGGCGAGCGCCTCGACCGCCGCCCGCTGCTCGGCGTCGAGCTTGGCGGAGACCCCGAACGGGATCGCGAAGGAGAGGGCGATGCGCAGCCGCCCGGGCTCGCGCGCGGCGGCCGCGGCGAAGGGCTCGGCCGGGGCCGGCACCTGGTGGCGGTCGGCGGGCACGTTGCCGGCGAGCACGTCGAGCAGCAGGGCGGAGTCGGCGACGCTGCGAGTCAGCGGCCCGTAACAGCTGAGCCCGTTGAAGGCCTCGGCGTCGGGCCAGGTGGAGACGCGGCCGCGCTGCGGCTTCAGCCCGACCAGGTTGGTCCAGGCGGCGGGGATGCGGATCGAGCCGGCGCCGTCGGAGCCCATCGCGCCGGCGACGATCCCGGCCGCCACCGCGGCGGCGGCTCCGCCGCTGGAGCCGCCCGGCGTGTGGTCGAGGTGCCAGGGGTTGCGGGTGGCGCCGAAGGTCTCGGTCTCGGAGAAGTGCCACTGGCCGACCTCGGGCGCGTTGGTCTTGCCGACCACGATCGCCCCGGCCTCGCGCAGGCGGCGGACCGGCTCGGCGTCGCGTTCGGCGGCCGGGTGCTCGCCGGGGCAGCCGAACGGGGTGCTGTGGCCGGCGAGGTCGACGTCGTCCTTGATCGCCACCGGCACCCCCAGCAGCGGCGCCCGCTCGCCGGCGGCGAGGCGGCGGTCGGCCTGCTCGGCGTCGGCCAGGGCGCTCTCGTCGCAGACGACGCGGAAGGCGTTCAGGGTCGGCTGGGTCGCGGCGATCGCCGCCAGCGAGCGCTCGGTCAGCTCGCGGGCGCTGACCTCGCCCGCGGCGAGCGCGTCGGCCTGGGCGACCAGCCCGTCCAGCCGCTCGGTCTCGACCGTGCTCATGCGGGGTCGACGGCGATCCGGGCGCCGCGGTTGGGGACGAGGGTGATCGCGCGGCGGCCGGTGCGCTCGCCGGCGTCCCGGACGGGCTGCAGCGCGACCGCATCGAGGATCGCCTGCAGCACGACCCGCATCTCGAAGAGGGCGAAGCTGGCGCCGAGGCAGCGGCGGGTGCCGCCGCCGAAGGGGATCCACTCGTAGGTCCCGGCCGGGCGCTCGAGGAAGCGCTCGGGGCGGAAGGCCTCGGGGTCCGGGTAGAGGTCGGGACGGCGGTGCAGGAGGTAGATCGAGAGGTTGAGGAAGACGTCGGCGGGGATCGTGCGGTCGCCGAGCTCGAGCGGCTCGGTCAGGTAGCGGCCGACGGCCGGGACGACCGGGCGCAGCCGCAGCGACTCCTTGATCGTCGCGTCGAGGTACTCCGTCTCCCCCGCCCGGTGCTCCTTATATAGACGCGCCAGCGCCTCGGGGTGGCGGACCAGGCGCTCCAGGGTCCAGCTCAGCGCCGTCGCGGTGGTCTCGTGCCCGGCCAGCAGCAGGGTCATCAGCTCGTCGCGCAGCTCGAGGTCGGTCAGCGGCTGACCCTCCTCGTCGCGGGCAGCGAGCAGCAGCGAGAGCACGTCCTCGTGCCCGTCCTCGTCGAGCGTGGCGCGGCGCGCCTCGACCTCCTCGTAGACGACCCGGTCCGCCTCGGCGACCAGCGCATTGAAGCGGCCCCAGGGGCTGCGCGGGCGCGGGTTTTCGGAGCTGGTCAGCTGCAGGGCGAGCAGCCGCGACTGGCTGGCGGTGGCGTCGAGCAGGCGGCGCAGCGGCGCCCCGACCCGCTCCACCCGCTCGCCGCCCTCGATCCCGAAGACGGTGCGCAGGATCACCTCCAGGGTGATCGCCTGCATCGAGGGCTGGACCGCGAAGGTGGAGCCGCGGGGCCAGGAGGCGACCTCGCGCTCGGCGACCGCGCGCATCGTCTCGGCGTAGGCCTGCATGCGCTCGCCGTGGAAGGGCGGCAGTAGCAGGCGGCGCTGGCGCAGGTGCTCGCGGCCGTCGAGCAGCAGCACCGAGCGGTCGCCGAGGATCGGCTGCAGGATCGCGTTGCTGCGCCCCGCCTGCAGCTCGTCCGGGTTGCCGGTGAAGACCGTTTTCACCGCCGCCGGGTCGGAGCTGATCACGCTGGTCCGGTTCGGGAAGCGGATCGTGAAGTAGTCGCCGTAGCGGCTCCGGCAGTCGTCGAGGAAGGAGGTCGGCTGGAGCAGGAAGCGGCCGATCTGGATCGCCTTCGGGCTGCGTGGCCCGGGCGGCAACTCGGGAGTCAGGGACGGCGAGGTGGGGGTGGGCGCTTTGTTGACCGTCAGTTCAATAGTTCCGGGTTTGTAGCAGCTATTGAACTTTCGGTCAATAGTGGTTTAGGCTGCCGCCCGTGGACGTCCTCATCGCCGCCGACATGGAGGGCATCACCGGGATCGACGATTACCGCGACTGCCTCCCCTCCCACCCCGCCGCCTACGCGCGCGGCCGCAAGCTGATGACCGACGAGGTCCTGATCGCGGTCGAGGCGCTGCGCGCCGGCGGGGTCGAGCGCGTCGCGGTCGGCGACTGGCACATGGTCGGGACCAACATCGAACGCGAGCGGATGCCGGCCGGGGTCGAGGTGCGGCCGATCGCCGACCTGGCGCTGGCCGAGTCCAAGCCCTCGATCGCCAAGGCCAGCGGCGGCCCGCTCGACGCGATCGTCTTCATCGGCCACCACGCCAGCACGCTCACCGCGGGGGCCTTCTCCTCCCACACCCTGATCTGGGAAATGGAGGTGGAGCTGAACGGGGAGCCACTGAACGAGATCCAGATCTACGCCCAGGGCCTAGCCGCCGAGGGGATTCCGGTCCTGCTCGCCAGCGGCGACCAGCGCATGCTCGACGAGCTCGGGCCGGACGAGCTGGGCGGCGCGCCCCTGGTCGCGACCAAGGAGGGGCGGGGACGGGCGCGGGCGAGCAGCTTCGAGATCGATGCGACCCGGGCCGAGCTGGCGGGCGCGATCGCGGCGGCGCTGGCCGCGCCGCCGCGGCCGCCGCCGGCGCGGTCCTACCCGGCCGAGCTGCGGATCGCCGTCGCCGGCAAGGAGCTGGCCCGAACCACGGTCGCCGAGCCGGCCGAACTGCTGCCCGCGATCGCCACCGTCTTCCGCGGCAGCCATGTCTCGCGCGAGTACCGCCAGCTCGCCAAGCTGCTGCCGGCCGGGCACGACTCGCGAGCGCGGGCCCTGCAGCGGCGGCTCGGCAGTCTGGTCGCGACCCCGACGATGCGGGTGCGCGAGCGGCAGTGGCTCGCCTCCCCCGCGGGCTAGGCTCGGCCGATGGAGGGCACCACCCGACAGCGCCTCAGCACCGACGCCCGCCGCGAGCAACTGCTCGCCAGCGGCGCCGTCCTGCTCGCCACCCGGCCCTACGAGGAGGTCTCGATCGAGGAGATCGCCCGCACCGCCGGCGTCTCCAAGGGCCTGCTGTACCACTACTTCCCGACCAAGAAGGACTTCCTCATCGCCGCCCTCGAGCGCGGCCAGGCCGAGCTGGCGGAGCTGACCGCCCCCGACCCGAGCCTCCCCCCCACGGAGCAGCTCGGCGCCAGCCTCGACCGCTTCCTCGACTTCGTCGAAGAACACGCGGCCGCCTACCAGTCGATCTTCCGCAGCCGCGGCGGCGGCGACCCCGAGATCCAGGCCACCCTCGACTCCGGCCGCCGCCAGCGCATGGACGGCGTGATCGAGTCGCTGGCGACCTGGGATGCGGCCCCCGCCCCGGTCGAGCGCACCCCCGCCCTGGAGACCGCGATCCAGGGCTGGTTCTTCTTCATCGAAGGCGCCGTCCTGCGCTGGCTCGAGCACCGCGACATCGGGCGCGACGCCCTGCGCGAGCTGCTCGCCCAGACCCTGATCGGGGCGCTGGGGGCGGCGGAGTCCGTGCGTCGGACACCCACCTCTTAGACCTCCTCCCGGGGAGGAGGTAGCAATACTGCTACCTTAGCCACTCATGGCAACTGTCCCCCAGAAAGAGCTGCGCAACCACATCGGCGAGGTGCTGCGTCGGGCAGAGGCGGGAGAGGAGATCACGATCACCGTCTCCGGCCGTCCCGTCGCCCAGCTCGGCCCAGCGCGCACGCGTCAGTGGGTCCCGGCGGCACAGCTAGAGGAGCTTTGGAGCGCGCCGGCTGATCGCACTTTGGAGGAAGACCTCGAGCGCCTGGGGGGCGAGTTGACGGATCCCTGGGACTTGTAGCCAGGTGCCCGTACTGCTCGATACCTCGGTGCTGATCGGTGCCGAGCGCGGCCCCGACGAGGAGGCCGCGATTAGCGTCGTCTCCCTCAGCGAGCTTCACTTCGGCGTCCTGGTGGCGCCGGACGAGAAGGCGCGGGCACTGCGGGTGCGGCGCCTCGGCATCGTCGAGAACAGCTTCGACGCGCTCCCGTTCGATGCCGCGGTCGCACGCGAGTGCGGCAGGCTGCACGCGGCCGTCGTTCAGCGCGGTGGCAAGCCCCGGCGGCGCGCCTTCGACCTGGCGATCGCCGCCACCGCCAACGTCCATGGCGTTCCGCTGCTGACTCTCAACGCCAAGGACTTCCAGATCGTCGAGGACCTGGTCGAGGTTCGCGACCTCTCGACGTTGTCCCGGTCGAGTCGAGCCTGATCCTTTCGGTTTTTTCAAGAAAAGTTTATGGTTCTGGGCGGTGATTGGAACGCCATGGGGGGATACCGATCAGCTCCGGGAGCGACGGCTCCCGCCCGGTCGCGGCACCCCGTCTGAGCAGGCAGCGCGCAACCAGCGAGAACGGCTGTTCGCGGCGATGGTCGCGGTCTGCGAGGAAAAAGGCTACGAGCGCAGCTCCGTCTCCGACCTGCTCGAGCTCTCGGGGACGTCGAGCAAGACCTTCTACCAGCACTTCACCGACAAGCAGGACTGCTTCCGCGCCGCGGTCGAGGAGATCGTCCGCGGCACGATCGCGGCGATCGCCAGCCGGCTTGGAGCGGGTGCGCCTAGCGAGCAGCGGGCGCGCTCCGCCTTCGAGACCTTCGTCGATCTGATCGCCGAGCAGCCGGCTGCGGCACGAATAGTGCTGGTCGAGTCCTACGCGGCCGGCGAGCCGGCGATCGAGCCCGTTCGCCGGGCCTTCGACGAGTTCGCGCGGCTGGGATGCGAGGCCTTCGACCAGATTCCCGGTCATGAAGGAACGCCACTGGAGATCTCGCGGGCGATCGTCGGCGGCTTCTTCCAGGTGATCTACGGTCGCCTGCAGGCCCGGCGCGAGCAGGAGCTGCCGGGGCTGGTGCCGGAGCTGTGGCAGTGGGGGCTGAACTTCCCGCCGCCGCCACAGCCGCTGCGCGCGCAGGCGCGGCGGGTGAGTCCGGCCGCGCCGGGGTCGATGCCCCCCTTCGCCAGCCGCAGCCCCGAACAGCGGATCATCCGCGGCTTCGCGGAGTGCGTGGCCGAACGCGGCTACGCAAACACGACGATCGCCAGCATCGCCGCCGCCGCCTCGATCTCGCAAAACACCCTCTACGAGCACTTCGACGACAAGTCCGACCTGCTCGCCGCCGCCCTCGACTCCAGCGGCGCCCAGATGCTCGCCGCCACCCTCCCCTCCGCGCGGCGGATCGAGGAGTGGCCACATGCGGTCAGGGTCGCCCTCGGGACGGCCTGCGACTTCATGGCTGCGGAGCCGGCATTCGCGCGCCTGCGCTCGATCGAGGTCTACGCCGCCGGGCCGGCGGCGATCGCCGTCCGCGACCGCTCGGGCGCGGACCTGCTCGGGTCCCTCCTCGGCCCGGCCTACGCAGACGCGCCTACCGTCCCCCCGATCGTCGCCGAGGCGACCCTCGGCGCGATCTACGGCGTCCTCTACGAGCAGATCCGCACGCACGGGCCGGAGCGGCTACCGCGGATCTCACCTCTGCTCGCCTACCTCGCCCTGGCCCCGTTCCTCGGCGCCGAACAGGCCTGCGCCGTCGCCAACGGGAACGGGCGCGGCGCCAGCTAGGGAGTGGCTGGCGCCGCGGCCCGTCCGGTACTGCCGGAGCCGCCCGACAGGGGTGGAGCGACTACCGCTTCTTTCCGCAGCTCACCTTCAGCTGCGGCCGGAAGTCGTGGGCTTTGCCGTTCTGCCCATCCAGCTTCACCTTCGCCCGGTTCTGCGACTTGCAGAGGTCGCGACTGGCGACCAGCAGGCTCTTCTTGCCGCCCTTCATGTTCAGCACGAACCTCGAGACCGGAGCGTCGGGGACGTTTTGGAAGCGCGTGCGGATACCGCCGTCGGCCGAGTCGATGTAGCCGACCAGCTCGACGTCGATCTGCCCGCGCAGGTCGGCGACCAGGTCCGGCAGTTCCCGTTCGCCGCCGTTGGCCCGCAGGTAGACGTTGCCTTCCAGCGGCTGGTCGAGCAGGGGCGTCACTGCCCTCGCCCTGCCGTAGATCGAGCCCTTGGGACAGGCCTCGGCGGCGAACTGCGGGCGCGTGCAGAGCGTGCCGATGTTCTCCTGGGCGAGGAAGATCGAGCGCGGCATCGTCACCGACGCCCTGCCGATATTCGCCTGCCCTGGCTGCGCCTTCAGCTCGGCGCGCAGCTGCTGGTAGGAGCCCCGACTGGTCTTGCCCTTCAGCTTGAGGCCGAGCGCGGGTTCGAAGTCGAGCGCCCGGCAGGCCCGCGCCTGGAACGGCTCGGCGAGGCGGCTCGTCTGGCCGCTCGCCGAGCGGACCGTCCCGTCGACCTGCATCCGCGCGCAGGAGGTCGGGTTGAGGGTGAAGTGCTCGCGGTCGATCGAGACCGCCAGCGCCCGCAGGTCCAGCGGGATGCCGTGGAGGATGGTGGGCAGCGAGTCCGTCTCCGCCGTCACCTGGGCGCTGACCGGATCGACCCGCAGGGCGCTCCTGACCAGGACGCTGCCGAGGTCGAACGGCCCGGCCAGGGCCGGCGTGATCGCCGCCAGGCTGAGCGGCGCCCCCTTATAAGGACCGGCGAGATAGGCACGCCCGGTCTCGAGGTTGAAGGGCGAGCTGCCCCCGCCGGCCGAGACGGTGACTCCTCCGACCCGAGAGGCCGCCGGACAGCTTGGAGCGGCGTGCTGAGCGGCACCGCTGCCCGCGGCGCCCGAGATCCCGGCGAGCGCCGCCTCGGGGCAGTAGGTAACGCCGCTGAGCTTGGCCAGCAGGCCCGGCGGCAGGGTCGCGCTCAGCGAGCCCAGCCGCTGGGTGCCGTCCTCGCGCGAGACGCGCAGCACGAACGGGCTGTGCTCGCCGGCGATCGGGCTGACAGTGCCGGCTTCGAGCCTGGGGGCAAAGCTGCCCGCCGGGCAGGGTGCCCCGTTCGGGCCGGAGGTGACCTGGAAGGAGCTCCGGGAAACGACCGGCGCTCCCCCCGACCAGGGCGTGAAGGTGCCCTGGCTCTCATAGGTCCCACAGGCGGGCGGGGTCAGCAGGGACGCTCGGGGGCCGCCGAACAGCTTGACCCGGAGGCGCTCGAAGGGCAGCTGCGGGTTGTCCTCGAACGTCGCCTCGAGCCGGCCCGTGGTCGGGTCGACGTCGACCCGGCCCGGCAGCTTCAGCCGCACACCGGAGCCTTCGGCGACGATGTAGAGGGCCAGCAGCGAGCCGAACGGGTTGTCGCCCTGCCTGGCGAGGAAGACGTCGCCGCCCAGGGGCTCCTCGAGCAGCGGCGTGTCGACGGCGACCTCGCCGATCTTCGACTCCGCCGGGCAGCGGACGGGAGCCTCGGACCCGAGACCGATCTGCGCCGTCGTGCAGGAGCCGAGCCCGCTCGCGCTGGCGGGATTCACCGCCATCCCCTCCGGCAGCAGGACCTTGACCCCCCGCAGGTGGGAGGCGGCGATGCCGCCGGGGTCGGCGAGGCCGTCCTGGGGAACGTCGATGGCGACCTCCAGCCCGGTCGGCGAGTCGGCCGCGGCGCTCTGCGGAGTCACCTCGATCGCGGGCTCGAACGGCACCTTCTCGCACCCGTCGACCGCGGTCGGGTTGCCGTTCTCGTCGACGGCGAACCCGGCCTCGTGGAAGACGCCTGGCTGCTGCCAGGAATCCATCCGCAGCCGCGTTTCCTGGGCCCCGGCGGCGCAGTGGGTGGGGTTGGTCATGAAGGGGACGCGCGGCACCTCGGTGCTGCAGCCCGTTCCCCCTCCGAGGCAGCTGCGTTCGGGGTCGTGACTGGGATCAGCCGGCGTCCCCCAAAGGGTGAAGCGCAGTTTGTACACGGAGAGCTGCGGGATCTTGGTCGTGTCGACGCCGATCCTGTAATCGCCCCCGCGCACCTGCGCGTCGCTGCGCACCACCGAGCCGAGGATGGCGAAGGCGAAGGTCGCCGGGACCCCGTCCCGCGGCTCCATCGCGTACAGGGGCACGTCGGTGACGACGCCGAAGTAGCCGAGCCAGAGCCGGACCGTCCCGACCTGGGAGCCGACCGGACAGAGCTGGGAGCCGATCTGTTCCGGGTTGCCGAGGACCTGTTCCTCGCTGCAGTGGATCCGCACCGCGCTCGGGTTACCGACCAGCCCCCGGGGAAACTCCACGTGGATGTTCTTGAAGTTCCCGTCGGGGACGTTCGGGTAGAAGACGGGTTCGTCGGGGCTGGGATGGTCGGGGACCCCGATCGTGGCCGAGACGGCATAGGGATGCCCCCCGGCCTGGGTGTAGGAGTTGCCCGCCGAATCGGCCGCGAGCCCACTGAACTCCTTCACTTCGAACTCGGCCGCCGCGCTGGACGCGGCCATCAGCATCGCCGTCGCGGTCAGTGCCGCCACCAAAGCTCGCCGGATCATCGGTTACCCCCCTCGCAGTTGCCAACCTGTCGTTTCTTCGCCTGCTTGCGCACGTTCTGCTTGCGTTCCCGCTGCGCGCGCGCCTTCTGCTTGCGGGTCTTGCCCTGGGCTCGTGGAGTGCGGGCCTTCGCGTTGCGCGGCTTGCGCTTGAGCCTGACGCAGCTGCGTTCGCCTTCGCCGGGCAGGCTGCTGCCCAGCGTCGCGGCAGCCGCCGCCGACGGCAACGACCCGCGGCACTCTTCCCCCGCGCAGGGCGGCGCCGGCGACGGCGGTTCGGAGAACGCGTCGCCGAGCCTCGCGTTGTAGAGGTCGATCGTCTCGTCGGAGTCCCTGCCGCTGAGGCGCAACCGGGTGAGGAAGAACACGTCCTCGCCGTCGGCGCTGGCATCGCCGAAGAACGCGTTGCCCGGGCCGCGCCCGGCCGAGACCAGGGCGACCGTGCCGCTGGCGACGTCGTATTCGTAGGCGTCATAGGCCTCGTTGGAGTCGCCGGCGACCAGGCGGTCCGGGCTCGAGAAGAAGACCTTCGAGCCGTCCAGGGTGAGGGCACGGTTCGGCCGCACCGTGCGGATCGGAAGAGAGGCGTTGGTCCCAGGATCAAAAAGGGCGGCGCCCCGGGAAACCGCACCGGATGGGTCGCAGGACGCGCAGACGAGCCCGTCGCCGGCGGCCTCCGCGTCGAACAGGTAGGCCTGCGCGCAGCCATAGCCAACCGGACATACGGGCGAGGCGTTGTCGTACTCCGTGAGCCGGTCGCGCGAGAGGAAGAGGAGGAAGCGGCCGTCTGGCGTTACCCGCTCATGCGGCAGCTTGCCTGAGTTGATGTCGTTGACCAGCCCGAAGGCCTCTTCCACCGACGCGATGTGGCGGACGGCGCCGTTCTCGTAGAGGTAGATGTTCTGGCTTCCCGCCGTGGCTTCAGGCGCGAGGACGCCGGTCGCGGTGAAGTAGACCCGGCTGCCGTCGTCGCTGATGCCGAGCACCCTCCGCACGCCGGCGCCTTCCGGATCGGTCGTGGTCAGGTCCGTCAGGACCCCGGACTCGACGTCGTAGCGGTAGAGGTCGTGGCGCCCCAGCGGGTTGACGAAGTCTCCGCAGCGCCCGGCCTGCATTTCAGGCATGCCAACCGCGGTCGCGTCCTCGGTCAGCTTCTCGCAGCTCGAGAAGAAGACGACGTTTCCATCGGGGGTGGCCCAGAGGAAGCGTGCCGCGCCCGGGCCCTCCGGGTCAGGGCCGCTGTCGGGTCGCTGCGGCTCGTTGACCCAGACGGTCCGCGCCGGGTCGGCGAGGTTGTCTTCGCGCAGGTAGAGCGCGCCGGTCGGGTCGTTCGGCTGCCCGTTGTTGTCAGTCTCTGCCGGGGCCACGAAGAAGGCGCGGGCACCATCCTCGGAGACGACGTTGCGGGTGCCGAAGAGGAACCCGTTGTCGCCGGCGGGCATCGCCGATCCCGGCGCCTGCACCCCGCCGACAATGCCCGCCAGCCGCAGCGCGCCGTTGCGGGACTCATAGAGCTTCAGGTCCGTCCCCGTGGCGTCCGAGGTGCGGTTGTCGGAGGAGTAGAAGTAGACCCGGGTGAGGTCGCTCGACGCACCCGCGAACCCCCGCCGCTCGGCGATATCGAGCGGAGGGGTGACGTCCCCCTTGCTGAGGATCTCGACCTGGTTCGTCGCGGTCGCCTGCCGGTAGTAGTGATAGCCCGGCGTCGCGACCGGGTCGAACGGGAGATCGGTCGCCAGGATGCTGGCCGACAGGTCCGGGGAGAAGAAGTAGTTCTGGGCCGCGCCCGCGATGTTCGGGGGAGTCGGGCCGAACGGGCTGATCGCGTGGGCGCCGGACCAGGCCGAGGCTCCGCGATAGCCGAGGTACTCGATCATGATCCCGCCCCCGCTCGCATCGCCGAAGGCCTGGCCGGCGCCGTAGCGGACGACCGAGCCGTCCGGGCTCGACATCACGCCCTCGGTGTGAAGCCCCGACCCGTTCTTGTCGGCCGGCGAGACCATCTCGTAGGTCCGACAGCCACTCGGGCCAGACATGCAGGAGGCGCTCGCCGCACCGGCTCCCATCGATATGGCCGCGGTTAGCACCGCCATTGCAAACAAGCCCTTCACCTGAGCCTTCACGCCACTCTCCTGTCCTCGAGCCCCCTGGCGGCCCGGATCGCGTCACCGCACCCATGCATGCGGCCGTCCCTTAGAAAGACAGCGGTACGGTACTGAAATTTTTATGGCTTTGTCAAGGACAAACTATGGTTTCGCCCGGGGCTGCGTCGGGGGTCCCTTCAGCGAACCTTGCAGCTGCGCGTCAAAGTCTGGCTCAGCTTCCTGCCCCCGACGAAGGCGTAACTGACCTTGGCGAAGGGGAAGGGGGCGCGGGAGAATCCCTTGGGCGCGGGGCAGCCGGCGGAGGCGAAGGCACGGCGCTTGCCGCGGTAGGTGTAGTTGCGCTGCAGGTTCAGTTCGATGCCGGTGACGATGTTGTTGTCGCCAGCAGGCAACTTCGCGGTGAGCACGGTGCCGAAAGCGCCCTTCGAGCCCGTGATCACGAAGGGCAGGGTGAAGGAGGTCGGCACCGGTTCCTCGCCGTAGACGTGGGCGAGGATCGCCGGCTTGCCCTCGTAGACCCCGCTGAAGGCGAGCATCTTCCCGTCGGAGGGGAACGGAGACTGACGGGAAAGGGCGACTTCGGCCGAGAACTTCCCTTCGCCGACCAGGGAGCCCCGGCAGGCGGCAAGCGCTTTCTGGGTGGTCGCCGGCTGGATGTCGAGCATCTCGCAGACCGGCAGCCCGGTCGAGTCGAGGGTGCCGTGGCGGTTGATCGCGATCTCGATCTCGCGCAGCTGCGGTGGGCTGATGCCCTTCTTGGTCGAGTCGATCAGCGATGAGACCGAGACCCGGACCGGCGCCGAGCCCTCGCGGGGAAGCTTGTCGGGGGTGATCTGGCCATCGGACTTGACCCGCACGTTGCCGCGCTGGGTCACCTCCGCCTGTGCCAGCGAGGCAATCACGAGAGCGAGCAGAGCCGCGATCGGAAGTAGACGTTTCATCGCTTGCCCTTCCCCTTCTTCTTGGACTTCGCCTTCTTGGACTTCGCCTTCTTCGCGCCTTTGCACTTGCCGGCCTTGGCTCCCTTCTTCTTCTTGCACTCCTGCTTCGGCTTCGCCTCGGCGAAGGAGGCGCCCACGGTGCGGGAGGACCCAAGGGTCACAGTGCAGCGATCGGCGGCGACCGAGTCACAGCCGCTCCAGCCGGCAAAGCGCGATTCGCGGTCGGGGGTGGCGCTCAGCGTCACCCTGGAGCCGGGTGCGTAGGCGTTCGAGCAGGGAGTGCCGCATTCGATCCCGCCGGGCTCGGAGGTGATCGTGCCGGAGCCTTCGCCGCTGACCGAGATCGCGAGGATCCGCAGGCTCTCGTTGGGAGGAATCGGGGCAACGCGCTCGATCGGCTTGAAGGACGCGGTGACGGCGACGTCGGCGGAGAGCGTGACGGTGCAGGCCCCGGTGCCGCTGCAGGCACCCGACCAGCCGGCGAACTCAGCACCCGGGCCCGGTTCGGGGCTGAGGCTGACCACGGTGCCCTGATCGAACCCGGCGCCGCAGATGGAACCGCAGTTGAGGCCGACGGGC
>DASUNU010000150.1:0-22951 GCA_036276995.1 Solirubrobacterales bacterium
GCCGAGAAGCGATGCCGGTGTTCCCCCGCGTGAAGTCAGTCGCGCACCCTTCGGGTGCGGCTCCGGATGTTGGTGCGCGCCTATGGCGCGCAGGAATCGGATTGCATTTCCGCGCGCTTACGCGACATTCCCGCGGGGGAACACCGGCATCGCTTCAGGCCACACCCCCGCTCCAAGCCGCGGCGAACCTGTCCGCCCTTGCGAGCGAGACTCCGGCCGGAACCCAGTCCGCTCCTGAGAAGCGAGGGGCTTCCGTAAGCGCAGCGGATCTCGCCAGAGCGTGCTGTCCCTAGCTCGCTGCCTCTGCCCGTGTGATTGGGAGTTGGATGCGTCCCTGGGCGAATGTTGGCCGAAGGCCGCGATATGCAATCTGGCTCCTGCGCGCCATAGGCGCGCACCATCTTCCGGAGCTGCGCCCTTTAGGGCGCGCGACTCAATTCGCCCAGAGACGCATCCAACTCCCCCCTCGCTACGACCTCAAGCAGCGAGCTTTGCGGGCGACGAGCCGTTGGCGTCGCCGCTGAGCAGATCGAGGATGACCCCCTCGCGCAAACCCCCCTTGCCGATCTGCAGCGGCTGGCCGAGGAGCTCGGAGACCTTCTCCAGGAGGAGGACGCCGGTGGTGAGGATGCGGACGCGCTGGGGGTCGAGCTCGAAACGGCGGGCGACCTCGGTGGCGGGGTCGCCGCAGAGGACGCGGATGCCGCGCTCCAGGGTCTCGTACTCGAGCACGGCACCGACCAGTCGCCGCAGCGAGGTGGCGCTGCCGCCGACGGCGACGGCCTGCGCCGGGTGCTCGATCTCGACTCCCGCGAAGAGGTCGTCGATGCGGTCGCGGACCTTGCGGATCTCGGCCGCCGAGGGCGGGTCGGAGGCGATCAGCTCGTTGGCGAGGACGCCGGAGCCGACCGGCCAGGAGCGGACCAGCTCGGCCCCACCGGGGACGGTGCCGAGGATCACCTCGGTCGAGCCGCCGCCGACGTCGACAACGCCGACCCGGCCGGAGACCGGATGGCCGAGCGTCTTCGTCGCACCGATGAAGGAGAGACGCCCCTCCTCCTCGTCGCTGAGCACGTCGACCGGGATCCCGGCCGCCGCGGCGATCTCGTCCGCGACCCCGGTCCCGTTGGAGGCGTCGCGGACCGCCGCGGTCGCGACGGCGCGGATCGTCTCCGCACCGAGCTCGCGCGCCAGCCGCACCTGGGTGGCGACGACCTCGCAGACCTCCGCGACCTTCTCGGCCGTGATCGCTCCGTCCTCGTCCAGCGCCTTGTTGATCCGCGTGTAGGCGCGCTGCTCCATCACCTTCTTCAACTGCCCGTTCACCGGCTCGGCGACGAGCACGCGAGTCGTGTTGGAGCCGATATCTATGGCAGCGCAGAGCATTGAGCCGTCCCCCTGATGTTCCCAGACAGCCCGGATCTCAAGCGCGAGGGCGCTAGACGTTCGGGTGCGAGGCGTCCTCGAACTCGCGGAACAGCCCCGTGACCACGAAGGCGACCTGCTCGCCGATGTCGACCGCGTTGTCGCCGATCCGCTCGATCGCCCGCGCTGCCAGCAGCATCGTCATTGCCCACTCGCGGCGGTCGGCGTCGTCGCCGATCTCCAGGGCCAGGTGGAAGCACTCGCGGTTGAGGTTGTCGACCACGTCGTCCTGGCGGACCAGGTCCCGCGCCATCTCGACGTTGCGCTCGGCGAAGGCCCGCTTCGACTGCACGATCAGCGTCCGCGTCTGCTTGCCCATCGCGAGGATGCGCTTGACCATCGTCTCGTCGGCCGGCGGCTCATTGCCGGTCAGCGGGATCAACTTGCAGACGTTGACGCACTGGTCGCCCATCCGCTCGATGTTCTTCAGCACGTGCAGCAGGGCCGAGATCAGGCGCAGGTCGGTCGCCACCGGCGACTGCGTCGCCAGCAGCGTGATCAGCGCCTGATGCACCTCCAGGTAGCGGCCGTCGATGCGATCGTCGTCGGCGACGACCAACTGGGCCAGCTCGACGTCGGTGTGCTCGATCGCCTCCAGCGTCCGCTGCAGGGCGACGTCGACCAGGTCGAGGCCGCCCAGGGCGCTCGCCTCGAGCTGCTCGAGTTCCCCCTGGTAGTGGACGCGGACCTGTTCCGGCATCAACCGACCTTCCCGGAGACGTAGTCCTCGGTGCGTTTGTCGGCCGGGTTGGTGAAGACCTTCTCGGTTTCGTCGTACTCGACCAGCCGGCCCCAGCGGTTCTGCTCGTCGGCGTCGAGTTCCACCATGAGGAAGGCGGTGCGGTCGGAGACCCGGGCCGCCTGCTGCATGTTGTGGGTGACGATGACGATCGAGAACTGCTCTTTGAGCTCGATCATCAGGTCCTCGATTTTCCCGGTCGAGATCGGGTCGAGGGCCGAGCAGGGCTCGTCCATCAGGATCGTGTCCGGCTTGACCGCGATGCAGCGGGCGATGCAGAGCCGCTGCTGCTGGCCGCCGGAGAGGCCGAAGGCGTTGTCCTTGAGCCGGTCTTTGACCTCGTCCCAGAGCGCCGCCCCGCGCAGCGCCTGCTCGACCGTCTCGTCGAGGTTCTCCTTGCGGCCAAGGATGCGCGGCCCGAAGGCGATGTTGTCGTAGATCGACTTCGGGAACGGGTTCGGTTTCTGGAAGACCATCCCGATCAACTTGCGGGCCTGAACCGGGTCGACCTTAGGCCCGTAAAGGTCCTCCCCGTGGTAGAGGATCTCGCCCTGCACTTCGGCGCCGGGGATCAGGTCGTTCATCCGGTTGAAGCAGCGCAGCAGCGTGCTCTTGCCGCATCCGGAGGGACCGATCAACGCGGTCACGTCCTTGTGATGGATGTCCATCGAGACCCCTTTGACGGCGGTCACGCCGCTGTAGAGGACATCGACGTTCTTCAGCTCGAAGACTTTTTCCTTCTCGAAGCTCGAATCGCTTTTCTGGAACTCGGGCCGGACCGCGATCGAGGCCCGTCCCGCAGCCTCTTCGCGCGCCTGACGCGCCGCCCCCGCCTTGCTCTCATCCGTCATCTGATCGCTCACTGTAGATCACCTACCACCTCTGCTCGTAACGATTTCGTAGCCAGATCGCAAACGAGTTCATCGCCAACAGGACGACCAGCATCACGATGATGCCGGCCGCCGCCAGCGCCTGGAACTCCTCCTGCGGCCGCAACGCGTAATTGAAGATCTGCACCGGCATCGCCGAGTAGCCGTCGTCGCCGAACGGGGTCGGGTCGAAGGTGACGAAGACAGTCGCCCCAACCAGCAGCAGCGGTGCGGTCTCGCCCAGCGCCCGCGAGACGGCGAGGATGACTCCCGTCGCGATCCCCGGGATCGAGGCGGGCAGCACCTGGGTGCGGATCGTCTGCCACTTGGTCGCGCCGAGCGCCAGCGAGCCCTGGCGGATCGAGTCGGGCACGGCGCGGATCGCCTCGCGGGCGGCGATGATCACCATCGGCAGCACCAGCAGCGCCAGGGTCAGCGAGCCGGCGGCGAGGATGAAGCCGAGGTCGAGCGGGCCGCGGACGATGAAGGCGAGCCCGAGGATGCCGTAGATGATCGAGGGCACCGCGGCGAGGTTCTGGATGTTGACCTCGATCAGCGTGTTCCACCAGCGCGACTTGTCGGCGTACTCCTCGAGATAGAGGGCGGCGCCGATCCCGATCGGGAGGACGAAGAGGATCACCCCGGCGATCAGCTCCAGCGAGCCGATGATCGCCGGGCGGTAGCCGGCTTTCTCCGGGAAGGCGGTCGAGGGCGGGTTGGTGAAGAGGTCGGTGCTGAGCGCCGAGGAGCCTTTGGCGAAGGCCTGGATCAGCAACGCGAGCAGGCCGGCGAGCGCGATCGAGACCGCGAGCAGCAGCAGCCCGGCGAAGATCGTGTTGCGAATCACGTCTCCGCGCGGCTGGTCGCGCAGCATCGCCTGCGTGGTCGCGCGGGCGCCGGCGACGGCGAGCCGGTTACGAGGGGAACTGGCGCCTGACTCCATCACTCGTAGACCTCGCGGTACTTACGGACCAGGCGGATCGCGACGATATTCATCAGCAGGGTCATGAAGAAGAGCACCGTGCCGACCGCGAAGACCGATTTGTAGTCGACCGAGCCGGTCGAGATGTCGCCGGTCGCGGTGGTCGCGATGTAGGCGGTCATCGCCTGGATCGCCTCGACCGGGTTGAAGGTCGCGTTGGGAGTGGAGCCGGCGGCGAGGACGACGATCATCGTCTCGCCGACCGCGCGCGAGATCCCCAGCACGATCGAGGCGACGATGCCCGAGAGCGCCGCCGGGAAGATCACCCGGATCGCCACCTTCGCTTTGGTCGCGCCGAGCGCGTAGGCGCCCTCGTGCAGGCCGCGCGGCACCGCCGACATCGCGTCCTCGGAGATCGAGGCGATGATCGGGACGATCATCAGGCCGATGCCGAGCCCGGCCGCCAGGGCCATGAACGGCTTGCCCTCGGCGCCGCCGAGGAAGTCGCCAGGCCAGAGCGGGACGATGATCTCCGGCAGGATGAAGCTGACCGCGAAGAAGCCGATCGCGACGGTCGGGATGCCGGCAAGCACCTCGAGCGTCGGCTTCAGCGTCTTGCGCACGCGGGGCGAGGCGTACTCGCTGAGGTAGACCGCCGTTCCCAACCCGATCGGGATCGCGAACAGCATCGCCCAGAGGGCGACGTTGAGGGTGCCGATGACGATGCCGAGGACACCGAAGCTGGGCGGCTCGAACTGGGGGGTCCAGTCGACCGAGAAGAAGAATTCGTCGGCCGGGACGATTTCGAAGAAGCCGATCGTCGGGCCGATCAGGGAGACCACGATCGCGGTCGTGGTGAGCACCGAGAGGATGCCGCAGAACGCCAGCACCCACTTGATCGCCTTCTCGCCGTAGCGCTTGCCCGGCGCCTGCAGCCGGGGGGGTCCCCCCGGCTGCGTCGCGATCGCGGTCTCCTTACTCATCGGACGTGGATTCGCTCTCTAGGCGCCGATTTTTTCGGCGGCGGCTTCCGATTCGCTGAGCTGCGAGTCCGTCAGCGGCACGAAACCAAGCGATTCCGCGACCGAGTTGACGTTTTCGAGGTAGTAGGTGATGAACGCCGAGACCTCTGGCTTCTGCAGCGCCTGCTCGCTCGGGTACATGAACAGCGGGCGGCTGAGCGGGGTGTAATCGCCGCTCTGCGCGGTTTCGACCGACGGCAGGACGCAGCCTTTGCCGTTGTCGACTTCCAGCGCTTTCAGCTTGCCTTCGTTCTCCGTGTAGAAGGAGAAGCCGGCGTAGCCCATGCCGCCGGGCGAGCCCTCGACGCCTTTGACCGTGGCGTTGTCGTCCTCGCCGACGTTGTTGTAGTCGCGGCGGCTGACGCCCTCCTCACCGTTGATCGATTCGGTGAAGTAGTCGAAGGTGCCCGAGTCGGTGCCGGGGCCGAACAGCGCCAGCTCCTCGTCGTAATCCTCCTCGATGCCGGGGATTTCGTTCCAGTTGGAGATCTTCGAGTCGGCACCCCAGATGTCGGAGAGCTGGTCGACGGTGAGACAGGTGACCGGGTTCTCGTTGTTGATCATCACGGTCAGCGCGTCGGTGGCGACGTGGACCTCCTCATAGGAGACGCCGTCCTTTTTGCAGGCTTCCTCCTCTTCCGGCTCGATCGCGCGGGAGGCATCGCTGATGTCGGTCTCGCCGGCGCAGAATTTTTCGAAGCCGCCGCCGGTGCCTGAGGTGCCGACCGTGATCCGCACACCCGAGTTTTCGGCCATGAACTGCTCGGCGACCGCTTCGGTCAGGGGAGCGACGGTGCTGGATCCATCGATTCGGATCGAGCCCGAGAGGTCGCCCCCGCCACCGCTGCCGGTGGTCGAATCGTCACTGCTTCCACACGCTGCCACCCCGAGAGCCAGGACGGACGCGGAGGCGATGACCGTAAGCCACTTAGAGCTAGTCAACTCTGTCTCCTTGCTGTTTTCTCACTGCGATTTGCCGGCCCTGGGGCCGAGGTCGGCGGGGACACTTTCAGCGCCCCTTCGGGAGCTTGTTACCTGCCTGTATCGAGGATGTAAAAAAGATGTAAAAGGCCGACCAGAGGCCGATTTCGGTTCAGCCATCGGGCGAGAAGCGGTAGCCGATGCCGTTGTGCGTGTGGATCAGGCGCACCTCGGGCAGCGCTTCGCCGAGCTTGGCGCGGAGCCGGCTGACGTAGACGTCGACCGAGCGGTCGTCGCGCCGTGGCTGCCCGCCCCAGACCTCTGTGAACAGCTCCTCGCGGGTCATGATTCGCTGCGGGTGGGCGGCCATCGTCGCCAGCAGTTGCAGCTCGCGCATGGTCAGGCCGAGCGGGCGGCCATCGACCAGGGCGGCGTGCTCCTCGGGGCGGATCTCCAACCGCCCGGCCGAGAGCTGCGAAGTGTTCCCGGTTCCCATCGCCATGCCCGGCGAGGATGCAGGGAAAGCTCAGGCCAACGGTTATCCCGCCGTGAAGCTCTTGTGAACGACCTGTGAAGGAGCGGGCTCGGCCGGAGGCGTCTGGATCTCCTCCACCGCGGCGGGGCGCAGCTCCTCCTTGACGATCCCTGCCGGCTCCGGATCGAAGCGGTAGCCGATGCCGAAGTGGGTGTGGATGTAGGCCCAGCTCGGCGAGTGCTTCTCGAGCTTCTGGCGGAGCTTGCGGATGAAGACATCGACCGAGCGGTCGCCGTGGGCCATCGCGTAGCCCCAGACCCGCTGGTAGATCGTCTCGCGCTCGAGCACCTGGCCGCGCTCCTCGGCCAGCAGGTGCAGCAGCTCGAACTCGCGGCGGGTGAGGTCGAGGGCGACATCGCCGACGAAGGCCTGGAAGCGGTCGGGGCGGATCTGCAGCTCGCCGGCGGCGACCGGGGTCGCCTCGGACTCGCGGTTGCCGCGACGACGGCGGCGGGTGACCGCTTCGATCCGCGCCATCGCCTCCTCCGGATGGCAGGGCTTGGTGATCCAGTCGTCGACCCCGAGGCGGAGGCCGCGGACGCGCTGGGCGACGGTCGAACGCCCGGTGCAGACGACCAGGCCGAGGTCGGGCAGCAGCGAGGCGACGCGGTCGAGGTAATCCCAGCCTTCCTCGCCGAGCAGGGTCGGGTCGACCAGTAGCGCGTTCAGCTTCATCGCCACCAGATCGCGCGGCGGCACCCCGCCGGAGGTCTGGTGTAGCTGCCAGCCGGCCGCTTCGGCGCGCTTGGCGAGCACGGTGACGAAGCCGCTGTCGTTGTCGATGACCGCGAGTCGGGTGGTCTGCTGAGGGTTCAAAGTTGGGCGGCGCTGAGTCGGGTGGGCTGTGCGTCGGCCGGCAAGTCGAGGCGATTGTATGCGGCCCGGATGGACGAAATGCCTGCGTTCACAGGATTTTCACAGGCCGATCACGAGCAATTTGCGGGATTTCTGACGAAAAGTGTACGAACTCGGCACGGTCGGTCGGCCCGCAACGCCGGGGCGCGCTCGATCCCGGATCAATCGGGGAAGGGATCCCGACCCGGTCCTCAGGCAAGACGCCGCTCCGGTGCGCTAGATTCCCGCACCGTGAAGCGCGCCGCCGCACTCCTAACCGCCTTCCTGACGACGATGCTTGTCCTCGCCCCCGCGGCGCTGGCCGAGAACGGCGTCGGCCTGGCCGGACCGGTCACCGACAAAACGGTCACCTTCTTCTGCTTCGGCGTGATCGCCTTCTTCGCGATCATCCCGATCGTGATGTCGCTGATCCAGGGCCGGCTTGAGAAGCGCAAGGACCAGCGCCGCAGCGACCTCGAGCGTTTTAGCTAAGCCGGAAACCGCTTAGCAAGCGTTTCTCCGACTCGCCCTCGATCTTCGCCACCACTTCCAGCTTGCCCTCCAGCGGGGTACCGCGGATCTTCGTCGCCAGCAGGTCGTCGACCTGGAAGATCCCGGCCGAGTTGTTGAGCTCGATCTCGACCCGCACCGGACGCTCCTCGCCGGCCTCGATCCGGACCTCGTCGATCGCCGCGGCCGAGATCGAGTGGATCCCCTCGTGGCCGGACTCGATCGGGATCCGGGTCCGGCCCTGGGCCATGTCGAGCGCGTCGGCGACGCGGACGACGCCGGCCTCCAGCGTGTAGGGCTCGCCGCGGCGGCGGTGGCCGATGATCGCGTGCAGGATCTCGGCGGCAACGACCGTGCGCTCGGGCTCGCGGTAGCAGTCGGCCAGCAGCCGTTCGAGCGCCCGGCTGGCCAGGAACAGTGAGTACTCCTCGTGGTCGGTGCGGTGGATCGACATGCCGACGTCATGCAGCAGGGCACCGCCGGCGACGACGACCTCGGCGTCGCGCTCGCGCATCGCGTGGTCGCTGACCATCGCCGGCTCGACCCCCGCCTTGACCAGCAGCCGCAGCAAGCGCAGGGCGATGTTGAGGACGATCTGCATGTGGACCCAGGAGTGGTCCGACATCCCCAGCCGCTCCGACTGGACCTGGGTCATGTACCACCAGGCCCGCACCTGGTCGTCCTCATTGATCGCGTCGAGGAAGCCCTCGAGCTTGCGGTTGCCGCGGGTGGGGGCGCGAACCCGCGCCTCGGCGATCGCCTCCTTCGGGGGCTTGCGAGTCGGCCCTTTCGGATCTGGCGTAGGAACCGACTCGCTCACAGGGGCGGATCGTAGGGGAGCGGGCGGCTACTCCTGTGACCCAGAGGGTGCGGCTCTCGCCTTAACCTCGGGCCGCTGTGGAGGGTTGGGCACCCTCCTACCTTCGCTGGGCTATTCGCCTGAGGACTTCGCGGCCGTCCGAGAGGCGGCTGAGATGCGAATAGCTAACGCCGCTCGTACGGAGGGTGCCCAACCCTCCCTACCGATTCGGGGTGTGCTCGAAGCTGACTACGGCCCGAGGAAAGTTTGCTCAAGCAACGAACGCGCCGCGCTTCTCTTGCAAGAAGAACTGACGCGGCCCGTGAGCTATTCGGATAACTGACGCGCCCGTGAGCTATTCGGATCTCGCTGCGGCTGGCTTGGGAGGAGTCGGGGTGCCCTCGTACGAGCGGCGTTAGCTATTCGCATCAGCGCGCGCAGCTAGGACTGCCGGGTGTTGTCCACAGGCGAATAGCCCAGCGAAGGCAGAGGGCGCCCCGACTCCTCCGCGCCACCCCTCGAAGCAGGCCGTCTAACCGCAAACAGGCCAGGGACTGGACCCCGCCTGCGCGTAGAGCAGCGCCGCCCGGTAGTCCTGCTCACGCTCCGGCGCCGCCGCCGGGTCGCCGCTGCCGCCGACCGATTCCCAGGTGCCGAAGCTGAACTGGTATTTGCCGCGATAGCTGCCGTCAGCGGAGACGATCGTCGGGTCGCCGCCGGACTCGCAGGAGGCGATCGATTCCAGCGTGGCCATGCTGACGCCACCGGGCAGGGTCGCGAACAGTTCGCGCCGCTCGCGGCGGGCCTCGGCACGCTGTTCGGCACGGAGGCGGTCGGTGACCGTGTCGATCACCCAGTGGAAGCGATCGACCGGGCGCTGCAGGGGCGCGATCTCGGCGACCCGGGCGCGGTCGACAGCGACGCCACCATCGTCGCCTGAGTCGCCGTCCTCCGAGCCGGTCGCGGCGAGCGCCGCGGCGGGGCAGGCGAGTCCTATGAGCAGAGTGGGAAGAATATGTGTGCGTTTTATGAGCAAGCGCGGGACCGTGGCGGTAATTGCGCCTTCCATGTGTGCGGGCAATCACACTTCGCCCGGACAAAGAGGCGATCCGCACTTGCTCAGGCACGAATCCTCCGCTCCGATCAGCCCCGTGCAGGCCCGCTTGCGGCATGATCGGCCGATCGCCGAGCACTCGACAACGCGGTTGCTGCTCGCCTGCCCGGACCAGCCGGGGCTGATCGCGCGGGTCAGCGGCTTCCTCGCCGATGCCGGGCTCAACATCGTCGACGCCGACCAGCACTCGACCGCCGAGGGGCGCTTTTTCATGCGCATGGTCTTCGACCCGGTTCCGGCCGACGAGCGCGAGCGGCTGCAGGCGCGCTTCGCGACCGAGCTGGCCGAGCCCTACGAGATGGAGCACCGTTTCGCCGAGTCGGGCGCACGCAAGCGGGTGGCGATCATGGCCTCGCGCGAAGACCACTGCCTCTCCGACCTGCTCTGGCGCTGGCGCAGCGGCGAGCTCGAGTGCGAGCTGACCGCGGTGATCTCCAACCACCCCGACCACGCCGACCAGGTCGCCGCCGTCGGCCTTCCCTTCCATCACGTCCCGGTCGACCCCGCCGACAAGGGCGCGGCCGAGCGACGCATCCTCGAGCTGCTCGGCGAGCTCGACCTGCTGATCCTGGCCCGCTACATGCAGATCCTCTCCCCCGCCTTCCTGCGCGAGCTGAACGCGCCGGCGATCAACATCCACCACAGCTTCCTGCCCGCCTTCGTCGGCGCCGACCCCTACGGCAAAGCGCACGAACGCGGGGTGAAGCTGATCGGCGCGACCTCGCATTACGTCACCGAGGAGCTCGACGCCGGCCCGATCATCGACCAGGACGTGACCCGGGTCAGCCACCGCGACGAGGTCGAGGACCTGGTCCGGATCGGCCGCGACATCGAGCGCCTCGTCCTCGCCCGCGCCGTCGCCGCCCACCTCGACGATCGCGTCCTGCTCGACGGCGCTCGCACCGTCGTCTTCTAAAAGAAACTGGCTGGCTGGCCAGGATTCGCGTATGGTCCCCTCCGCATGGAGCAGGCGACCCTCCCCAAGACGTCGCTCGGCGCGTCGACCGCAACGGCGCCGCCGCCCGGCTCGCGTGCGCCCGGGCTGGTCCAGTTGCTGGACTACGGTCGCGACCCGCTCGGCTTCCTCGCCAAGTACCAGCGCCGCTACGGCGACGTCTTCTCCGTCCGCTTCCCCTACTTCGGGCGGATCGTCTACGTCGCCCGCCCCGACCTGGTCAAAGCGCTGTTCACCGGCGACCCGGCCGTCTTCCACGCCGGCGAGGCGAACGCGACCGTGCTCGAGCCGGCGCTCGGCCCGAACTCGGTGCTGACTCTCGACGACGGCCCGCACCTGCGCCAGCGCAAGCTCCTGCTGCCGCCTTTCCACGGCGAGCGGGTGCAGCGCTACGGCGAGCTGATCACCGAGGTCACCCGCCGGGAGATGGAGAGCTGGCCGGTCGGCGAGCCGTTCGCGATCCGCCCCCACACCCAGCGGATCACCCTGGCGGTGATCATGCGCGCCGTCTTCGGCGTCCACGACGAGGCGCGCCTCGCCCGCTTCGAAGCGCTGATCGACGACTTCGCCCGCCGCATGGGGATGGTCAGCACCGCGCCACCGCTGCAGCGCAACCTCGGCCGCTTCAGCCCCTGGGGGCGCTTCCTCCGCTCGCGCGCCGCGCTCGACGAGTTCATCTACGAGGAGATCCGCCTGCGCCGTGCCGAACCCGGCCACGAGCAGCGCGACGACGTCCTCTCGCTGCTGCTATCGGCCCGCGACGAGGAGGGCGAGCCGATGAACGACCGCGAACTGCGCGATGAGATGGTCACCGTGCTCGGCGCCGGGCACGAGACGACCGCGACCGGCCTGGCCTGGGCGATCGAGCGGCTCTCCCGTAACCCCGCGGTGCTGGCGAAGCTGCGCGAGTCGCTCGCGGCCGGCGAGGAGGACTACCTCGCCGCCACCGTCAGGGAGACGCTGCGGGCGCGGCCGGTGGTCGTCGACGTGGCTCGCAAGCTGACCGCACCGGCGACGATCGGCGGCTTCGGGCTGCCCAAGGGGACCTTTGTCCTCGCCGCGATCGCCGCCCTCCACTACCGCGAGGACGCCTTCCCCGAACCCGAGCGGTTCCGGCCCGAGCGCTTCCTCGGCGGCAAGGCCGACAACTACGCCTGGATCCCGTTCGGCGGCGGTGTCCGGCGCTGCATCGGCGCCGCCTTCGCCGAATACGAGATGCGCACGATCCTGCGCGAGTTCGTCGAGCGCGCCGACCTGCGGCCGGCGGACCCGAAGCCGGAAAAGGTCAAGGTCAGGAACATCACGCTGGTACCCGGCAGGGGAGCGCGGGTCGTGATGACCCGCCCGCTGGCCGCCTAGCTCGACGCCGGCTCGCCCTCCGCGGCGGCGGTCGCCTGCTCCCATTCCGCCATCAGCTCCTCGACCTTCGCCTTTGCCTCGGCATGGCGCTTTTCGGCCCGCTCGACCCGGCCCGGACTGGCCCAGGCGGCGGGGTCGGAGAGCTCCTCCTCGATCTCGCGCAGCGCCGCTTCGGCCTGCTCGACCTGGCGCTCGAGCCGCGCCGCCCGCTTCGCCGCTTTCTGCGAGGGCTTGGTCGCGCTGTACTTGCCGCCGCCGTTCTTGCTCGCCGGCTTCGCGCTCGCCGTCACCGCCGCCTCGCGTTCGTCGTGACGGCGCTGGTACTCGGCCCAGCCGCTGTCGTGGCTCTCCAGCCGGCTGTCCGCGCAGACCAGGGTGCGGCTGCCGACCGCCTCGAGCAGGGCGCGGTCATGGGAGATCAGGACAACGGCGCCCTCGTACTCAGTCAGTGCATCCTCGAGCGCCTCGCGGCTCTCGATGTCGAGGTGGTTGGTGGGCTCGTCGAGGACCAGCACGTTGGCGCCCGAGGCAACCAGGATCGCCAGCGAGAGCCGCCGCTGCTCGCCGCCGGAGATGTCGCTGAGCTGCTTCTCGACGTCCGACCCGGAGAAGAGGAAGGCGCCGAGCAGGGCGCGCGCCTTGGGGCCGGTGAGTCCGGTCTCGCGCTGGGCGGCGTCGAGCACCGTCCCCTCCCCCGCCGCCGTCTCGGCGTGCTGGGAGAGGTAGCCGAGCTCGACGTTGTGGCCGTAGCGAACGCTGCCCGCGGCCGGCTCCTTGCGCCCCGCCAGGGTCTCGATCAGGGTCGTCTTGCCGCTGCCGTTGGCGCCGACGAGGACGACATGCTCGCCGCGTTCGACTTCGAGCTGGGCATCGTCGAGCAAGGTCCGGCCCGGGACCTCGATCCGGCCGTTGACCAGTTTCACCACCACCCGTCCCGGCCGCTCCGGCGGCTTGAAGGAGAAGCGCAGCCTGCGCGTGTCGCGGCGTTCGGCCCGCGGCCCGTCGCGCTTCTTCTTCTCGATCTGTTTGACCCGCGACTGCGCCTGCCTTGCCTTGGTCGCCTTGTAACGGAAGCGCTCGACGAAGCGCTCCATCCGCTCGATCTCCGCCTGCTGGCGCTCGATCGCCTTGCCGAGGGCGATCTGGCGCGCCGCCTGCTCCTGGCGCCAGGCGTGCCAGGGGCCGGCGAAGAAGCGGGCGCGCTGGGCCTCCAGCTCCAGCACCGAGGTCCCCACCGCCTCCAGGAACCAGCGGTCGTGGGCGACGAGGACGACGGCCGAGTCGAGCTCGACCAGGTAGGACTCGAGCCACTCCAGCGAGGGGATGTCGAGATGGTTGGTGGGCTCGTCGAGCAGCAGCAGGTCGGGGCGGGCGGCCAGCGCCCGCGCCAGCGAGGCCCGGGTCAGCTCGCCGCCGGAGAAGGTCGAGAGCGGCCGCTCCGCCTGCTCGGGGCCGAAGCCGAGCCCGCGCAGCACTTCCAGCACGCCGTCGCGCCAGCGGTAGCCGCCGCCGGCTTCGAGCCGCAGCTGGGCGGCCGCGTAGGCGGCCATCGCCTCCTCGCCCCCGCTCGCCATCTCCCCCTCCAGCCGCTCCAGCTCGGCCTCGGTTTCGAGCATGTCGGTGCGACCGGAGAAGACGTACTCGCCGAGCGCGACGTCGGCATCGCGCGGCGGGCGCTGGTCGTGCAGGGCGACCCGGGCGCCGCGCTGCAGCGAGAGCGAACCGGAGTCGGGCGCCAGCTCGCCGGCGAGGACCCGCAGAAGCGTCGACTTGCCGGCCCCGTTGCGGCCGGAGAGGGTCATCCGTTCGCGCGGCTCGAGCTTGAAGGAGACGTCCTCGAACAGCAGCTTGCCGCCGACGTGGACTTCGAGCGAGGTTGCGGTCGCGATCGCCATCGACCGACCAACTTAGATCAATTGTCGCGTCGCTCGATGCATTGTGGTGGCCATAGACCCCCCAAAGCATCGAGCGACGCGTAGCCTTGGGGGGTGACGGGACCGCTGGGGCATCTCGGGGAGCTAGCGAAGGCGCGAGCGCGGCGCCGTTCCTCGGAGCGCGCCGACGGGCAGGCGCTGGGCGAGCTGGAGGCGCTGCCGCTGCAACTACCGGCGGGGCTGGAGGTCGAGTGGCTCGGGGTCTCGGGGTACCGGTTCAGCTACGAGGGCCGGACTCTCTTCATCGATCCGTACCTCTCGCGCGTCCCCTTCCGCGACCTGGTTCTGCGGCGGCAGGCGCTGCCGGACCCGGCGGCGCTCGACCGCTTCCTCACGACGCCCGGCGAGACGGTCGGCGTGCTGGTCGGCCACACCCACTTCGACCACGCCGTCGATGCGCCCGCGATCGCCCGCCGCACCGGCTGCAAGGCCTACGGCTCGCGCTCGCTGCTCAACCTGATGGGCCTGCACGGGCTCGCCGCCCAAGCGGTCGAGGTCGAGCCCTACCGCACCTACGAGCTCGGTCCGTTCGAGGTCAGCTTCACCCCCAGCGTCCACTCGAAGCTGCTGCTCGGCCTCGCGGTCCCCTACGACGGCGAACTGAGCTGCGAGCACCTCGACTCGCTCTGCCCCAGCGCCTACCGCTGTGGCCAGGTCTGGGGCATCACGATCACCGTCGCCGGCGTCCGCTTCTACCACCAGGGCAGCGCCAACCTGATCGACGACGCGGTCCGCGAGCGCGGAGTCGACGTCTTCCTCGCCGGCGTCGCCGGCCGCAGCTTCACCGAGCGCTACTGGCAGCGGATCCTGCCCCTGCTCGACCCCCGCGCCGTGGTCCCGACCCACTACGACAACTTCTTCCGCCCGCTCGGCAGCGAGCTCGAATTCGTCGCCAACGTTCAGCTCGCCGAGCTCCCCGACGAGATCGCCGCCGTCAGCCGCGACATCGAGCTCGCCGCCCTGCCGCGCACGGACTCGGCGTCGGTTTCGTGACCGAGCTCTGACTGTGTGCGCGCAACGCGCGCGGCTACTACGCGGCTCGGGGATTCACTAGAAGTGATTCTCCGGAGTCGGTGGCCGCGAGCATCAACAGAGGCCTTGGACAGGGATCATGGCCGGCTTCCCGATGGCGATCCTGGTCCCTATGATCGAAGCGTGGACCTGATGGCGCGCTTGGTACAGAACCCCTGGTCGCTGCTGGTCTTCAGCACCTTGGTCGCCATCTGCACCGGCGTCGCGATCATGGGCTTCGGCGCCCCGCCGAAGGTGCTCGTCCCCATCACTTTCGCGACGTGCGCGATCGGTGCCGGGATGAGTGAATGGGCGGACCAGCGCCTCGGCCGCCGCTGACCGCGGCGGGAGCTGGCGCCGCTCAGGTCGGCGAGAGCGCGCCGGTCGCCAGCAACAGGAGAACGAGGCTGCCGAGAGCGACCCGGTACTTGATGAAGATCATGTAGTTGTGGCCGGCGATGTAGCGCAGCAGCCAGGAGACGGCGGCGAAGGCGACGACGAAGCTGACCGCGGTGGCGAGCAGGGTCGGCCCCCAGCCGACGCCGTTGGAGATGTTGCTGAACTCGTCGACCGTCTGGAAGATCGCGGCGCCGGTCAGGGCCGGGATCGAGAGGAAGAAGGAGAGCCGGGTGACCGCGACGCGGTCGATTTCGCGCAGCAGGCCCGCCGACATCGTGGCGCCGGAGCGGGAGACGCCGGGGATCAGCGCCAGGCACTGGGTCAGGCCGATGATCAGGGTGTCGCGCCAGGTCACGTCGTCCTCGTGCCGGCGCTGGGTGGCGCGGCTGTCGGCGAACCACATCACCCCGCTCCAGAGGATCAGGGCGCTGCCGACGAACCAGAGACTGCGCAGGGTCGTCTCGATCTCGTCCTTGAAGGCGAAGCCGACAATGCCGATCGGCAGCGAGCCGAGCAGCACCGCCCAGCCGAAGCGGTAGTCGCGTTCGCGCCGTTCGCGATCGGCCAGGCCGCGCAGCCAGGCGCCGACGATACGGACGATGTCGCGGCGCAGGAAGATGATCGTCGCCAGCACCGCCCCGACCTGGATGATCGCGGTGAAGGCGGTGATGTCCGGGTCGTCGGTCGAGTGCCCGAGCAGGCTCTCGAGGATCGTCAGGTGCCCGGTGCTGGAGATCGGCAGGAACTCGGTGAAGCCCTCGACCGCGCCGAGCAGGATCGCTTCCCACCACGCCATCTAGATCGTCTGGCCCCGCGCAGGCTGCTGTCCCGCTCTCACGGGACGCAGCCTATGTATTCATGGAGGCGCCGAGATTCGAACTCGGATCCGCGGACGCGGCGCGAGGGTGTCTACAGGTTTAGCCGACGCTTTGTTCTCGGCTCCCGGGGTCCGCGTCGGCGGGCACTACGGGAGACAGAGCCCTCTGAAATTTCCCCTGGTGGACGGGGCGATCCGCCCGGGTAAGCCCGCTATCTGAAGCCGGTTACCCTCCCCGCGGGCGTGGGAGGACCGACTCTCACAGCGCTTAGTTTCTAGCTAAGCGGCGAGGGCGAACTCATGGTCCGCACGTATTGGTTTGTGCCGGGGTTTAACGAGGCCTCCGACAACCTCGACCTGCAACCGTTCGCACGAGTCGACCACGTCGAAGCCTGTCGCCCCCGTGCACTGCGCCTTCGATTGTACGCGCCCGGCGTCTCGTCCCGGCCACGTGTGCAGGTCTGGGACAGGGGGTACGGTGTTCGGCGATGAGTGAGCGCTCCTACGACGCGATCGTGCTCGGCGCCGGCCCGGCGGGCGAGGTCTGCGCCGGGCGACTGGCCGACGGTGGCCTCAGCGTCGCGATCGTCGAGCGCGACCTGATCGGCGGCGAATGCTCCTACTACGCCTGCATGCCTTCGAAGGCGCTGCTCCGCCCCGCCGATGTGCTGACCGAGGCGCAGCGCATCCCCGGCGTCCCGGCCGGGGAGCAGCTCGACCCGCGGGCGGTGCTCGACCGCCGCGACGAGGTGATCCACGACCGCGACGACTCCGGCCAGTTGCCCTGGCTGGAAGAACGCGGGATCGACCTCTACCGGGGCGAGGCCAGGTTCACCGGCGAGCGCCGGGTCGCGATCGCCGATGACGAGCTCAGCGCCGGCAAGGCCGTGGTCGTCTCCACCGGCAGCGGCGCCGCGATGCCGCCGATCCCCGGCCTCGACTCGGTCCGGCCCTGGAACAACCGCGACGCGACCACCGCCAAGCAGGTGCCGGAGAGCATGGTCGTGCTCGGCGGCGGCCCGGTCGGCAGCGAGCTCTCCCAGGCCTGGTCCTCGCTCGGGACCAAGGTGACCCTGGTCGAGGGGGGTCCCCACTTGCTCTCGCGCGATGAGCCCTTCGCCGGCGAGGAAGTCGGCGCGGCGCTGCGCGAACGCTTCGGCGTCGATGTCCGCACCGGCGTCAAAGCCGAGCGGATCGAGGCCGGCGGCGCCGGCGCGATCGTCCACCTCGACGACGGCGGCAGGGCCGAGGGCGCGGAGCTGCTGCTGGCCGTGGGGCGCAAGCCGCACACCGCTGAGCTCTGCCTCGACGCGGCCGGAATCGAGGCCGACGAGCGCGGCTTCCTCACTACCGACGACCGCCTCCGGGTCAGCGGGCGCGACTGGCTCTACGCGATCGGCGACGTCAACGGCCGCGCCCTCTTCACCCACATGGGCAAGTACCAGGCCTGGATCGCGGCCGAGAACCTGCTCGGGCGCGCGGTCGAGGCGGGCGCCGAAGCGATCGGCTCACCCCGCGTCACCTTCACCGACCCGCAAGTGGCGGCGGCCGGGAAGACCCTGGCCCAGGCGCGCGAGGCCGGCCTCGACGCCCGCGCCATCGACGTCCCCACCGACGGCAGCGCCGGAGCCAGCTTCCAGGGCAAGGACACCGGCGGAACCGCACGGATCGTCGTCGACCGGGCCAGCGGGACGATCGTCGGCGCCACCTTCACCGGCTTCGAGACCGCCGACTTCCTGCACGCCGCTACCGTGGCGATCGTCGGCGAGGTCCCCCTGACCCGCCTGCGCCACGCCGTCGCGGCCTACCCCAGCCGCAGCGAGGTCTGGCTGAAGCTGGTGGAGAAGTACGAAGAAGGGGCGTAGCGGGAACGCCGACCGCTAGACGGTCGAGCGGCCTTTGAGATCGACCAGGAGATCGCCCGGGAAGCCGGCGACCTGGTCGAGGTCGTCGACCGACTGGAAGCCGCCGAGGCGCTCGCGGTGGGCGAGCAGCCTGGTCGCCTGGGTGACCGAGAGGTTCTGCTCGCGCAGTTGCTCGAAGGTGACCGTGTTGAGGTTGATCGAGCCCGCGGCTCCAGCCGATGCACCTGCGGCCGCGGGCGGCAGCGATGGCTCCGGCGGCGCGGGCGGTGGTGGAGGCGGCGGGGTCGGCTCCGGGCCCGGCAGCGGCGGCGGGGTTGGGTCGGGGGCGGGCGGTGGAACCGGCGCGGGCGGTGGCGGCGGGGTCGGCGGCGCGGGGACCGGCGGCGCCGGGGGCTGCGGCGGGAAGGGGGCTGGCGGCGGAGTCGGCTCCGGTCCCGGGACCGGTGGCGCCGGCGGCGCGGGGGCGGGAGCTGGCGGATACGGCTGCTCCTGCTGCTGGAACTGCGGCGGCGGGGAGAAGCTCTGCACCGACTGGACCACGGCCTGCTCCGCCTCGGCCGCCCGCCGCTCGGCCTCACGGGCGCGCTCTTCGGCGGCGGCGACGCTCTGCTGCATCTCATGCAGGCGCTGCTGACGGGTCTCCTCCTCCGCGCGCAGCCCCTCCAAACGTTTCGCCTCGGCGGCGCGCTGTTCGGCCGCTTTGGTCCGCTCCTCGATCTCGCGCAAGCGCTGCTCGGCTTCGGCCAGCGAACGCTCCTGCGCCTCGCGGTCTTCCTGCAGCTTCTGCTCGGCGCTGCGCAGGTCCGGCATCGGCGCCACCGGCTGGACGGGCGCCTGCGCCGGGAACTCGCCGGTGGCGAGGCGGCGGTCGGCCTCGGCCCGGATCCGCTGCTCCTCGAAGCGCACCTCCTCGACCTTGTCGCGGACGCGCTGTTCGGCCGCCAAGGGGTCGTACTCCGGAGGCGCCGGGGTAACCGCGCCGCCGGGCGGCGGCACCGCCGGGATCGACTGGGTGTCGGCCTGGGACGGCGGCAACGGCGCGACCTGGGTCAGCGGCGCTGGTGCAGCCGGGGCCGGAGGCGGCGCCCCAGGCGCGCCGCCGGCCTGGGCCAGCTCCCGCTCCTGGGCCGCACGGGCGGCCGCCAGGCGCTGCTCGGCCATCGCCGCTTCACGCTTCTGCTTGCCGCCGCCGTACTTGATCCCGAAGAAGCTCTTCTGCTTGGGCGCCGGCGCCGCGGGCGCGGGCGCCTGACCGGGCACACCCGGTGCGGCGACCGTGGGCGGGGCCGGGGCGCCGCGCTTCTGCGCCCGCTGGGCGGCGCGCTCGCGCTTGCGCCGCTCGATCTCTTCGCGACGCTGCTGGCGCTGCTGGTTGCGCTTGGCGCTCTGTTCCTGGCGCACGCGGCGGCGCCGGTCCTTGACGCTCTCGGGCTGGCCGGGCGCGGGCGGGACGGCGACAGGCGCGGGCGGGATCGCGCCAGGCGCGGCGGGCGCCGCCCCCGGGGGCGGCGGCACGGCCGCCATCTCGGCGGTCGGCGGCGGCGCGGAGGCAGGGGCGGGCGGCGGCGTCAGACCCGGGGTCGGCGGCGGCGTGGACGACGCCGCTGGCGGTGCGCCCGGCGCGGAGCCGGCTTTGGCGGCGTTCGCCTTCTCCTTTTCCTTGGCCCGGCGCTGGGTCACGTTGACGACCAGCAGCAGGAGCAGAATCGCGGCCAGCAGGCCGGCGACGAAGTAGCTGGTGTGGTCGCTGACGTAGTCGCTCACCTTGTCCGGGACGGACTCGGCGCTGGCCACCGCGGGCACCAGAGCCGAGGCGGCGAGCAGGGCGGCGAAGCAAGTCGAAAAAAGCAGACGGGTCCGCATCTGCTGCATCCTTACACGTGGGGCGGCCGATGCAAGCCTCTGCCGCGCTTGCATGCGGACTGACGTTCGAGGCGGCCGTCCGCGCTCAGCGCATCCGGCTCTTGAACTCGCGCTCGACCTCGCGGCGGACGTCGCGATCGGCGATCTCGCGGCGGCGGTCGCGACCCTCCTTGCCCCGGGCCAGGGCGAGCTCGACCTTGGCCCGCGGCCCCTTGAAGTAGATCCGAGTCGGGATCAGGGTCAGCCCTTTCTGCGCCGTTTTGCCGATCAGGCGCTCGATCTCCTCGCGGTGCAGCAGCAGCTTGCGCGGGCGGTCGGGCTCGTGCGCGTCGCTGGTCGCGAACTCATAGGGCGGGATGTGCAGCTTGCGCAGCCAGACCTCGCCGTCGTCGACGACCGCGTAGGCGTCGGTCATCTGGGCCTTGCCGCCGCGCAGCGCCTTCACCTCGGAGCCGCGCAGGACGATCCCCGCCTCGAGCTTCTCCACCCACTCGAATTTGTGGCGGGCGCGGCGATTGGTGACGACGTCGCCGGAGGCCGGCTCGCGTTTCTTCTTCTGCTTCTTAGCCATCGCCCAGCCCCAGGTCGACCCGCCCGCGGACCGGATCCACGCCGGTGACCCGCACCTTGACCGGGTCGCCCAGCCGCAGCGCCGCCTTCGAGCCACGCTCGACCAGGGCTACCTCGGCTTTGTCGAGCTCCCAGCGGCCGCCCGGCAGGCGCCGCGCCGGCAGCATCCCCTCGTAGGCGTCGCCCAGCTCGCCGCCGAAGGCGACGAAGGCGCCGGCCCGGATCACCCCGGAGATCTCGCCCGCGAACTCGGCGTCTGGGCCGCGCTCGGCCAGCTCGCGTTCGAGCAGGTAGGCGGCGCAGATGTCGTCGGCGCCGTGCTCGAGCTTCGCCGACTCGCGCTCGCGGGCCGAGCAGTCGGTCGCGACCTCGCGCGCCGCGGACAGGCGCGGCGCCTCCTCCCCCTCGCCCAGCGTTGCCAGCAGCGCCCGGTGCACGAGCAGGTCGGGGTAGCGCCGGATCGGCGAGGTGAAGTGGGTGTAGGCGGAGCTGCCGAGGCCGGCGTGGCCGCTGTTGCGCTCGCTGTATGAGGCCTGCTTGAGCGATCGGAGCACAAGAGATGTATACGCCCCGAGGCCGTGACCGCGCCGCTCGGCCTCGCGCTTGGCGAGCCGGCTCGCTTCGGCAGCGACGACTCCCGCCTGCTGGGCCGAGAGCCCCTGACCCAGCGGCGGCGTCGGCACCCCCAGCGCCGCCAGCTGCTCGATCAGGCGCTCGACCCGGGTCGGGTCCGGCGCCGCGTGAACGCGGTAGATCGCCGGCACCCGCTCGCTCTGCAAGCGCTCGGCGACCTGCTCGTTGGTGAGGATCATCAGCCGCTCGATCAGCCGGTGCGCCTCGGTCTGCGGCACGCGGTGGGCGCCGACCACGTTGCCGGCGGGGTCGAAGCGGAACTCGGGCTCGCGCGATTCGACCTCGAGGCTGCTGGCGCCGCGCTGCTCGCCGAGGCCGCGGGCGACGTCACGCGCCGCTTCCAGCGGTTCCTCGACCCCCGCGGGCGCGGCGGCACGGCCGGCGAAGATCAGGTCGAGCTGGTCGTAGTCGAGGCGGGCGTCGGAGCAGATGCGGCTGCGGTAGAAGCGGGTGCGCAGCGGCGTCATCCCCGGCCCCAGCTCGATCTCCGCGGTCACCGCCAGCCGCTCGACCCCGGGCGCGAGGCTGCAGGCGTCGCTGCTGAGCGCGTGCGGCAGCATCGGCTCGACCGCGCCGGGGACGTAGGTGCTGTTGCCGCGCCGCCGCGCCTCCAGGTCGAGCGGCGAGCCCGGCCGCACGTGGGCAGCGACGTCGGCGATATGGATCCAGACCCGCGCCCCCGCCCCCTCGCGCTGGGCCGAGACGGCGTCGTCGAAGTCGCGGGCACTGGCCGGATCGACGGTAAAGGTGGCGAGCGCGGTGAGGTCGCGGCGGGCACTGGAGTGCTCCGCGGCCGCGCTCGCCGCCGCCTCCGCCTCGCGCTCGAGCGCAGCGCTGAAGCCGCGGAAGCCGAGCTCCTCGCGCAGCATCGCCGCCACCGCGTCACGCGCCTTCGGCAGCCCCTCGCCGGGGTTGCGCCGGTCACGGCGCTCGGCCCGGCGCGCGACCGGCTCCTTGCTGCGGGCCCGCGCCCGCTCGGCCCGCCCAGGACGCGGCTGCCGCCGCCGGCTCATTCCCCGACCTGACCGGCCAGCACGCCGAGCGCCCGCTCTTTCCCCTCGTCGGCCGCGGTTTCCGGGTCGTCGCTGACCTTGACCTCGGGGTGGATGCCGCGGCTGCGCGCCAGGTTGACCCCATCCGGGGTGAAGTACTCACCGACCGTCAGCTTCAGCGCACCGCCGTTGGCGAGCCGTTTCTCCTCCTGGAAGACCCCCTTGCCGAAGGAGCGGGTGCCGACCACCGGCGAGTCGGCGTTGTCGGCCAGGGCGGCGGCAAGGATCTCGGCCGCCGAGGCGGTGCCGCGGTCGATCAGCACCACCAGCGGCCGCTCCGCCAGGTTGCCGCCGACGGTCTTGTGGACGCCGCGGCCCTGGGTGCGCGACTCGGTGGTGACCACGACCTCGCCCTCGGGCAGAAAGATACTGGCGCTCAGCACCGCCTCGTCGAGCAGGCCACCCGGATTGCCGCGCAGATCGAGCACGACTCCCTCCGCCCCTTCGCGCTCGACCTTGCGCACCGCGTTGGCGAGCAGCGCGTGGACTCCTTCGCTGAAGCTGAGCATGCGCACGTAGCCAAGCTTCTGTCCGTCCACCTCCTCGACCCTGCTGCTGACGTTGGGCAGCGCCACCTCAGCCCGGGTCAGGCGCAGCTGGCGCACCTTGCCCGTCTCGCCGTCGCGCACCCCGAGCGTCACCTCGGTCCCTTCCGGCCCCTTGATCTTCTGCGTCGCCTCGGTGCTGCTCTGGCCGGCGATCGACTCACCGTCGACCGCGACCACCGTGTCGCCCGGGGCGATCCCCGCCTCTTTCGCCGGCGAGCCGGCAAAGACCTGGACCGCGCGCAGGCCCGCTTCGAC